>NZ_CP042172.1:608257-912386 GCF_005937985.2 Arthrobacter sp. KBS0702 | reverse complement strand
GTCCTGGCCTCGCTCAGCTACCACGTGGTCGCGGAAGAATCGGTCCTGCTGCCGCTGGGCCACCACGCCGAGGAAGGCATCGCCGCCGCCGTCGCCGTGCTGGACCGGCTGCTCGCCGGAAGCGGTGTGGAACGCAGCGCCCTGGTGGGCGCCGGCGTCGGCATCCCGGGCCCGATCGACCGCCGCACCGGCACCGTGGCGCAGGGGGCCATCCTGCCCGAGTGGGTGGGCATCAACATCCTCCAACGGCTCGAGGAAGCGCTGGATCTACCGGTTTTTGTGGACAACGACGCCAACCTCGGCGCCCTGTCCGAAGTCACCTGGGGCCCGCACACCGGCATCAGCAACCTGATGTTCCTGAAGATCGGCTCGGGCATCGGCGCCGGGCTGATCCTGAACGGCATGCCCTACTACGGGAACGTCGGCATCACCGGCGAAATCGGCCACGCGACGATCCACGAGCATGGCCTCGTCTGCCGCTGCGGCAACCGGGGCTGCCTGGAAACGATCGCCTCCACCACCACCATGATCGAACTCCTGGGCCGGGGCGAGGACAAGCCGCTGACCGCCGAGGACATCGTCCGCAAGGCCCTCGCCCGCGACTCCGCCACCCTCCGCGTCGTGGACGACGCCGGCCTCGCCGTCGGCCGCGCGCTGGGCAATGTCGCGAACCTCATCAACCCCGAGGTGATTGTGGTCGGAGGCCCGCTGGCGGGGCTCGGCGAGTTGCTGCTGGACCCAATCCGGCGCGGCCTGGTGCGCCACGCGGTACCCGTCATCGGCGAGACCACCACCCTGACGATGTCCTCGCTCGGAGACCGGGCCGAGGCCCTCGGGGCGACAGCCCTGGTGTTCCAGCACGCCGGAATCCGGCGAAACTAAAGCAGCCGTTATCTTGCTGTTGCGTTAAAGACTTGACGACAACGGCGTGATCCAGTTTACTTTTCCATCAGACGGCCCTGCGGTTTGCAGGGGCGGACAACGAAGTCATGCATTGGAGGCGTAAGGGCAGATGACGTCCCTCAACACGCACAGCGATCCGGTAATTCTCGAGATGCGCTCCATCACCAAAGAGTTCCCCGGCGTTAAAGCATTGGCCGAGGTGAACCTGCGGGTGAAGGCCGGCGAGATCCACGCCATCTGCGGCGAAAACGGCGCCGGAAAATCCACCCTCATGAAGGTGCTCTCGGGCGTTTACCCCTACGGCAGCTACACCGGCGACATCGTCTACCAGAGCGAAGTCCAGCAGTTCAAGGACATCCGCGCCAGCGAGCACGCCGGCATCGTGATCATCCACCAGGAACTGGCGCTCATCCCGGAACTGTCCATCATGGAGAACATCTTCCTGGGCAACGAGCCGACCAAGCGCGGCGTGATCGACTGGGCCGAGGCGCGGATCCGCTCCACCGAACTGCTCGCCCGGGTGGGCCTGCGCGAGGACCCGGACACCCCGGTGAAGGAAATCGGCGTCGGCAAGCAGCAGCTGGTCGAAATCGCCAAGGCGCTCAACAAAAAGGTGAAGCTCCTCATCCTGGACGAGCCCACCGCGGCCCTGAACGAGTCGGACTCCCAGCACCTGCTGGACCTGATCCTGGGCCTGAAGGGCCGGGGCATCACCTCGATCATCATTTCGCACAAGCTCAACGAGATCGAGCAGATCGCCGACTCCATCACGATCATCCGCGACGGCAAGTCGATCGAGACCCTCGACGTCAAGGCCGACGGCGTCGACGAGGACCGCATCATCAAGGGCATGGTGGGCCGGACCCTGGAATCCCGGTTCCCGGACCACGAGCCCAAGATCGGCGAGAAGTTCTTCGAGGTCAAGAACTGGAACGTGGGCCACCCGCAGATCCAGGACCGGCTGGTCTGCAAGAACTCAAACTTCTTCGTCCGCCGCGGCGAGATCGTCGGCTTCGCCGGGCTGATGGGCGCCGGCCGCACCGAGCTCGCGCGCTCCCTCTTCGGCCGCTCCTACGGCCGGTTCATCTCCGGCCAGGTCTACAAGGACGGCAAGGAACTGCACCTGAAGACCGTCAAGCAGGCGATCGACGCCGGCCTCGGCTACGTCACCGAGGACCGCAAGTCGCTGGGCCTGAACCTGCTGGACGACATCAAGGCCACCACGGTCTCGGCCGCGCTGAAAAAGATCAGCAAGCACAACGTCGTCGACGCGGACAAGGAATTCACCGTCGCGGAGCAGTACCGCAAGTCGCTGCGCACCAAGACGCCGTCCGTGGAGGAAGGCGTGGCCAAGCTCTCCGGCGGCAACCAGCAGAAGGTGGTGCTGGCGAAGTGGATGTTCACCGACCCGGACCTGCTGATCCTGGATGAACCCACTCGCGGGATCGACGTCGGCGCCAAGTACGAGATCTACGGCATCATCCAGCAACTGGCCAACCAGGGAAAGGGCGTCATTGTCATCTCCTCGGAGCTTCCCGAACTGCTGGGTCTCTCCGACCGCATCTACACCATCTTCGAAGGCGCCATCACCGGCGTGCTGAACAAAGAGGAAGCCAGCCAGGAAAGCCTCATGAAGCTCATGACTTCCGCCCGCAAGACCGCCTGACCCTCTGGACCATCCAGAACATTCCGGACAACAAGGACTGACAAAATGAACGCGCTCAAGAAGCTCTTTGGCGGCAACACCCGCCAATTCGGCATGATCTTCGCCCTGGTTGCATTGATCGTCTTCTTCCAGATTTTTACAGAGGGCCGCACGCTCACCCCGGGCAACGTCATCAACCTCTTCAATGGCAACTCCTACATTCTGATCCTCGCGATCGGGATGGTGCTGGTGATCATCGCCGGCCACATCGACCTCTCGGTTGGCTCGGTCGCCGCGTTCGTGGGCGTCAGTGTCGCCCTGATGATCCGCGACTGGGGCATCCCGTGGTACGCCGGCATCCTGCTTGGCCTGCTGCTCGGAGCCCTGATCGGGGCCTGGCAGGGCTTCTGGACCGCCTACGTCGGCATTCCTGCCTTCATCGTCACGCTGGCCGGCATGCTGCTCTTCCGCGGCTTCAACCAGTTCGTCGGCAAGTCCAACACCATCCCGGTGCCGAACGACTTCCAGTACATCGGTTCCGGCTACCTGCCTGAATTCGGGCCCAACACCGGCTACAACAACCTCACCCTGCTGCTGGGCCTGCTCGGCGCCGCCTTCGTGGTGTTCAGCGAGATCCGCTCCCGCCGCAAGGCCAAGGCCCTGGGCGCCGAGGTTCCGGAGGCCTGGGTCACCGTCACGAAGCTCGTCCTGATCTGTGGCGCCATCCTCTACGCGACGTACCTGTTCGCGACCGGCCGCCCCGGCACCTCGTTCCCGATTCCGGGCCTGATCCTGGCCGTCCTCGTCCTGATCTACGGCTTCATCTCCTCCAAGACCATCATCGGCCGCCACGTCTACGCCGTCGGCGGCAACCGCCACGCCGCCGAACTCTCCGGCGTGCAGTCCAAGAAGGTCAACTTCCTGGTGATGATGAACATGTCGATCCTGGCCGGCCTCGCCGGCATGATCTTCGTTGGCCGCTCCACCGCCTCCGGCCCGTTCGACGGCGTCGGCTGGGAACTCGACGCGATCGCGGCCGTCTTCATCGGCGGCGCCGCGGTGACCGGCGGCGTCGGCACCGTGATCGGCTCGATCGTCGGTGGTCTGGTGATGGCCGTGCTGAACAACGGCCTCCAGCTCCTCGGCGTCGGCGCCGACCTCACCCAGATCATCAAGGGCCTCGTGCTTCTGATCGCCGTCGCCTTCGATGTCTACAACAAGACCCAGGGCAAGAAGTCGATCATCGGCATGATGATGAAGAACTTCGGCCGCAGCAGCGAAAACAGGCCCGACGAAACCACTTCCACCAAAGAGGTCATCGCCAAGGAATCCTGAACGCTTCCTGGCCCTGGAACCCCGATTCTCCGAACACCATCTATAGAAAGTGAACCAAGCAATGCAACTGATTGGTAAAGCAGGAAAGGCAGCAGCGATCGCTGCTATTGCGGCACTGGCGCTGACAGCCTGCGGCCGTTCCGACAGCGGAACTTCCGGTGGCGCAAGCGGCGGTGAGGCGTTCCCCAAGAACTCCTCGATCGGCGTCGCGCTCCCCCAGAAGACCAGTGAAAACTGGGTGCTGGCAGAGAAGCTGTTCAACGATGGCCTCAATGGTGCTGGCTTCAAGGCAGATGTGCAGTTCGCCAACGGCGGCGTCTCGGAGCAGCAGAACCAGATCAGCGCCATGGTCACCAAGGGTGCCAAGGTCATCATCGTGGGTGCCATCGACGGCGCCCAGCTGGGTACCCAGCTCAAGCAGGCCAAGGACGCCGGCGCCACCATCATCGCGTATGACCGTCTGCTCCTGAACACCGACAACGTCGACTACTACGTCGCCTACGACAACTTCAAGGTCGGCGAGCTGCAGGGCCAGGCCCTGCTGGACGGCATGAAGGCCAAGAAGCCGACGGGCCCGTACAACATCGAACTGTTCGCCGGTTCCCCCGATGACGCCAACGCCAAGGTCTTCTTCGACGGTGCCATGAAGGTGCTCAAGCCGAAGATCGACGACGGTACCCTCAAGGTCCTGTCCGGCCAGACGTCCTTCGAGCAGGCCGTTATCCAGGGCTGGAAGGCTGAGAACGCCCAGCGTCGTGCCGACACCCTGCTGACCGGCAGCTACGGCAGCGCCACGCTCGACGGCGTGCTGTCCCCGAACGACACGCTGGCCCGCGCGGTCCTGACCTCTGTCAAGGCCGCCGGCAAGCCGCTGCCGGTCATCACGGGCCAGGACTCCGAGGTCGAGTCGGTCAAGTCGATCCTCGCCGGTGAGCAGTACTCCACCATCAACAAGGACACCCGCAAGCTCGTCGAGCACGCGATCACCATGGTCAAGGACATCCAGGCCGGCAAGAAGCCTGAGATCAACGATGACAAGTCCTACAACAACAAGGTCAAGACCGTTCCGGCGTTCCTGCTGCAGCCGGTCATCGTGACCAAGGAAAACGTTAAGACGGCCTACGTCGACGATCCGGTACTCGGACCGCTGACCAAGTAGTCTCAACGCTCCACCATTAGGGCCCCGGCTCCCCCCGCTGACCAATTCGGTCAGGGGAGGGCCGGGGCTCTTTTGTGCGCCGGGGACGGCATTCCGCTACGGAATCGGACACAGGCAGGCCGGGCCCGGGGTGCAGCTGTCCGAAACCGCAGCGGAAAGTCCCCGGGCCGCGTGGGCCACGGGGTGAGAAGATGACACCATGTCTGCCCCCATCGCCACCCCGTGGCTGTTCAGCCAGCCGGACCAAGACCCGCGGACGGCCACCGGCGCCAGGCTGCGGTGGGGCGTGGTCGCCACCGGCGGCATTGCCGCCGCGGTGACCCGGGACCTTGAGCTCCTGGCCGATGCGGAGTTGTACGCGGTGAGCTCGCGCAGCCAGGCCGCGGCCGACGCATTCGCGGCCGACTACGGCTTCGCCCGGGCGTACGGCGACCAGGACGGGTCGGCCGGTTATGAACGGCTGCTGGCCGACGACGCCGTCGACGTCGTCTACGTCGCCACACCGCACGCCCAGCATCACACGATTGCGCGGGCGGCCCTGGCGGCTGGCAAACACGTGCTGTGCGAGAAGGCCCTCACCATCAATGCCCGGGAGGCCTCCGAGCTGGTGGAGCTGGCGCGGGACAGGGGCCTGTTCCTGATGGAAGCCATGTGGAGCCGGTTCGTGCCCAGCATGCAGCGGGCGTTTGAAATCGCCACCTCCGGCGAGATCGGCGAAGTCAAGTGGGTCGCCGCCGACCTGGGCTTCCCCGCCCCGTACTCCCCCACGTCCAGGCTCTGGGCGCCGCGCGACGGCGGCGGCGCCCTGCTGGACATCACGGTCTACCCGCTGCTGTGGGCGCTCGGGACGCTCGGGTTCCCGCAGACGGTCAGTGCCACCGGCTGGCTCAACGACGACGGCGTGGACGCCCAGAACGCGCTGACCCTGGGCTACCACCACGGCGCCCAGGCCCAGCTCACGTCCTCGCTCCTGGCCCACGGCCCCCGCGTTGCCACCGTGGCCGGCAGCGGTGGCTTCCTGCAGAGCCTGGGGTCGATCAACAACCCGAAGGAACTCCTGGTGCGGGTGGGCTTCGACGAGCCGCGCACCGAGCGGTTCAGCGTGGTAGGGCGCGGCTACAGCTATGAACTCCGCGAGGTCACACGCTGCATTCAGCAGGGCCTCACCGAAAGCCCGGTCATGCCGCTGGAGGATTCGCTCAACACCATGCGGCTGTTCGACGGCGTCCGCGCGCAGCTGGGAGTGAGCTACCCGAACGACCTGCACTGACCAGGGTCTGTGGGGGGGCGGCCGCGGCGGCTACGGCGCTGGATTCGCGGGCCGAAATCACGGCTCTGCGGCGGCCAAATTTACCGTCCGCTATGGACTAGCCCCGGCCCCCGGACTTAGGCTGTAGACCAATCGTCGATAGATTTCGGGGAGGGGTGTTGCGCATGCAATCAGCAGCGAGCCCCTCCCCTGCGCGCCGCATCGTGCGGACCGTGTTGCTTGCCATAGCGGCCGCGCTGACGTGGTTGGCGCTCTCTGCCGCAGCCGCGAGCGCCGACGGACTCACGGTCTCCAGCACCGTTCCGAGTACCTCGAGTACTTCGATTGCGGCCATGATCCAGCTGCCGATGACGGACGACGTGACGGAGCCCAGTTTGCCGGCCCCGATTCCAGTGGCGCCCGCCCCGACGCTGCCGGCAATCGTCCCGGACCTGCCACCGGCTCCGATGCCTCCGGCCCTGCCGCCCCCGCCCGTGGCGCAGCCGGCCCCGCCCGTGGCGCAGCCGGCCCCGCCCGTCGTGCCGGTGACCTTGCCGGCACCGCCCGCAGCCCCAGCGCCGGCCCCTGCCCCGCCCGCGGCTGAGAGCCCGCCCCGGTCCCGCCAGCAACCGGGCCGGTGGCCTCTCCGCCTGCGGAGCCTGCCCCCGTTCCCGCGCCTGCCCCCCCCCCGCCCCCGCCCCGTCACGTGCTCCCTCCCCCGTTCCTGCCCCTGCCCCTGCGCCAGCACCGGCGCCAGCCCCCGTCCCTGAGCCCGCACCCGCGCCGCCGGTCGTCGACCCTGCCCTCCCGGCCCCGGATCCGGTGACCGACCCGGCTCAGGACCCTGGCGGCCTGCCAGGTGTCCCGGTGGTTCAACCGGCCCCGGACCCCACGCTCCCGGTGGGCCAGCCCGCGACTGGCACAACACCGACGGCGCCGCTGCCCGGTGGGGTCCCGGCGGTGCCGGCTCCCGGGCCCGCGGTGCCCGGTACGACGCCGACTGTCCCTGTCCCTGCGCCCGCCCCCGTGACCACCCCGGCGGCGCCGGCGCCGGTGCTCCTTGTCCTGCCGATGGAAACGGTGGCGGCCGTGTCCCCTGCCGACCCCGCGCTGGCCTGCGGCCCCGGGGCGGCAGCGCAGCCCCAGCCCGGCATGGCCAATTCGACCGGATACGCGACCGTACGCCAGGCCTATGTTCCGCTCATGGTCCTGCCGGAACCTCACGCCGCGGGCAGTCCGGCCAGCGCCCCGCCCGCAGAGAACCCAGTACCCGCCAGCCCCGTCCCGTCCGGCGGCAACACCCCGGCCGCGCCGGCGGCGCCGGCCGGCGGGAACGACGGCCCGCGCCCTTGGGGTGGCGGAACCGGCCTCCCGGCGCCCAGTGCCCTGCCGCCGGTGCCGGGCTCGGGTTCTGGCAGCGGAGCCGCCTCCAGCGGCACGTCCGGCGCCCTGGCCTGGCTGCCGGGTTCACTGTTCTTCATTCCCCCCATGGGCGCCGACCCGATCAGCGGTCCGCTCCAGCACGTCCATCCTGCTGACGCCGCCGATCCCGGATCTTCTCCTGACTAGAAGGGCCGTTCTCTGCCAATTTCCTGCGCAGAGCACGGTCCTTCGGGCTGCCATGTGCGCCCGCCATCAGTCATTCAGGAGAATTTCCCATGGACCTCACAGTCCGCGACCGGATCAACGGCACCCCCGCTTCGCCTAGGCGCCCCGTCTCAGCGCCGTCGGCGAACCGGCCCGCGCCGGCCCCTCGCGCATCCCTTCAGCTTCGCCGCACCCAAGTGAGACCCCCGCACGCAGAACGTCCGCCGTAGCGCGTGGCCGCTCCTGTCCTGGTCCCTTAACCGCCGGAGCGATGTCGTTGGGTCCGCTGGGGGATCCAACGGCCTCACAGGCAATGGCGAAGCCTCTTCCCTACGAGTGAAAGGTGGATACATCAACCCCTATGCCAGGTGGGCGGAACAGCGCCATGCTGGACCGCGATACCCGTACCCGTATTATTCTTTAGGGGCGCCACCACGGCGCCGATGAGAGGGACGGGGTAACATCGTGGACGCTTCGCCCAGCGAGGTCACGACAGAGATTCTGAGCGGCCGCTACCGGCTTGGGGAAGTGGTCGGCCGGGGCGGTATGGCCTCCGTGTACTCGGCCCGGGACGAGAACCTGGGCCGGGACGTCGCGCTGAAGCTGTTCGCTCCGCAGTCCGCCGATGCCGATGAGCTCAAGCGGCAGCAGGCCGAAATCGAACTGCTGGCCACGTTGAACCATCCGAGCCTGGTGACGCTGTTCGACGCCGGCACAGACACGCGGATCCCGGAGGAGCCGAGGCCCTTCCTGACCATGGAACTGGTGGACGGCCAGGACCTCCGGAGCCGGATCCGGCACAGTCCCGTGCCGCTCGACGAACTTGCTGTCATCGGCGCGGGACTCGCGGATGCCCTCGCCTACGTCCACTCCCTCGGCATCATCCACCGCGACATCAAGCCGGCGAATGTGCTGCTGGTGCAGGTCCGGCCGGGCGAGCCGCTACGGCCGAAGCTGACCGATTTCGGCATTGCCAGGATCGTGGACGGAACCCGGCTCACCGCTACCGGCACCATGGTGGGTACGGCGGCGTACCTGAGCCCCGAGCAGGCCCGCGGCGCAGACATGGGTCCGGCCAGCGACATCTACTCGCTCGGCCTGGTCCTGCTGGAGTGCATCAAGGGTTCGGTCGAATACCCGGGAAGCGCCGTCGAGTCCGCGGTGGCCCGGCTGCACCGTGCCCCGGTCATTCCGGACAGTGTTCCGGCGGAGTGGGCCACGCTGATCCGGGCGATGACCGCGCTGGACCCCTTGGACCGTCCGGCGGCCGCCGAGCTGGAGTCGGCCCTGCGCCAGGCGCTGATCTCCCCGGACTCGCTGCCGGGTGCCCTGGCCGAAGAGCGCACCCGGGTGCTGCCTGCCCCGCCCGCCAGGGCTCCGCGGTCAGCGCAGGACACGGGTCCCGGAATCACACGGAACACCGCCCAGGATTCCGTCGGCGCCGCTCCCCGCCTGGACGGGCAATCGCACCCCCGCTACGCCCTGAACCCCGACGGCCCGGCTGCCGGCCGTTCAGACGGCCGCAGCGTCCCCTCCCGCTGGCTCACCCGGTTCCGTGCGAGCCGGCGGCGCACTAAGGTCGCCCTGGTCCTGGCCGTGCTCGCACTCCTTGCGGCAATCGCCGTCGCCGCCACCATCCTGGCCGCACCGAAGCCCGCACCCGCCGTCGTCCCCTACCCCGCCGTCACCGGCGACCTGGGGGAACACCTGAAACAACTGCAGAAGAGCGTGCAACCATGATCGGCAAAAGCACACGGCGTTGGAGCCCAGCACTGGCCGCACCCGTGCTGACGGCCGTCCTGGTCGCGGGCTCGCTCTCCGGCTGTGCCGGGACGGCGCCCGAACTGGACGGCGGGGCGGCCACACAACTCCAGTCCCAGGTCCTCGCCGTCACCGAGGCGGCGGCCACCGAGGACTCTGCCGGCGCGCTGAAGCTCCTGGACGAACTTATGACCAAGCTCGATGCGGCCGCCGCGGACGGAAAGGTGTCCTTCAAACGCCACCAGAGCATCAAGGCGTCCGTTGATGTTGTCCGCGCCGATCTCACGGCCAAGATCGCCCAACAACAGGCGGCCGCGGCCGAGGCTGCGAAGGCCGCCGCGGCAGCCCAAGCCGCCGCCCAGGAAGCGGCAGCAAAGGCGGCCGCGGATCAGACAGCGGCCCAGGCGCCGGCGCCCGCACCGGCCCCCGCTGATAACGGCAAAGCTAAGGGAAAAGGCAAAGGCGGCGGCTAGCCACTCCCGGCTTTCCCTATCCGCCGGTTCCGGCTAGCTTGGTCAGTCAGGCCGAAACCGGCCTGCCGGCCGCCGACTGAAGGAGTGAAGCAAGCATGGCAACAGTCCAGGAATCCATCAATGTGAACGTTCCCCTGAGCCAGGCCTACAACCAGTGGACCCAGTTTGAGGACTTCCCGCAGTTCATGAGCGGCGTCGACGCCGTCAGGCAACTCGACGACACCACGGTCCACTTCCAGACCAGCATCGGCGGGGTCAAGCGCGACTACGACGCCCGGATCACCAATCAGGACCCCGACCGGCAGGTGTCGTGGGAGAGCCTTGACGGTCCCCGCAACGCAGGCACCGTGCGGTTCGCGGAACTCGGACCGGCGGAAACCAGGGTCGACGTCGAACTCAGCTGGGAGCCCGGCTCGGCGACCGAGAAAATCGGCGCAGCCGTCGGCCTCGACTCCCGGCAGGTCGGCGCAGACCTGCGGCGGTTCAAGACTTTCATTGAGGGCCGGGACTTCGAAACGGGCGCCTGGCGCGAGCGCGTGAGCGGCGGCGAGGTGGATGGGCAGCTGCCCGCGGCGCCGCTGCTGACCGACACCGGCTACGACGTCGTCGGCGCCTCCGGGTCGCTGAACACCGATCCGGACATGGCCACCGAACCGGCCTTCGACGGCGGCACAACCGACGACCGCCGCAACCGCAGGGCCTCCGACCGCTGACGCGGGGGCCGCTTAAACGCCCAAGGGCGCACCGGGTCCTCCCGGTGCGCCCTTGTTATTGCGGAGTTATTGCGGAGTCGTTGCGGAGGCTAGCCCAGCAGGGACAGCACGTCGCTGAACTTGGCCGAGGGCCGCATCACGGCGGAGACCTTGTCCTCGTCCGGACGGTAGTAGCCGCCGATGTCGACCGGGGACCCCTGCACGGAGAGCAGTTCGCCGACGATGGTCTCCTCGTTGGAGCTCAGCGCGTCGGAGACCGCGGCGAAGGCGGCGGCCAGCTCGGCGTCGTCCTTCTGGCGTGCCAGCTCGTCGGCCCAGAACTTGGCGAGGTAGAAGTGGCTGCCGCGGTTGTCCAGCTCGCCGGCCTTGCGCTTGGGCGACTTGTCCTCCAGCAGGAACGTGCCGGTGGCGCGGTCCAGGGTGTCCGCCAGGACCTGTGCGCGGGCGTTGCCCGTGGTGGTCGCGAGGTGCTCGAAGCTCACGGCGAGGGCCAGGAACTCGCCCAGGCTGTCCCAGCGCAGGTGGTTTTCCTTGAGCAGCTGCTGGACGTGCTTGGGGGCGGAGCCGCCGGCGCCGGTCTCGAACAGACCGCCGCCGTTGATCAGCGGGACGATCGAGAGCATCTTGGCGCTGGTGCCGAGTTCGAGGATCGGGAACAGGTCCGTGAGGTAGTCGCGGAGCACGTTGCCGGTGACCGAGATGGTGTCCTCGCCCTTGCGCAGGCGTGCCAGGGTGAAGGCCGTGGCCTCATCCGGGGACATGATTTCCAGCTGCAGGCCTTCGGTGTCGTGGTCCTTGAGGTATTCCTCGACCTTGGCGATCATCTGGGCGTCGTGGGCGCGGGTCTTGTCCAGCCAGAAGACGGCCGGGGTGGCGGAGGCGCGGGCGCGGGTGACGGCCAGCTTGACCCAGTCGCGGATCGGCACGTCCTTGGTCTGGCAGGCGCGCCAGATGTCGCCGGGGGCAACCTGGTGCTCGATCAGCACGGTGCCGGCGTCGTCGACCACCTGGACGGTGCCGGCGGACTGGATCTCGAAGGTCTTGTCGTGGCTGCCGTATTCCTCGGCCGCCTGGGCCATCAGGCCGACGTTCGGGACGGTGCCCATGGTGGTCGGGTCGAAGGCGCCGTTGGCACGGCAGTCGTCGATGACGACCTGGTAGATGCCGGCGTAGCTGCTGTCCGGCAGGACGGCGAGGGTGTCGGCCTCCTGGCCGTCGCGGCCCCACATGTGACCGGAGCTGCGGATCATGGCCGGCATCGAAGCGTCGACGATGACGTCGGACGGCACGTGCAGGTTGGTGATGCCCTTGTCCGAGTCAACCATGGCGAGCTCGGGGCCGTCGTTGAGCCCCTTCTGGATGGCCGCCGCGACGTCGTCGCGGATTTCCTCCGGCAGGTCTTCGAGGCCGTTGAGGATGGAGGCCAGGCCGTTGTTGGGGCTGAGGCCGGCCGCGGCGATCTGCTCGCCGTAGGTGGCGAAGAGCTCGGAGAAGTACGCCTTGACGACGTGGCCGAAGATGATCGGGTCCGAGACCTTCATCATGGTGGCCTTCAGGTGTGCGGAGAAGAGCACGCCCTCTTCCTTGGCTCGGGCAACCTGGGCGGCGAGGAAGCTGTCCAGTGCGGCGGCGCGCATCACGGTACCGTCGATGACCTCGCCGGCCAGCACGGGGAAGGCCCGCTTGAGGACCTTGACCGTGCCGTCTTCCTTGACCAGCTGGATCTTGAGGTTCGTGTCAGCCTCGATCACGACGGACTTCTCGTTGGAGCGGAAGTCGTCGGCATCCATGTGGGCGACGTTGGTCTTCGATTCCGGGGACCAGGCGCCCATGCTGTGCGGGTTCTGGCGGGCGTAGTTCTTGACCGAGAGCGGCGCGCGGCGGTCGGAGTTGCCCTCGCGGAGCACCGGGTTCACGGCGGAGCCCTTGATCTTGTCGTAGCGGGAGCGGACGTCCGTCTCCTCGTCCGAGGCGGGGTTGTCCGGGTAGTCCGGCAGGGCGTAGCCCTGGCCCTGCAGCTCGGCAATGGCGGCCTTCAGCTGCGGCACGGAGGCGCTGATGTTGGGCAGCTTGATGATGTTGGCCTCGGGCGTCTTGGCGAGCTCGCCCAGTTCGGCCAGGGCGTCGCTGACGCGCTGCTCTTCGGTGAGGTAATCGCCGAAGACGGCGATGATGCGGCCGGCTAGCGAAATGTCGCGGGTCTCCACTTCCACACCGGCCGTCGAGGCGAACGCCTCGACAATCGGCAAGAACGAATAGGTGGCCAGCATCGGCGCTTCGTCGGTGTGGGTATAGATAATCTTGGCCATTGCTCGGGCGTCTCCCTGAAAGTCTGCGGAAATCTTTGTTATCTCAACGGCTCTAACTTACCCGAGTTGGCCGCATTGGCGGCTATCCGGGACGGGCTCCCGGGCCCGCGTGACACCGAAACCGCAGTAACTTTGCGGAAATCTTGCGTGACAAATGTTGACAGATCGCTTTACCCATTCGTCAAGTTGACGTAGTTTCTAACCCATCACAGCGGCCCGCCCCGGCTGACCGCCCCGCATTCCTCCCGGTTAGGACACCCATGAGAACACCCAAGACTCTGGCCACCAGCCTCCTCAGCCTCTCCGCCGCCGCACTCCTGGCGGTCTGCGCGGCCGGCTCCGCGTCGGCCACACCTGCCCCCGCAGCGCAGGACAAGGAAACTTCGCTGGTGGCCAGCCAGTCCCTCGACGGCGCCCAGGCTGCCGAGTACTGGACGCCCGAGCGCATGAAGTCCGCGATCCCGGGTGATGTGTTGGCCAACAAGGCGCTGGCCCGCGGCAACAAGTCCCCGGCCGCCACGGTGGAGAAGGGCTCGAGCACCCAGATTTCCGGCAAGGCTGCCCGGGGCAAGACAACCCTGCATGCGGACGAGTCCCCGGTCTCCAACATCGGAAAAGTGTTCTTCACCATGGGCGGCAGCAACTACGTTTGCTCCGGCAACTCAGTCAGCGCCAGCAACAAGAGCACGGTCTCGACCGCCGGCCACTGCGTCAACGAGGGCCCAGGGGCGTTCGCCACCAACTTCGTCTTCGTCCCGGCCTACCTCAACGGCGCCGCGCCCTACGGCAAATGGGCTGCCAAGGCCCTCTACACCACGACCCAGTGGAGCTCGGCCGGGGACATGCAGTACGACACCGGGTTCGCCGTCGTCACCCCGCTGAACGGACAGAACCTGTCCGACGTCGTCGGTTCCTCCGGCGTCCAGTTCAACGCCGCCCGCGGCCTCACCTACAAGTCCTACGGCTACCCCGCCGCCTCGCCGTTCGACGGCCAGTCCCTGGTCAGCTGCACCGGCCCGGCCTCCGATGACCCGAACAACCCGCAGTTCAACGCCCAGGGCATCCCCTGCGACATGACCGGCGGATCCTCCGGCGGCCCCTGGTTCATCGGCACCAGCTCCTCCGGCTACCAGAACTCCATCAACAGCTACGGCTACGGCACCCGTTCCACCGTTATGTACGGCCCGTACTGGGGCTCTGTCATCCAGCAGGCCTACACGACCGCCGCAGCTTCCTAAACCCTCATCCCCGAGAAACCCTCAACCCAGGAAAGGAAAAAGCGACGCGGGGCTCTTGCCGCCCAACCCCCTCGACAGGGCGGCAAGAGACCCCGCGTTGCTGTGTGCCTGCGGTTGCTGGCTGCTGGGTGCTGGGCTCTAGGCCCTGGACCCTGGACCCTGGACCCGCGAATGGACATGCCCATCGCTGGGGCCGCCCTGCACCGGGCATGCCCATCGCTCGGGCCGACCGGTGGACATAACCTACATATGTCCATTCACGGGCGCGAAGAATGAGCATGTCCGTCGGTCCTGACGCTCATGTCCATCCCTGGGCGCGAAGAATGGGCATGTCCGTCGGCCCTGACGCTCATGCCCATCCCTGGGCGCGAAGAATGGGCATGCTCGTCGGCGTCGCCCGCCCGGACCCCGCAGCATCAAACCACGCGCTTCCCCCACAACCCCGCACCCCGAAACGCCACAAAAAATGGACATGCCCTCCCGGAAGGAAGGGCATGTCCATTCTTCGGAGCAGCCGTTGAGCATGTCCCCTAGCGGAACCTAGTGGAAGAAGTGGCGCGCGCCGGTGAAGTACATCGTGATCCCCGCGGCGTTGGCGGCGGCAATGACTTCCTCGTCCCGGACGGAGCCGCCGGGCTGCACGACGGCGCGGACACCGGCGTCGATCAGGATCTGCAGGCCGTCGGCGAACGGGAAGAACGCGTCCGACGCTGCGACGGCGCCCCGGGCCCGTTCGGGGGCGCCGGTGGCATCGGCGTTGGAGGCCCCGCCGGCGCCCTCCACATCGGAGCTCACCGAAACCCCGAGGGTGTTGGCCCGTTCGACGGCGAGCCGGCAGGAATCGAGCCTGTTGACCTGACCCATCCCGATTCCGACGGCGGCACCGTCGGCAGCGAGCAGGATCGCGTTGGACTTGGCCGCCCGGCACGCGGTCCAGGCGAAGGCGAGGTCGGCCAGGGTCGCGGCGTCTGCGGCGTCGCCCGCAGCGAGGGTCCAGTTGGCCGGGTTGTCGCCCTCGGCGTCGACCTTGTCCGTGGCCTGGACCAGCATGCCGCCGGAGACCTGGCGGAACTCGGTCGGGTAGCGGCCGTAGCCCTCGGGCAGGGTCAGCAGGCGGATGTTCTTCTTCTTGGACAGGATTTCGACGGCCTCGTCCTCAAAGCCCGGGGCAATAACGACCTCGGTGAAGATGCCGGCCACGGTCCGGGCCATGCCGGCGGTAACGGTGCGGTTGGCCGCGATCACGCCGCCGAACGCGGAGACCGGGTCGCAGGCGTGGGCCTTGGCGTGGGCGTCGGCGATCGGGTCCGCGGCGGAGGCGGAGCCAACGGCCACGCCACAGGGGTTGGCGTGCTTGATGATGGCGACGGCGGGCTCGTCGAAGTCGTAGGCGGCGCGGAGGGCGGCGTCGGCGTCGACGAAGTTGTTGTAGCTCATGGCCTTCCCGTGCAGCTGGTCGGCCTGCGCGATGCCGGCCGGAGCGGCCTTGTCCACGTAGAGGGCCGCCTGCTGGTGCGGGTTTTCGCCGTAGCGGAGCACCTCGGAGCGCTCCAGGGCAAGGCCGGCGTAGGCGGGCCAGTCGATCACGCCGTCGCCGTCCTCGTCGAGGAACTGGCTGGCGGTCCAGGTGGCCACGGCGGTGTCGTAGCTCGCGGTGTGCGCAAACGCCTTGGCGGCGAGCCGGCGCCGGGTCTTCAGGTCAAAGCCGCCGGAGGAGGCTGCTTCCACCACGGCACCGTAGGAGGACGGGTCCACCACGATCGCGACGGCGGCGTGGTTCTTCGCGGCAGAACGCACCATCGCGGGGCCGCCGATGTCGATCTGTTCGACGACGTCGTCCTGTGCGGCGCCGGACTTCACGGTCGCCACAAAGGGGTAGAGGTTTACGACGACGAGGTCGAACGGCTCGATCTCCATGTCCTGGAGGGTCTTCATGTGCGCCGGGACGCGGCGGTCGGCGAGGATGCCGCCGTGCACGCGCGGGTGCAGGGTCTTGACGCGGCCGTCCAGCATTTCCGGGGAGCCGGTGACTTCTTCGACTTCCTGGACCGGGATTCCGGCGGCGGCGATCTTCTTGGCGGTGGAGCCCGTGGAGACGATCTTGACGCCGGCTTCGTGCAGGCCCTTCGCGAGTTCCTCCAGACCGGTCTTGTCGTAGACCGAAATGAGGGCCCGGCGGATGGGAACACGGTCGATGGATACACGGTCAAGCTGCGTAAAGCTCACAAAAGTCTCCGTCTTATATCGCGGCGCGGCCGCGGGTGGTGGGGATGCGGCCAGTTTATCGCGTCACGGCTGCAGGGCTGCCCGCGCGCCGGAGTGTGAAGCTTCACGGCAGGCGCGCCCCGGGACGTAGAGTTTTCACAGGAGGCCGAGATGAATACGTACACCACTGTGCCCAGCGGCGAACAGGTGGTCCAGGAACTGCCGTGGCGGTGGAAGGTCCAGGGCAGGATTTTCCTGATCGGCGGCCTGGGCTTCATGTTCGATGCCTGGGACGTCACGCTCAACGGCATCCTCATTCCTCTGCTGTCCAGGCACTGGTCGCTGAGCCCGGGCGATGCCGCGTGGATCGGCACGTCGAACCTGATCGGCATGGCCCTGGGCGCCTTCATCTGGGGCACCATCGCGGACACCATCGGCCGCAAGAAGGCCTTCACCGCCACCTTGCTGATCTTCTCGATCTTCACGGTCCTCGGCGCCTTCTCCCCCGACTTCCTCTGGTTCGTGGTGTTCCGGTTCATGGCCGGCTTCGGCCTGGGCGGCTGTATCCCGGTGGACTACGCGCTGGTGGGCGAGTTCACCCCCCGCAAGCAGCGCGGCAAGGTCCTGACTGCGATGGACGGCTGGTGGCCCATCGGCGCGGCGCTGTGCGGCTTCGTCTCGGCCGGACTCGTCGCCGTCTTCGCGGACTGGCGGCTCACCATGCTGGTCATGGTGCTGCCCGCCCTGCTGGTGTTCTGGATCCGGCGCAGCGTTCCGGAGTCGCCGCTGTTCCTGATCCGCAAGGGACGCCGCGAGGAAGCCGCCAGGGTGATCGACGACCTGGTCGAGGCCACCGGCGCCGAAGCCCGGGTCTACAGCCTGCCCGAACCCCAGGACGCACCCCGGCTCTCCGCCGGCAGCGCCTGGACCCAGCTTCGCGCGCTCTGGCAGTTCAACTGGAAGATCACGACGGCGGCTTGGGCCCTGTTCTTTTCCATCCTGCTGGTCTATTACCTGTCGCTGACCTGGATGCCACGGATCCTGATCGGCGCCGGCTTCGAGGAGTACAAGGCGTTCCTCACCACGGCGTCGATGGCCGCCGTCGGCCTCCTGGGCGTGGTGGTCGCCGCGCTGCTGGTGGAGCGGACGGGTCGCAAGTGGATCCTCGCCGTTACGGGCCCGCTCTCGGCGCTGACGCTGGTGATTGTCGCCGTCGTCGTGGATATCCCGACGGCGGCCGTCTTCTGGCTGCTCGTGTTCGGCTTCGTGGTGCAGGTGGCGATCCCGGTGCTCTACGCCTATGTATCGGAGCTGTACCCGACAGAGCTGCGCGGCTCGGGCTTCGGTTGGGCCTCGACGTTTTCCCGGCTCGGCGCCGGCTTCGGGCCGCTGGTCTTCGCCGCCTTCCTGTGGCCCGAGCTGGGACTGGCCACGTCCTTCGCCTTGGCCGGCGGCCTGGTGCTTCTCTCGGTGCTGTGGATGGCGTTCTTCGCCCCGGAGACCAAGCAGCGCCGGCTGGAGTAGCTCCCCACCGGCTCCGGACGCCGGAATGCCCTATCACCTATGGTTGCTCTGAGGGCTCAGAAGTAGCCATACGTGATAGGGCATCCGGGGATGGGCCTACTGGATGCAGGTCACGTATACCGTGAGGGCGTTGTTCTTGATTTGGGTGACGGACCATCCGGTGGTCCCCAGGGGCTGGCTGGCCGTCACCTGATTGCCGTTGCCGCTGTTAAGCACGAAGCCACCGCCGACGGCGACCTTGCCGGCCGGGCAGCTCGCCGTGACGGTGAACGCGGTACCGCTGCCCGACGCGGTGCTCACGGACGTGGATGCCGCCGCGCCGGTAGCTCCCGTGGCTCCGGTTGCGCCGGTGGCCCCGGCGGGTCCAACAGGGCCGATGGCTCCGGTCTCGCCCTGGATGCCCTGGGCACCCGTCGCGCCGGTCGCCCCCGTGGCTCCGGTCTCGCCCTTCTCGCCCTGGAGGCCCTGGGCACCGGTTGCGCCGGTCGCACCGGTGTCACCCTTCTCGCCCTGGAGGCCCTGGGCGCCGGTTGCTCCGGTGTCACCCTTCTCGCCCTGGACGCCCTGGGCACCGGTGTCGCCCTTGTCGCCGGTATCGCCCTTGGCCCCCGTCGCCCCCGTCTCACCGGTCGCCCCGGTGTCACCCTTGTCGCCGGTATCGCCCTTGGCGCCCGTCGCCCCCGTCTCACCGGTGGCCCCGGTATCACCCTTCTCCCCCTGGATGCCCTGGATGCCCTGGGCGCCGGTCTCGCCGGTGAGGCCGATCAGACCCTGGATCCCCTGCGGGCCGACGGGTCCCACGGCACCCTGGATCCCTTGCGGACCGGCGATGCCCTGGATGCCCTGCGCGTTCCAGGTGATGGCGGTTTCCTTCTTCGGATCGCAGGTTTGTCCGGGTGCCAGCACCCGGAGCTGACCGCCGTTGTTGATGTTGTAGCAGCCGTTGATTTCGCCGGTGCCGGACGTCGTCGAGGCGGCGTAGGCTGCCGAAACGGCGCCCGTCCCGAGAACGAGCGCAGCGGTCAGGCACAGGACTTTTGGACTTGTTTTTGAAAAGCTGAACTGAGACACGAGGTACCCCCAGAGACGCAAGAGACGAATGAGATTGCGCCAGACTATGGCCCCGGAGGGCAGTAAAACCTGCCGCAGAATACTCGACTTTCGCCCGGTACTACCCGACTTTTTGGACCGGTACTCGCTTTTCAGCCGACTACTACTTGGTGCGGCCAAACGGGCCCGCGGTCGGGGTCGGTTGAGGGCTCAAACGACCACTAATGCGAGTTAGTTGGACGGGGCGGCCGCCGCGGCGGCGAGGGCCTTGAGGGTCGAAACCAGCAGCCGCCGTTCCACGATCTTGATCCGTTCGTGCAGGGTTTCCTCGGTGTCGCCGTCCGCCACGGTCACCGCCTCCTGCGCGATGATCGGCCCGGTGTCCACGCCGGCGTCGGCCCAGTGCACCGTGCACCCCGTGACCTTCACACCGTAGGCCAGGGCGTCGCGTACGCCGTGCGCGCCGGGGAAGGCTGGCAGCAGGGCCGGGTGGGTGTTCAGGTATTTGCCCCCGAACGCCTCGATGAAGTCCGCGCTGACAATGCGCATAAAGCCGGAAGAGACGACGACGTCGGGCCGATACTCGGCCACGGCCCGGGTGAGCGCGGCGTTCCAGGCGGCGCGGTCCGGGTAGGCCTTGAAGTCCACCACGAACGTGGGGATTCCGGCGGCGGCGGAGCGCTCCACACCGTAGGTTCCGGGCCGGTCCGCCCCGACGGCGGCTAGCTCAACGTCCAGCTCGCCGGTCTTGACGGCGTCGATGACGGCCTGGAGGTTGGAGCCGGTGCCGGAGACGAGGACAACAATGCGCATTGCCTTAGCTTATGGGGCCGCTCGCGTACGCTGGAAAATATGAATTCACCCCTCGTACCCGGCGGAAGCCCGCGGAACCAGAATCCGCGGAGCGAGGCGGCAAAAGCGTCGCTGCTCAGGACGCACAACCTGTTCCGCATGTTCATCGTGGCGGTGCTCGGGGCGTTCTTCGTGTTCCAGTTGGACGTCAACTACCTTTGGCTGGCCGCGCTCCTGACCGTCGCGGGGCTGGTGCTCGGAGTCCTGCTCCTGGTCCGCGCCACGAAACTGCGGGAATCCCGCCTCGTGCTTTTTGGAACCATCTCCGGTCTGGTGGTCACCGTGGTGATGGCCCTGATGATCATGGTGTCCGCGGTGTTTTTCAACCAGATCCGGGACTACCAGCAATGCGCCCGGCATGCACTCACCCAGCAGGCCGCCTCGGCCTGCCGGACGGAGCTGGAAAAGTCGATGCCCACCCAGCTGCGCTAGAGCAGCTGCCGGATTAGTCGGACTCGGCGGCCAGCTCCAGGTCCGCCTCATGCAGTTTCTGCCGGCGTTCCAGCCACGGCCCCGCTGCGTAGCCGATCACGACGCCAATGCCGGCTTCCACCCCGACGAACAGCGCCGTCATCAGCGGGTCCGGGCCGATGTCCGTGAGCCTGCCAATACCGGCCGATCCCCGTGCCAGCCAGGCCAGCGCGGCGGCCAGCAGCCCCGCCACGGCCCCGGTCATGGCACCCAGGACCAGGGTGGAAACCGTGGCGGTGAACCAGCGCGCCTTGACCTTGATGGAGAGCCATTCGTCAAAGTGGTTTTCGCCTTCGCGCAGGAACCACCAGCCCGCCAGGACACCGGCGAGGGCCGGCACCACCAGGGCCACGAAACCGTACTCCAGCGCGCCGGAGGGCAACGCGGCGAAGACCGGGATGGAGGGCAGTGGCCCGACGGCGGTGTCCAGCGGCCCGGCATGGGAGCCGACGCCGAGCGCGAAGCCGGAGCCGGACGTCCAGGCGAGCGCAAACACGGCCAGGTTGGGCAGGTAACCCAGTTGGGCGATGGTCAGGGCGGCACCGCCCACGGCGCCGGCGTCGAGCGCTTCGTAGACCGCAATGACGAGGTTCCAGTGAATGAGGAGGTCGACGGTGAGCAAGGTGGCGGCCATCGCCAGGCTGGCCATCACCGCCACGAACCCGGCTTTGAGGACGGAGCCGAGGTAGGAGCCGGCCCAGCGCGAATGCTGGCTGGTGCGCGAGAGCCAGGCGACGGCGTCGACGCCGATCAGCCGGCTCCAGGAACCCGCCTCACGCCGGGCCCCTATCACCATGCCGAGCGCAAAGGGGATCAGCGGGACGATGGAGGCGTACCAGAGGCTGACGCCCACCTCGGCGGTGCGGCAGACGAAGCCGGTGGCGAACCCGAAGGCGCCGTACATCAGCCAGGAGCCGAGCAGCGCCTGCCACAGCTGGTCGGTGTACGAAGCCCGGGCAAGCCGGCGGCCGGCGCGCCAGGCGAGCAGGAACGGGATCAGGGTGAGCCCCAGCGGGACCAGCGACAGGACGCCTGATTCAGGCTGGGCCGCGGCGCCGTCGCCGACGGTGTCCAGCAGCAGGGGCACCCCGTGGATCACCAGCCACGCCTGGCCGGCGAGCCGTGCGAGGAATTCAAACCCACCGTCCCGGAAGCCGGCCGTGGCCCAGACCGCGACGATGGGTGCCACCACGGCGAGCGCGGAAATCACTGCCGCCTGTGCGGACTCAAGCGCCCCCTGCAGCCACAAAGGCATCGGAAGGCCACGGTCCCCGGTCTGATCAGCGCGCAGTTTCATCGTGATCCATCGTGCCACGCGCCGGGCCGTGTCCGGCGTTCCGACAGGCTTTCTCCCCCGCATTTCCAAGCCGCCGGGACGGCCCGCGGCGGCGCTTTTTCCCCTACCCCGCCGTAAAATTTAAAGTGTCCGCAATCACTGGTTGGAGGCAGAAAATGACTACCGCATCTCCACATGCGCACGGCGTACATTTCGGACGGACAGATGTCCAAAACGTCGGCATGGGTGTGGGTATTGTCCTAATTGTCGTGGGCGTCCTGGGGTTCATCCCGGGCATCACCACGCAGTACAGCGAGCTGAGGTTCTTCGGGCCCGATTCCCGGGCCATGTTCCTCGGCCTGTTCCAGGTGTCCATGCTGCTGAACATCGTCCAGCTGGCCATCGGCGCCACCGGCTTGACCATGTCCCGCAACGGCATGGGAGCCCGGAACTTCCTCATGGGCTTTGGCCTGCTGTACATCATCTTCAGCGTTTACGGGCTGATCGTCGGCGTAGGGTCGGCGGCCAATTTCCTTGCGTTCAACACCATGGACAACTGGACCCACCTGGTGCTGGGCGTGGCAATGATTGGCGCCGGCTGGCTGCTTTCGAGGCATCTGGCCGATGACGCACAAACCCGGTAAGCGAACACCGGGAAAAGGGAGCCGCGAATGAGGACCGTTTCATAGCAATCCAATAATTCGTACTACCTGCTGGTGCGGACGCTGCGAGGTAACTCAGGCGTCCGCACCAGCTTTCTCTTTTTCCCCGCGTCCGCGGGCAGGGCTTTGCGCCAAATGCTGGACTTATTCGACGGCGGAACCCCAGACTGGCCTGACTCACCGACCTGAAAGGTTTTCCATGCCGGACTTCTCAACCTTTATCCCGTTCCTCGCGATCCTCGCCGGGGCGCTCCTCGTCGTCGCCGTCGTCTGGGTGGCGATCAAGCTGATGTGGAAGGTGGCCGAGCCGAACGAGGCGCTGATCATCTCCGGCCTGACCCGCGGCACCCTGGAGACCAGGGACGGCATGGACTTCAAAATCGTCACCGGCAAGGGGGCGCTGGTGTTCCCCGGCCTGCAGACCGTGCGGACCCTGTCCCTGACCCTGAACGAGACCGAGCTCAAGGTCTCCTGCGTGACGTCCCAGGGCATCCAGGTGATTGTCGAGGGCGTGGTGATCTACAAGATCGGGGATGCCCCGCCCTTCATCGCCAATGCCGCGCGCCGGTTCCTCGGCCAACAGCCCAAGATGCAGAGCCAGGTCTACAACGTCTTCGAGGGGCACCTGCGGTCCATCATCGGCAGCATGACCGTGGAGGAAATCATCCGCGAGCGCGACAAACTCGGCTCACAGGTCCGCAGCGCCAGCGGGGTGGAGATGGAGAAGCTGGGCCTGGTGGTCGACTCACTCCAGATCAAGGACCTCCAGGATCCCACGGGCTACATCCAGAACATCGCCAAGCCGCACATCGCGCAGGTCAAGATGGAAGCCCGGATCGCCGAAGCCACCCGCAACCGGGAGGCGGCCGAGCGGGAGGCGGAGGCGGCCGCGCAAATCGCCGACGCGCAGAGCCTGTCCGCGATCAAGCAGTCGGAGGCCCAGGCCAACGCCGAACGCGCCCGTGCCAACGCCGCCCAGGCCGGCCCGCTGGCGGAGGCGACCGCGCGCCAGCAGGTGGTGGTGCAGGAAACCGAAGTCGCCAAGCTCGAAGCGGACCGCGAGGAACAAAAACTCCAGACCACCATCCGGAAACCCGCGGACGCCAAGGCCTACGCCAAGCGCACCGAGGCCGAGGGCCAGAAATCCGCCGACATCAGCGCGGCCGAGGCGCTGGCCCGCCGGACCGAGCTTGAGGCCCAGGTCAACGCCCGGCGCACCGAGCTCCAGGCGCAGGCCAACGCCACGGCAGCCGCGGCCGCAGCCGGGGCCACCCGCGTCACCGGCGAAGCGGAAGCTGCCGCCACAAAAGCCCGCGGTGACGCCACGGCGTCGTCGATCCAGGCCAAGGCGCTGGCCGAAGCGGAAGGCATCAAGGCCCGCGGCGAAGCGCTCGGCACCAACCAGGACGCGGTCATCTCACAGCAACTGGCCGAAAACATGCCCGCCATCATTGCGGCGGCCGCCGAGCCTTTCGCCCACGTCGGGCAGCTCACCGTCCTCAACGGCGGGGAAGGCATCAACCGGATGATCGGCGGCATCCTGGCCCAGGTGGGCGACTACCTGCCCGCGCTGCGGACGGCACTGAAGGACGGCCGGCAGGCAGCCAAACAACCGCCGAAAGCTCCGGATGCCTAGGAACGTCGACCGCAGCCTCACTGGCAGGATCGGCCGGGTCACGGGACGGGTGGGGCCTGGCACCATCGGAGAGGTCATGCTGCCCTTCCGTGGCGGCACGAGCGCGTTCCACGCCCACCCTTTCGACAAAACGAGCGTCTTCGCCGTCGGGGACGAGGTGCTGGTGATCTACTTCGAACCGCCCCAGACGGTCTATGTGGACGAACTCCCGGACGTGCTCCGGCACGACGGCCTCGGCTAACGCTGCCGGGCGCCCGGAGGCAAGGGCGGGTCGATCCCCGCGTCCATTTGCCGGAGATGGCCGCTCCGAGGCCCGTCTGAGCGGCCGTCTCTGGCAAATGGGCGCCAACGGGCTGGAGGGCGCCTGAGGCCGCCGCCTGTTAACCCACTCTTCCCCCTCAGGCCACACCCGTGACCCCGCGCCGTCAGCCGCCGCGGCCACGGTGGAGGCGTGAGGATCGCACTAGTCGCCGAATCATTCCTGCCCCAGATGAACGGGGTCACGCACTCCATCCTGAGGGTCCTGGAGCATCTGCAGGACCGCGGGGACGAGGTGCTGGTGATCGCGCCGTCGACCCAGGACACCGCCGTCCCCGGCGAGGTTCACGGCGCTCAGGTCCACCGGCTTCCCTCCGTGCCTTTGGCCGGCTACACGAACGTACGGGTGGCGTTGGGCGGTGTGGCCCGGGTCAAGCGAATCCTTGCCGACTACGCCCCCGACGTCGTCCACCTCGCCTCACCGTTCGTGCTCGGCTGGCGGGCAGCCCAGGCCGCGCACCAGCTTGGCATCCCCAGCGTCGCCATCTACCAGACCGAGGTCCCCGGCTACGCGGCCCGGTACGGCGTCCCGTTCCTGGAGAACTGGGCCTGGAACCGGGTGGACCAGATCCACCTGCTCGCCTCGCGCACCCTGGTCCCGTCCACGTTCGCGCTGAACCAGTTCCTGGGCCGCGGCATTCCACGGGTTCAGATGTGGCGGCGCGGGGTGGACACCGCCCGCTTCAGCCCGGCCAAGCGCGACGCCGCGTGGCGGGCCGCCGTTGCCCCCGGCGGCGAGCGCATCATCGGCTACGTGGGCCGGCTCGCGGTGGAGAAACAGGTTCAGGATCTGGCGGTGCTCGCGGACGTTCCCGGCACCAAGCTGGTGATCGTCGGCGACGGTCCGCAGCGCGACGCCCTTGAGGCCGCGCTCCCGCAGGCCGTGTTCACCGGTTTCCTCGGCGGCGAGGAGCTGGCCCGCGCTGTCGCTTCCTTTGATCTCTTTGTCCATCCCGGCGAGTTCGAGACCTTCTGCCAGACCATCCAGGAGGCCATGGCATCCGGTGTCCCGGTGGTCGCCACGGGCCGCGGCGGCCCACTGGACCTCGTCGAGAACTCGCGGACCGGCTGGCTCTACCCGCCCGGCGACCTCGCCGCGCTGCGGGCCCGGGTGACGGACCTGACCGGCGACGACGCCAAGCGTCGCGCCTTCGCCGCCGCCGCCCACGCCTCGGTCCAGGGCCGGACCTGGCACGCGCTGGGCGAGGAACTGGTGCTGCATTACCAGGCGGCCCTGGCCAGACCCGCCACCCCCGGCCCTAGCAGCCCCACCCCAACCATCCCCAGCCCCACCAGAGGAGCAACCCTGTGAAGATTTCCGTGATCGGCTGCGGCTACCTCGGTGCCGTGCACGCGGCCACCCTGGCCTCGATGGGGCACTCGGTGGTGGGAATCGACGTCGACGCCGCCAAGGTGGCCCAGCTGGACCGCGGCACCGCCCCGTTCTACGAACCCGGCCTGGACGAGCTCCTGCGCGACGGCCGCGCCAACGGCCGGCTCGCCTTCTCCACCAACTTCGCCGACACCGCCGGCGCCGAGCTGCACTTCCTCTGCGTCGGCACGCCGCAGTCAAAGACTTCCGACGGCGCCGACCTCAGCTACCTGGTGGCCGCCACTCAGGCGCTGCTGCCCTTCCTGGCGCCGCGCGCCGCCGTCGTGGGCAAGTCCACCGTGCCGGTGGGAACGGTGGACATGCTCCGCGGTGTGCTGGCCGGACGGCCGGATGTGCTCCTCGGCTGGAACCCCGAGTTCCTGCGCCAGGGGACGGCCGTCAAGGATTCACTGGTCCCTGACCGGCTGGTGTACGGCGTACCCGGCGGCGCGGATTCGGCGCGTCATCCCGACAGCGCCGGCGCGGCCGTCACTGCGGCCCTGGACACGGTGTACGCACCCCTGATCTGCGCCGGCATCCCCCGGATCATCTGCAACTTCGCGACGGCGGAACTGATCAAGTCGGCGTCGAACGCCTACCTGGCCACCAAACTGAGCTTCATCAACGCCATGGCCGAACTCTGCGAGGCCTCCGGTGCGGACGTGACGGAGCTGGGCGAAGCGATGGGCTTGGATCCGCGGATCGGCGGCCGTTACCTGCACGCCGGCCTCGGCTTCGGCGGCGGCTGCCTGCCCAAGGACATCCGCTCGCTCCGGGTGCAGGCCGCCGCCCTGGGCGTGGACTCGGTGGACGCCTGGATGGCCACGGTGGACGGCATCAACCAGGGCCAGCGCTCCCGCACGGTGGAAGCCGCCCGGGAGCTGTGCGGCGGCCAGCTGGGCGGCCGGCGGGTGACCGTGCTGGGAGCGGCGTTCAAACCGGACACCGATGACATCCGCGACTCCCCCGCCCTGGACGTGGCGCAGCAACTGGCGGACGCCGGTGCGCACGTCACCGTCACTGACCCGGCCGCGATCAACAACGCGTGGTTGCGCTACCCGCAGCTGCGCTTCGAGGCCTCCACCGAACAGGCGCTCGACGGTGCCGAGCTGGTGCTGCTGCTGACCGAATGGGAGGCCTACCGGGGCCTCTCGCCTGCGGCGGCCGGGGACCTGGTCCGGCGTCGGACGGTGCTGGACGCCCGGAACGCACTCGACGCCGCAGCCTGGGCGGCGGCGGGCTGGACCGTGCGCGGGCTGGGCAGGGCAGAGGCCCAGGCCAGGACCACAAGCCAGGCCGCAAGCCAGGCCGCCGCTGCACCCGGCCGGCCCGCCTCCGCCGGCTGAGTCCCGCGCCGTGGCGCCCGGGCCGCGCTGCGCCCCCTATGATTTCTGAGGGGAGGATTCAGCATGCAGCATCGTAGGTCTCAGATTCATCCGGTCGTGTCCGGGTGAGCACTTCAGCGCGCACCGAAGAGGACGCCCGGCTCCGCGAAGCCATGTCCCTGCTCTCAGCCACGCTGGAGTCCACCGCAGACGGCATCCTCGTGGTCAGCGCCGCGGGCCGGATCTCTTCCGTGAACAACAAGTTCCTTTCGATGTGGGGCATCCCGCGCGAGCTTGTGGACGCCGGCGACGACGAGGCCGTGATCGGCTCCGTGATGGGCCAGCTGGTGGATCCCGATGCCTTCGTTGAGAAGGTCACCGCCCTCTACGCGGACCCGGATGCCGAGAGCCACGACGTGCTGCGCTTCCGCGACGGACGCACCTTTGAACGCTATTCGCGCCCGCAAAAGGTTGAAGACCGGGTAGTGGGCCGCGTCTGGAGCTTCCGCGACGTCACCCAGGCCCGGCGCGACCAGGACCAGATCAACCGGGCGATGGCGGATCTCGCGGCGCAGGCCAGCCAGCTGAAGCGGCTCGCATTCCAGGATCCGCTGACCGGGCTTTCCAACCGCCAGCTCTTCAACGACCGGCTGGCGCACGCGCTGGCCGGGCCCTGCGGGACCGCCGTCGACGTCCTTCTGCTGGACCTGGACGATTTCAAGGAAGTCAACGACGTCCACGGCCACCACGCCGGGGACCAGATGCTGATCGAGGTGGGCCGCCGGCTCCGCGCCTGCGTCCGGCCCAGCGACGTTGTAGCACGGCTGGGCGGCGACGAGTTCGTGGTACTGCTGGTCGGTTCGCTCGACGCCGACGCCGCCGCCGAGCGGATCGTCGAATCCCTGGGGGTGCCGGTCTGGCTCGACGGCACGATGCTGCGGCCCAGCCTGAGCCTGGGCCTGGCCTCCATCGGCGAAGGCGCAGACGACGCCTCCGAGCTGCTCCGCCGCGCGGACATCGCCATGTACGCGGCCAAGGCCGCCGGCAAGAACCGCTACCTGCGCTTCCGCCCGGAAATGATGGCGGCCCTGCTCGAACGCACCGACCTCGAGGCCGGGCTGCGGGCCGCCGTCGACGGCGGGGAGATCACCGTGCATTACCAGCCGATCGTCTCGGCCCGGCTGGGCACCGTGGTCAAGGTTGAGGCGCTGGCCCGCTGGGAACGCGACGGTGTCCTGGTCCCGCCGCAGCAGTTCATCCCCACCGCCGAACGCAGCGGCCTGATCGTGGAAATCGGCACCGAGGTCCTGCACCGCGGCTGCACCGAGCTCGTGTCCTGGCTTGCCGAGGACCCCACCCGGTCGCTCGCCGTCAACGTCTCCGGCGTGCAGCTGCAGCACGGCAACTTCCCTGAGCTGCTGTTCGCCACCGCCGGCTCCTGCGGCGTCGATCCGCACCAGCTGGTGGTGGAGGTCACCGAGAGTGTCTTCTTCGACGACGACTGCCTGGTCCAGCGCCAGCTGCTGCAACTCCGCAGCGCCGGAGTGCGGGTGGCGCTGGACGACTTCGGCACCGGCTACTCCTCGCTGGGGCGGCTCCAGGACCTGCCCGTGGACACGCTCAAGATCGACCAGTCCTTCGTCGCCATGATCCGCACCGGCGACGAGCGCCTGCCCATCCTCAACTCCATGATCGACATGGCCCACGGCCTGGGCCTGACCGTCACCGCAGAGGGCGTCGAGACCCCGGAGCAGGCGGGATACCTGATGAGGCGCGGCTGCGATTCCCTTCAGGGTTTCCTGTTTTCCAAGCCAAAGCCGGCGTCTGAGCTCCCCGCTGCGCTCCAGGCGTCAACGCAGACCATCACCGCGCTGCGCGCCGACACTGCCGCCCAAAGGCAACCGGTGCTGTGATTTGAGTCTCATGGCCCTATGATGCTTGAAGTTTAATGACCACCGCCCTGTCGGTGGAATGGGAAATCAAGCGCCTGGGGGCTGGCATCGACGTGGAACAAGGACTGGCGGAGACCCTGCTTGAGCAGGGCCCCGATGGGTTGCTGCTGCTCAACACCGACGGAACCATCTCCTTCCTCAACCCGGCCGCCGAACGCCTGTTCGGGTACACCTCGGAGCAGCTGGTCGGCCTGGTGCACACCCGCCTCCTGGTGGAGGATGACCGCGGCGGGTTCCTACGGGTCCTGAGCCGCCTCGGCCGCGCGGGCACCTTCGGCACCAAGCCCTTTCCCGCCGTCGGGCTGCACCGCAACGGCACCGAAATCCCGCTGGAACTGACCTGTTCCCTGGTCACGACGCGCGCGAAAACCTCGATGGCGGTTGCGGTACGGGAGACCACCCACCGCGTGGACGACGACGCCGGGCGGCGCCACGCCGTCTCGCTCCTCGACGCGACCCTGGAGACGACGGCGGACGGCATCGTCGTGGTATCCAACACCGGCCAGATCACCGGCGTCAACGAACAATACCTGCGGCTGTGGGGCATGCCGCGCGAGATCCTGGCGGAGGATGACGCCTCCGCGCTGGTCCGGTTCATCGCCAAGCAGCTGCTGGACCCGGACTCCTTCAAGGCCAAGGTTGCCGAGCTGTACGCCAACCACGAGTTGCACAGCCAGGACCTGCTGGAGTTCAAGGACGGCCGCACCGTGGAACTGTATTCGCGCCCGCAGAAGGTCGCGGACGAAGTGGTGGGCCGGATCTGGAACTTCCGCGACGTGACCACGCGGATCATGGCGCAGGACCAGGCCCGGCGCGCCCTCGACGAGCTGGCCCAGCAGGCCGACCAGCTCAAGGCCTTGGCCTTCCAGGACCCGCTGACCGGGCTGGCCAACCGCATGCTGTTCAACGAACGCGCCACGGCAGCGCTGGAGACCTCGGGCCCGGTGGCGGTGCTGCTGCTTGACCTGGACGACTTCAAGGAAGTCAACGACATCCTGGGCCACCACGCCGGAGACCAGATGCTGGTGGAAATTTCCCGCCGGCTGCAGAACTGCGTGGGACCGCACGGCACCGTGGCCCGGCTGGGCGGCGACGAATTCGTGGTCCTGCTGGAGGGCTGCAACGACTCCGACGCCGTGGCGCAGCGGATCGTGGGCACCCTGAATGCCCCGGTCTCCATCGAGGGGACCCTGATGCGCCCGGGGCTGAGCCTGGGCGTGGCGACGCGCGGGGCGGAGAGCATGTCCTCCTCCGAGCTGCTGCGGCAGGCGGACGTGGCCATGTACGCCGCCAAGGAGGCCGGCAAAAACTGCTACGTGCACTTCCAGCCGGAGATGCTGGCCACCCTGCTGGAACGCACCCAGCTGACCGCGGGGCTGCGCCGCGCCGTCGAACTCGGTCAGATCACCGTCTTCTACCAGCCCGTGGTTTCCACGAACCGGCGCGAGGTGGTGCAGTTCGAGGCCCTGGCCCGCTGGGAACGCGACGGGGAACTGATGGCCCCGGACGCCTTCATCCAGACCGCAGAGCGCAGCGGCCTGATCCGTGACATCGGGGCCGAGGTGCTCCGGCAGAGCTGCACCGAGCTGCAGCCCTGGCTGGCCGAGGATCCCGGCCGGACCCTCGCCGTGAACGTCTCCGGCGTGCAGCTGCAGCACAAGGACTTTGCCGAGCGGGTGCTGGACATTGCCGCGTGGAGCCGGGTCGATCCGCACCAACTGGTCATCGAGGTCACGGAAAGCGTGTTCTTCGACGCCGACTCCCACGTGATCCAGCAGCTGATCACCCTGCGTGCTGCCGGGATCCGGGTGGCGCTTGACGACTTCGGCACCGGCTACTCCTCATTGGGACGCCTGCAGGAACTCCCCGTGGACGCGGTGAAGATCGACAAGTCGTTCGTTTCCATGCTGCACACCGGCGAGGAGCGGCTTCCCATCCTGACCTCGATGATCCACATGGCGCACAGCCTGGGCCTGCGGGTGACGGCGGAGGGCATCGAAACGCCCACCCAGGCCCGGTATCTGATGGAGCACGAGTGCGACGCCCTGCAGGGCTACCTGTTCTCCCGTCCGGTGCCGGAGGCGCGCCGGGCGGCGGCTGTGGCCCAGTCCTCCGAGGCCATCGAGGCACTGCAGGAAGCCGCTGTCGCGTTGTAGTCCGGGGGCGTATCTGGCGCTGATTCCGGGGCAGCAGCGGGCACCCAGTCTGGGCGCCCAGACGACACATTCGGACGCTTTTGCAAATACCGTCGGGGCGGCGTGAGAGTGTGCTGACGAACACATATGATTTCAGCAGTCGCGGTCCGCAGCGAACCCCCAAGGGATTCCCGCGGTGCGCCACCATTCACAGATCCACGCTTTTGGGGGCAGTACACATTATGGACGCAGCATTCGCACAGACGGTGCTGGAGCACAGCCCCGACGCCCTCGTTCTGCTTGCCCCGGATGGATCCATCTCTTTCTTGAACAACGCCGCGGAACGGCTCTTCGGCTACTCCCGGGCGCAGCTGCTCGGTGCCGACTACAGCCTGCTGCTGGCCGAGGCCTCCCGGGAGGACTTCCACCAGCTCCTCACAGGGCTGGCGACCGGGAACTCCGGCGTCGCCGGCCGCGGAGCCGGCGCCACACGGCTGCCCTTCGCCGGCGCGGGCCGACGCGGGGACGCCTCCGAGTTCGCCCTGGAAATCACCTGCGCGGCGCTGCCGCCCGCGGCTGGGAGCACCGGCAGCGACGCCGCCGTCGCGCTCTCCGTCCGCCCCGCCACCGCCAGGCCCTCTATCGCCGCGAGTCAGTCCGCACCCGCGCACGACGCCGGCGCCCCGGCAGCCGCTGCCGCGCCCCGCCGTCGGACGTCCCCGCTGGAGGCCGAACTGGTGCCCGGCACCACCGGCGTCCTCCCCCGCCTCACGCCCGCCGAGCAGGACGACCAACTGAAGGCGGCGGTGCTGCGGGACACGCTGACCGGGCTGCCCAACGGCACGCTGTTCAACGAACGGCTCGCCGCGGCGCTGCGGCGGCCGGATCCGGTGGACGTGCTGCTGCTGAACGTCGACGATTTCAAGAGCTACAACGACATGCTGGGCCGCTCCGCCGCGGACGAGCTCCTGGTGGAAGTAGCCAGCCGGCTGCGCAACTGTGTCCGCCCGCACGACACCGTGGCTCGGCTGGGCGGCGACGAATTCGTGGTGCTGCTGACTGAGTGCCTCAACGCCGGCGCCGTTGCGAAGCGGATCTCCGAGTCGCTGTACGTCCCGGCACGGATCGGCGGCTCCACGGTGCGGCCCGGGGTGAGCATGGGCCTGGCGTCCAAGACACCGCAGACCCATGACGGAGCCGAACTGCTGCGGCAGGCGGACTCGGCCATGACGGCGGCCAAGGCTGCGGGGAAGAACACCTGGCTGCAGTTCCGGCCGGAGATGTTGAACACCCCCGCGCACAAGGCCCAGGGCGAGACCGGGCTGCGGCAGGCCGTTGAGCTGGGCCAGATCTCGGTCCACTACCAGCCGGTGGTGTCCCCCGGGCTGGGCGCCGTGGTGCAGTTCGAGGCGTTCGCGCGCTGGGAGCGGCACGGCAAGCTGGTTCCGCCGAACCAGTTCCTGCCCGTGGCCGAGCAGAGCGGGCTGATCCGCGAGATCGGCGACGAGGTCATGCGCCGCGCCTGCGCCGAGATCCGGCCCTGGCTCGCCGGCGATGCGACGTACAGCGTGGCCGTGAACGTCTCCGGCCTGCAGTTCCAGCACCGCGACTTCGCCACCGACGTCCTGGGCATCGTCGCCTCGACCGGGGTGGACCCGCGCCAGCTGGTGCTCGAGCTGACCGAGAGTGTGTTCTTCGACGCCGATTCGGACGTGCTCCGCCAGCTCCGGCAGCTGCGCGAGGCCGGCGTACGGATCGCGATGGACGACTTCGGCACCGGGTACTCGACGCTGGGCCGGCTCAAGGAACTCCCGCTGGACAAGGTCAAGATCGACCGGTCCTTCGTGGCGATGATCAAGACCGGCAAGGAACACCTGCCCTTCTTCCGCACCATGATCAACGCGGCCCAAAACCTGGGCCTGAAGGTCACGGCCGAGGGCATCGAGACGCCGGCGCAGGCCAAGTACCTGATGGATCTGGGCTGCGACTCGCTGCAGGGCTACCTGTTCGCCAAGCCCGCCCCGGCCAGCGACCTCGCCGGCACGATGGAAAGCGCCCTCACCGCGATCGACAAGGTCGAAGCCGCGGGGTAGGCCCGCCCCCACGGTCCCTCAGCTCCGGCGGCGCGGTGTGTGGCCACGGGCTAACGTTCCTGCCCGGTTACTACGCTCAGCGGCCCTCCCGCAGCCCGGTCCACCGTGAGTTGGCGCGGCGTCCGCCTCCTGCCGACGGCAACAACTGGGCTGGAACGTCGTGATCCTGCGCCTGTCAGCCCCGGGGATCGAGCTTATCGACGTCCTGCGCCACCATGGCCGCGCTGCGCTCCCACAGCTCCTTGGCCAGCCCGGCGTCGTACGCCTGCTTGTTAGCCTTCGCCAAGGCCCGCTTGGCGTAATATGCCCCGGAGGCCCACTCTTGGCCCGGCGTGGCCGTAGCGAGCCATACCAGGGTGTCTGCGCCCTGCTCCGGGGACAGCATGAACCGGTTGAGGAAGCTGCGGTACATGAAGCGGAAGGGGCTCGTGGTCTCGGCGGCGAAGTTGGTCGCGACCACCCCGGGGTGGAACGCCGCCGTGGAGATGCCGGCCGCGTGGTACCGGTGGTGCAGCTCGGCGGTAAAGAGGATGTTCTCCAGCTTCGCATTGCCGTAGGCCAGGTTGACGGAGTATTTGTTCGCGACCTCGAGATCGTCGATGTCCAGCCGGCCGTAGAGCGAGTTGGCGGCGCTGGAGGTGTTGATGACCGTGGCATTGCTGGCGGTGAGCACGTCCATCAGCTCGGTGGTGAGCAGGAACGGTGCCAGGTGGTTGATCTGAAACGTTTTCTCATGGCCGTCCACGGTCAGCTCCCGGGCGCCCATGATCCCGCCGGCGTTGTTCGCCAGGACGTCGATCCGCGGATACTTCTCTTTCAGCTGCGCCGCGAGCCGCCGCACCTGCGCCAGTTCGGCAAAGTCGGCGACGAAATAGTCGGCTCCTAGCTCCGCCGCGATCTGCTCCGTCTTCTCCTTGGAGCGCCCCACGACGACGACGTTCTCCCCTTGGGCGGCCAGCGTCCGGGCTGCGGACGCCCCAATGCCGTCGCTGGCGCCGGTGATAACGATGGTCCGTGCAGTCATGGGATCTCCCGTGGTCGTTGCTTCAATGGGTCAAGCTACTCAAGGGTAATCAACGCTGAACAGCCGGCCGGTGTTCCGTTCGAACCCGGCCTCTTTCGGGTGTTAAATGGCGCAGGCCCCGACACTGTGTGGCGGGGCCTGGCTGTAATGGTTGTCCGGCGGTGACCTACTCTCCCACACCCTCCCGGGTGCAGTACCATCGGCGCTGTGGGTCTTAGCTTCCGGGTTCGGAATGGGACCGGGCGTTTCCCCCACGCTATGACCGCCGTAACCCTGTGTCCGCACCCGCGGGGGCTGTGAAAGCCGTCCCCTGGGTGGGAAATCTTGTGGTTACAACATGTTCGCTGCACTTGGTGCAGTTGTGGTGTTGTTATTTTGTTGTTGGTTCCTGTGCAACGTTTCGTCTGGCGACGGGTTTGTTGTTTGGGAACCACATAGTGGACGCAAGCAATCTTGTTTCTTTTTACCCGCCCCTGGTGCGAACTCCTTTTGAATAAAGTTCGCGGGGTGGGTGTGTGGTGTAAGTTATCGGCCTATTAGTACCGGTCAGCTTCACGAGTCGTTAGTCCTCGCTTCCACATCCGGCCTATCAACCCAGTGGTCTGGCTGGGGGCCTCTCACACACAAGGTGTATGGAAATCTCATCTCGAAGCGAGCTTCCCGCTTAGATGCTTTCAGCGGTTATCCCATCCGAACGTAGCTAATCAGCGGTGCACTTGGCAGTACAACTGACACACCAGAGGTTCGTCCGTCCCGGTCCTCTCGTACTAAGGACAGCCCTTCTCAAATTTCCTGCGCGCGCAGCGGATAGGGACCGAACTGTCTCACGACGTTCTAAACCCAGCTCGCGTACCGCTTTAATGGGCGAACAGCCCAACCCTTGGGACCTACTCCAGCCCCAGGATGCGACGAGCCGACATCGAGGTGCCAAACCATGCCGTCGATATGGACTCTTGGGCAAGATCAGCCTGTTATCCCCGAGGTACCTTTTATCCGTTGAGCGACGGCCATTCCACAATGTACCGCCGGATCACTAGTCCCGACTTTCGTCCCTGCTCGAGATGTCTCTCTCACAGTCAAGCTCCCTTGTGCACTTACACTCGACACCTGATTGCCAACCAGGCTGAGGGAACCTTTGGGCGCCTCCGTTACTTTTTAGGAGGCAACCGCCCCAGTTAAACTACCCATCAGGCACTGTCCCTGACCCGGATTACGGGCCGAAGTTAGATGTCCAAAGTGACCAGAGTGGTATTTCAACGATGACTCCACCCGAACTGGCGTCCGGGCTTCAACGTCTCCCACCTATCCTACACAAGCCACTCCGAACACCAATACCAAACTATAGTAAAGGTCTCGGGGTCTTTCCGTCCTGCTGCGCGTAACGAGCATCTTTACTCGTACTGCAATTTCGCCGAGTTTATGGTTGAGACAGCGGGGAAGTCGTTACTCCATTCGTGCAGGTCGGAACTTACCCGACAAGGAATTTCGCTACCTTAGGATGGTTATAGTTACCACCGCCGTTTACTGGGGCTTAAATTCTCAGCTTCGCCTTGCGGCTAACCGGTCCTCTTAACCTTCCAGCACCGGGCAGGAGTCAGTCCGTATACATCGTCTTGCGACTTCGCACGGACCTGTGTTTTTAGTAAACAGTCGCTTCCCCCTGGTCTCTGCGGCCCCTGCACGCTCCGGACAGCTAGTGTCCATCACGATAGGGGCCCCCCTTCTCCCGAAGTTACGGGGGCATTTTGCCGAGTTCCTTAACCATAATTCTCTCGATCGCCTTAGTATTCTCTACCTGATCACCTGTGTCGGTTTGGGGTACGGGCGGCTAAAACCTCGCGTCGATGCTTTTCTAGGCAGCATAGGATCACCGAATCCCCCCATACGGGGGTCCCGTCGGGTCTCAGGCATCATGAACGGCGGATTTGCCTACCGTTCGCCCTACATCCTTAGACCGGGACAACCATCGCCCGGCTCGGCTACCTTCCTGCGTCACACCTGTTAATACGCTTGCCTCCCAGGATCAGGTCCCGCGCTCCACCAAAACCCTCACACCACAAGGGTGATCGGGCAGGTCTCGGGCGGTTAGTATCCCCTGTTCAGCATGGGCGGTTTTTCGCCGGTACGGGAATATCAACCCGTTGTCCATCGACTACGCCTGTCGGCCTCGCCTTAGGTCCCGACTTACCCAGGGCAGATTAGCTTGACCCTGGAACCCTTGATCATTCGGCGGACGGGTTTCTCACCCGTCTTTCGCTACTCATGCCTGCATTCTCACTCGTGTAGGCTCCACCGCTGGTTTCCACCGCGACTTCACTGCCCACACGACGCTCCCCTACCCATCCAGACGCCTGAACCACAAGGGCTTAGCTAATATCTGAATGCCACAACTTCGGCGGTGTACTTGAGCCCCGCTACATTGTCGGCGCGGAATCACTTGACCAGTGAGCTATTACGCACTCTTTTAAGGATGGCTGCTTCTAAGCCAACCTCCTGGTTGTCTTCGCAACTCCACATCCTTTCCCACTTAGCACACGCTTAGGGGCCTTAGTTGGTGGTCTGGGCTGTTTCCCTCTCGACTATGAAGCTTATCCCCCACAGTCTCACTGCTGCGCTCTCACTTACCGGCATTCGGAGTTTGGCTGACGTCAGTAACCTTGTAGGGCCCATTAGCCATCCAGTAGCTCTACCTCCGGTAAGAAACACGCAACGCTGCACCTAAATGCATTTCGGGGAGAACCAGCTATCACGAAGTTTGATTGGCCTTTCACCCCTACCCACAGCTCATCCCCTCCATTTTCAACTGAAGTGGGTTCGGTCCTCCACGACGTCTTACCGTCGCTTCAACCTGGCCATGGGTAGATCACTTCGCTTCGGGTCTAGATCACGCCACTGCAACGCCCTGTTCAGACTCGCTTTCGCTACGGCTTCCCCACACGGGTTAACCTCGCGACGTAACACTAACTCGCAGGCTCATTCTTCAAAAGGCACGCCGTCACAACTACAAGGCTGCTCCGACGGATTGTAAGCACACGGTTTCAGGTACTGTTTCACTCCCCTCCCGGGGTACTTTTCACCTTTCCCTCACGGTACTGGTCCGCTATCGGTCATTAGGGAGTATTTAGGCTTATCAGGTGGTCCTGACAGATTCGCACGGGATTTCTCGGGCCCCGTGCTACTTGGGATACTTCCCAGGCGGCACACTACATTTCGGTTACGGGGCTCACACCCTCTCTGGCCGGCCTTTCAAGACCGTTCACCTATGCACATGCTCTCACCCCACTGTCCCGGCAGAGACAGAACGGAAAGTCCCACAACCCCGACCATGCAACGCCCGCCGGCTATCACACATGGAACGGTTTAGCCTGATCCGCGTTCGCTCGCCACTACTGACGGAATCACTATTGTTTTCTCTTCCTGCGGGTACTGAGATGTTTCACTTCCCCGCGTTCCCTCCACGCACCCTATGTGTTCAGATGCGGGTCACCAGATCACTCGCGCGTCTGGCGGGGTTTCCCCATTCGGACACCCTGGGATCACAGTCCGGTTATCGACTCCCCCAGGCTTATCGCAGATTCCTACGTCCTTCTTCGGCTCCTAATGCCAAGGCATCCACCGTGTGCTCTTAAAAACTTGACCACAAAAGATCAAGGAGTAATTTCGAGAGAACCATGAAAACCACCCCCACACCCAAAGGCGCAAGGACAGATCCAGGTTCATATTCTTGGAAATTGCTTCTTATAAAAGATGCTCGCGTCCACTATGTAGTTCTCAAACAACAACCCCGTACCACACACCCCACACACCCCAAAAGAATGCATGCTCGCTGCAGCCGGGAAACCAGAAACACAAGTCCCGGACACCACAACCCCAAAAGGCCACGGACACCCGGTCCTGTTGTCTCAGGACCCAACAGTGTGCCAAACACTACCTGGCAGTTCATTCCGGCGAGCGTTCCAGGAACCCCCCGAGGGAGGAACCGTACTAACTGCCGGCCTGTGCCGCCAGGCACCTATTTGTTGATATTCCACCCGTGAGCACCCGCCGCAGAACTAGCGTCTGCGCAACGGGCGTACTCCTGACAACACCACCACACCCACATAACGCGGGGCGGGGTTGTTGTAGGTGCTCCTTAGAAAGGAGGTGATCCAGCCGCACCTTCCGGTACGGCTACCTTGTTACGACTTAGTCCCAATCGCCAGTCCCACCTTCGACAGCTCCCTCCCACAAGGGGTTAGGCCACCGGCTTCGGGTGTTACCAACTTTCGTGACTTGACGGGCGGTGTGTACAAGGCCCGGGAACGTATTCACCGCAGCGTTGCTGATCTGCGATTACTAGCGACTCCGACTTCATGGGGTCGAGTTGCAGACCCCAATCCGAACTGAGACCGGCTTTTTGGGATTAGCTCCACCTCACAGTATCGCAACCCTTTGTACCGGCCATTGTAGCATGCGTGAAGCCCAAGACATAAGGGGCATGATGATTTGACGTCGTCCCCACCTTCCTCCGAGTTGACCCCGGCAGTCTCCCATGAGTCCCCGCCATTACGCGCTGGCAACATGGAACGAGGGTTGCGCTCGTTGCGGGACTTAACCCAACATCTCACGACACGAGCTGACGACAACCATGCACCACCTGTGAACCGGCCCCAAAGGGGAAGGACTGTTTCCAGCCCGGTCCGGCCCATGTCAAGCCTTGGTAAGGTTCTTCGCGTTGCATCGAATTAATCCGCATGCTCCGCCGCTTGTGCGGGCCCCCGTCAATTCCTTTGAGTTTTAGCCTTGCGGCCGTACTCCCCAGGCGGGGCACTTAATGCGTTAGCTACGGCGCGGAAAACGTGGAATGTCCCCCACACCTAGTGCCCAACGTTTACGGCATGGACTACCAGGGTATCTAATCCTGTTCGCTCCCCATGCTTTCGCTCCTCAGCGTCAGTTAATGCCCAGAGACCTGCCTTCGCCATCGGTGTTCCTCCTGATATCTGCGCATTTCACCGCTACACCAGGAATTCCAGTCTCCCCTACATCACTCTAGTCTGCCCGTACCCACCGCAGATCCGGAGTTGAGCCCCGGACTTTCACGGCAGACGCGACAAACCGCCTACGAGCTCTTTACGCCCAATAATTCCGGATAACGCTTGCGCCCTACGTATTACCGCGGCTGCTGGCACGTAGTTAGCCGGCGCTTCTTCTGCAGGTACCGTCACTTTCGCTTCTTCCCTACTGAAAGAGGTTTACAACCCGAAGGCCGTCATCCCTCACGCGGCGTCGCTGCATCAGGCTTGCGCCCATTGTGCAATATTCCCCACTGCTGCCTCCCGTAGGAGTCTGGGCCGTGTCTCAGTCCCAGTGTGGCCGGTCACCCTCTCAGGCCGGCTACCCGTCGTCGCCTTGGTGAGCCATTACCTCACCAACAAGCTGATAGGCCGCGAGTCCATCCAAAACCACAATAAAGCTTTCCACCCCCCACCATGCGATGAGGAGTCATATCCGGTATTAGACCCAGTTTCCCAGGCTTATCCCAGAGTTAAGGGCAGGTTACTCACGTGTTACTCACCCGTTCGCCACTAATCCCCCAGCAAGCTGGGATCATCGTTCGACTTGCATGTGTTAAGCACGCCGCCAGCGTTCATCCTGAGCCAGGATCAAACTCTCCGTTGAAGTAAAACAGACACAACCAGGAACCCCGGGAAAACGGGATAACCAGGCTGCACAAAATTTGAAACCAGCTAAAAACACCAGACCACACCACGGGGTGGCGGATCCGGCAAATTCAACCAATTCAATACAATAAATTGGTATCAACAAACTTGGCACACTATTGAGTTCTCAAACAACAGACACACCCGGCACCACCACAACCCCTCAGGGCCGCGGATCGCTCCGGAGCAACTTTTCAAACTTACCCGCTCACACGGTCCTAAGCAAATCAACGTTTCCGCGATTACCAGTCCCACACAGCAGGCCCCCACCCGAAATCAGCACGCAAATTTGCGAACCATTTTCCAGGCCGTTTAGAAGGGGGTCGGTCGCTATCTTTCCGCATCAGCGGCGGCGACTCGAACTACTTTACACACCAACCCGACCCGGAACAAATCGACCCCCAAGGGGTGCCCCGCGACGTCATATTCGCTGGAATTACGCGGATTCCGGCCGCCGCAGCGGCCCCCAAACGGCCAGGCGGCCGACGTCGGGCTTCTATGGAGTGGGTCACACGACGGACGACCAAAGCTTGGGCATGCCCATCCAAGGGGTGCGCTGATAGGCGTAGGCTATCCATGCTTCCGCGCGGCACGTATCGAAACCCTGGCCGGCAGCGGCGAACCATCAGAACCGAACGGTGAAGGAGCCGGCATGGATACCCGGAAATTGAAATATTTCCTGGCCGTCGTTGACCACGACGGATTCAGCCGTGCCGCGGAGCATTTGCTGATCGCGCAGCCCTCCCTCTCCCAGACCATCGCCGGCCTGGAGAAGGAGCTCGGCGTCCCGCTCTTCCACCGGATCGGCCGACGCGCTGTTCTCAGTGAAGCGGGCAAGGAACTCGTCGGCCCCGCCCGGCTCGTCATGCGGGACCTGGATGCCGCACAGTCCGCCGTGCAGGCGCTGCGCGGCGTGCGCAGCGGGCGGCTGGACATCATCACCATGCCTTCACCGGGTATCGAGCCGCTGACGTCCATGATCGCCGAGTTTGTCCACGCGCATCCCTCGGTGCGCCTCAACGTCAGTGCCGCGTTTACGCCGGAAGAGGTCATCGAGTCCGTCCGCAGCGGCAGCTCGGAGATCGGCGTGGCCGGCTCACCCACCCCGATCCGGGTCCCGGGCGTGCAGGTCCTGGAGCTGGAGCGCCAGCCGCTCATCCTGATCGTCAACCCCGAGAAGGACACGTTCGGCCCGGGAACTGCAATTCAGCGTGAGGATCTGGGCGGACACCGGCTGATCGCCAGCCAGCGAGGCTCCCTGATGCGCTGGTTGGTCGACGATGCCGTGGCCCGCGGCGTCAGCACCGAAATCGTCGTTGAGGTGGCCCACCGGACCTCCATCCTGCCGCTGGTCCTGGCCGGTGTCGGACACGCCGTGATGCCGTCATCCTGGGCTCCCCTGGCGCACAAGTCCGGGCTCCGCACCCTGCTGATCGAGCCCGTCTCGCACCTCGACGTCGCCATCCTGAGCCGTAAGGAAGACCTCACCCCGGCCGCCCGGGCGTTCCTCAAAGTCGCGGAGCTTCACGCATCACTGGCAGCTCGTGGCCAGGACTCCGCCCCCGCCACCGGCCACGACGAGGACCACAACAGATAGGCAGAGCCTATTTGCGGTATCGATTCTTGGTCTTGGACGCCCGCCGCAGCCAGCCCGTTTACTTGAAGAGGACCAGCAGCGTGACGCTGCTAACACACTCAACGAGGAGGTAGGCACATGAGCGCCGCCCAGAAATTCAGCATTGCTTCCATCCCGGCCGACGGCGTCGGCAAGGAGGTCGTCTCCGCCGGCCGCCGCGTCCTGGAAGCCCTCGCCCGGAACTCCGACGGGAAGTTCGCCTTCGAGTGGACCGAGTTCCCCTGGGGCTGCGGCTACTACGAGAAGACCGGCCAGATGATGGACCCCCGCGGCCTCGAGGCCCTGAAGAACTTTGACGCCATCTACTTCGGCGCAGTCGGCTGGGAGAACGTGCCGGACCACATCAGCCTCTGGGGCCTGCGGCTGAACATCACACAGAACTTCGACCAGTGGGCCAACGTCCGGCCGGTGAAGTTCCTCCCCGGCATCCAGTCCCCGCTCCGCAAGGCCGACCACACCGAACTCGACTGGATGGTGGTCCGCGAGAACAGCGAAGGCGAGTACGCCGGACTGGGAGGCCGGAACCTCAGCGGCCGCGGACCCGGCAACGAGGTCGCGCTCCAGACGGCCCTCTTCACCGAAAAGGGCTGCGAACGGATCATCCGGTTCGCTTTCGACCTCGCCCGGACCCGCACGGTCAAGAAGGTCTCCTCGGTGACGAAGTCCAACGCCCAGCAGTACGGCATGGTGCTGTGGGACGAAACCTTCCAGCGGGTGGCCCTCGATTACCCGGACGTAGCGACCGAGAGCGTCCTGGTCGACGCGATGAGCGCGAAGTTCATCCTCAAGCCGGAGGACCTGTCCGTCGTCGTCGCCTCCAACCTCAACGCCGACATCCTCTCGGACCTCGGCTCGGCCCTGGCCGGCAGCCTCGGCCTGGCGGCAAGCGCAAACCTGAACCCGGAGCGCCGTTTCCCGTCCATGTTCGAACCGGTTCACGGGTCCGCCCCGGACATTGCGGGCAAGGGCATCAGCAACCCGATCGGCGCGATCGCCAGCGCCGCCCTGATGCTGGACCACTTCGGCCTGCATGAAGAGGCCCGCCAGGTGGAAGCCGCGATCGAGCAGACCACAGCGGCCGGTCATCTGACCCGCGACGTCGGTGGCGACGCCAGCACGGACGACGTCACCGACGCCATCATCGAGGCACTGACCCGCACCCTCGCCGCCGTCTAGCAGCCGCCGTCTAGCCACCGCAGCGCACGAGCCCCCACGAGCCCGGAGAGGGCGGCGGCGCGGCATACCGCCGTCGCCCTTTCCGCCACTTTTGTACACCAGACCAATCCAGCGATATTCCACAATGAGGTAGGAAGCATGGAACACATCACCACCGCCGGCGCAGCAACGCGGGCACCCAAGACACCCTGGTACCGGCAGTTGTACTTCTGGGTACTGACCGCCATTCTCATCGGCATTATCGTCGGCTGGCTCGCCCCGACCGTCGGGATCGCCATGGAACCCATCGGGACCACCTTCGTCAACGCCATGCGAATGCTCATCGGCCCCATCGTGTTCCTGACCATCGTGGGCGGCATCGCCAGCGTCGCCGACCTCAAGAAAGTGGGGATGACCGGGCTGAAGGCCCTCACCTACTTCCAGGTCGGCACCATCCTCGCCCTGATCTTCGGCCTCGTCGCCATCAACATCTTCCGTCTCGGCGACGGCGTCAATGCCAACGCGGGCTCCATCAAGACCTCGGACTCCGCGGCCAAACTCATCGACGCCGGGGCGAAGCAGGAATGGTGGCAGTTCCTCACCCACATCATTCCCAACAGCATCATCGGACCCTTTGTTGAAGGCGACATCCTCCAGATCATCTTCATCGCCGTCGTCTTCGGCATCGCCCTGAACGCCATGGGCAGGGTCGGTGCGCCCGTCCTGGACGGCGTCCAGCGCCTCACCGGTGTGATGTTCAAGATCCTGGGCTTCATCATGAAAGCCGCCCCCATCGGCGCCTTCGGGGCCATGGCCTTCGCAGTGGGAAAGTACGGGGTCTCCTCACTTACCAGCATGGGCGGCCTGATCGCCCTCTTCTACGTCACCTCCATCCTCTTCGTCGTGGTGGTCCTCGGCTCCGTCATGGCCTTCCTCAAGCTGAACATCTTCACGATGATCCGCCACCTCAAGGAGGAGTACCTGCTCATCCTCGGCACCTCCACCGCCGAACCGGCACTGCCGGGCCTGATGCGCAAACTCGAGCACGCCGGGGTGAAGAAGGAAACCGTCGGGCTGGTCGTCCCCACCGGGTACAGCTTCAACCTCGACGGCGCAGCCATCTACCTTTCGCTGGCCGCCGTCTACATCGCCCAGGCCACCAACACGTCCCTGAGCATCGGCCAGCAGCTTGGCCTCATCGCCGTGATGCTGCTGACTTCCAAGGGCGCTGCCGGCGTCGCGGGCGGCGGCTTCATTGCCCTGACCGCCACGCTGGCCACGATCGGCACCATCCCCGCCGCCGGCATCATGCTCATCTTCGGCATCGACAAGTTCATGTCGGAGTGCCGCGCGCTGGTCAATTTCACCGGCAACGCCGTCGCCACGCTCTTCATCGCCTGGTGGGACCGGACCCTTGACGCAGACCGGGCCCGTCGCGTCTTCGCCGGCGAGCTCGTCGAGCCCCTCCCCCAGGAAAATGCCGTCGCCAGCGACGAGGTCACCGACGTCGACGACGACGTCACCGCCTACGACCGCCGCCCCGCCTACTCGGAAACCAGCTGACATGCACACCACCACCGCCCCGAAAACCGTTCGCACCCTCATTGCCCCGGACAAGTTCAAGGGCAGCCTCACCGCCGGCGAGGTTGCGGACGCCCTGGCCGCGGGGCTCCGCTCGGCAGCCGGAGCGGGGAACGGAACGGTACTGTGCGAACTCCTGCCGCTGGCGGACGGAGGTGACGGCAGCGTCGACGCCGCCGTCACCTCCGGCTTCACCCGGCACCGCTACACGGTCGCCGGACCCACAGGCCAGCCCGTTCACGCCGGCATCGCGTTCGACGGCGCCACCGCCGTCGTCGAGGTGGCCAACACGTGCGGCCTCGGACTCCTGCCGGGCGGACGGCTGGAGCCGCTGGACGCCTCCAGCCGCGGCTTCGGCGAAGCGGTCCTCTTCGCCCTCACCCTCAAACCGGCCCGGATTGTCCTCGCCCTGGGCGGCAGCGCCAGCACCGACGGCGGCATGGGCATGCTCGCCGCCCTCGGCTGCACCTTCCTCGACGCCGAAGGCCGGCCACTCTACGGCAGCGGGAAGGACCTGGCCCGGGTCCACTCCGTCCACCGGAAACCGCTCCCCGAGCTGGCCGACACCGAGCTCATCGTGGCCAGCGACGTCACCAACCCGCTGCTGGGCGCCCAGGGTGCGGCGGCCGTATTCGGACCCCAGAAGGGCGCCGGGCCTGACGACATCGCCGCCCTCGAAGCCGGCCTCGAGCACTTCGTGGCCACGATGGACGGGGCGGGATTCCCTGACGCGACGGCGCTGGCCGGCCATCACGGCGCCGGGAGCGCCGGTGGAATCGGCTACGCGTCCCTGTTGCTGGGCGCCCAGCAGGTCTCGGGCGCGGACTACTTCCTCGACCTGTTGGACTTCGACACCCGCAAGGACGGCTGCGACGTCGTCATCACCGGCGAGGGCAGCATCGACGAACAAACCCTGGCCGGGAAACTTCCCGCCGCCGTGGCCCGGCGGTCCGGCTCCCGTCCCATCATCGCCGTCGCCGGCCGGTCCCTGCTGCCGAAAGACCGCTGGCCCGAGCTGGCCCTCACCCGGGTGTTTACCCTCGCCGACTACACCGAGCAGGACTCGTCCCATGACCCCCGGCTCTCCGCGGCACTGCTGCGCAGAATCGGAAAAGACATCGGAACGGCCCTCCTCTAGGGCCTACCGCTGCGGCTGCAGCGACTTGCTCCAGAGCACGGTGCCGGTGGCGTCGCGCAGGCTGGCGGTGAAGACGTCGTCGGCGCCCAGGTCCACGTGGCCGAAGAACTGGCTCTTGCCGCTGCGCGGGGATTCGTTGGCGTAGGCGCCGGCCTTGAAGAACGCCACCTCCGGCCCGAATGTCCCGTCCAGGGCGTTCGGGCCGAAGCTGCCGGCGTTGATGGGCCCGGCCACGAATTCCCAGAACGGGTCGAAGTCGGTGAACGCGGCGCGCTCCGGGGAGTAGTGGTGCGCGGCGCAGTAGTGCACGTCGGCGGTCAGCCAGACCACGTTCTTAACCCGGTTGCGCTTGAACGCGGAGAGCACCCCGGCGATCTCGAGTTCCTTGCCCAGGGGGGCGCCGGCGTCGCGGTTGGAGAGCGATTCCTCGTTGACGGGGCCGTCCGGGACCACCAGCCCCAGCGGCAAGTCTGCGGCGATGACCTTCCACGTGGCCTTGGACTTGCTCACCTCGCGGATCAGCCAGTCGGCCTGCTCCTGGCCCAGGATGTGGGTCAGGTGCGTTTCCTTGCCGTCGGTATTGGGGTCCTTGAAGCTGCGCATGTCCAGGCAGAAGATGTCCAGCTGCGGTCCGCGGCTGATCTTGCGGTAGATCCGGGCGGGCTCGAAGCCGGTGCCGCCGGCGCTGACGCCGGCGATGGGCTGGTACTCCTGCCAGGCCTGCCGGCCGCGGGCAGCGAGCACGTCCACGCGGCGTTCGGTATAGCGGGTGTCCGTGAGGATCTGGCCGGGGTACCAGTTGTTGTGCGTCTCGTGGTCGTCCCACTGCGCGATCACCGGGACTTGCGCGTACAGGGCGCGGATGTTCTTGTCCATCATGTTGTAGCGGTGCCGGCCGCGGAACTCGTTGAGGGTTTCGGCCACCTTAGAGACTTCCTCGGTGACGAGGTTGCGCCAGAGGCGGCCGTCCGGCTCGGTTACCTGGGCGCTGATGGGTCCGTCGGCGTAGATCGTGTCGCCGGAGTGGATGAAGAAGTCCGGCGCCGTGGCGTGCATGGCCGCGTAGCCGCGCATGCCGCCGATCTCCTCGTTGATGCCCCAGCCCTGGCCGGCGGTGTCGCCGCTCCAGACGAAGCTTTGGCCCCGGGCGGCGCGGCCGCTGCTGAGCTGCCCGGTTTCCGGGGCGGTGCTGAACGAGCCCTGCGCGGTCTCGCCGGCATTTCCGTCGGCGTCCTCGAAGTGAAGGCTCAGCGCGAAGTGGGTGCCGGCGGGCAGGTGCTCGGCGTTGATCTTGGCGGTGAAGTCGGTTGCCTCGGACGCGGCGCTCCCGCGCAGCACCCGCTGGAAGGCGCGGCCGCCGCGGAGCGGGGACCCGTCGTCGTCGACGGCCAGCAGGTTCGCCACGAGGGTGCCCGGGCCCGACGCGCGGGACCACAGCACGCCGGAGCCGGTGGTGACATCGCCGGTGGCAATGCCCGACGGCAGGGTCAGGCGGTTGCGCACCAGGGCGACGCCGGCGGGCCGGGCGGCGCTGGCCGCTCCGGCCGTTGCGGGGACGACGGCGGCGGCACCGGCGGCGGCCAGGGCACCTTTGAGGACATTGCGGCGGGTGATATCAGTCATGGTGTTCATCCTTGACTGCCCGCGTAAACCTGCGGTGGCGGGGGCGTGAACAGCGCCGGGCCAGTGGATTGAGTCGCTTACCGGAACCACAGGGTGGGCGGGAAGCTTCGGTTCGCCGAGGCGTACGGTTCGCTGGGCAGGTTGCCGGCTTTCCACGGTTCAGCGGACCTGACCTCGGGGGTGTGGCCGTGGCCGTCCCGCAGGATGGCGACGAAGGTGCCGGGGATTGCGACCAGCGCGGATCCGGCGAGGAGGACGGCGATTACTTCCATGGTGATGCACCTCTGATGTGGGTGGTGGGTGGATGATTTCAGTGTCGTCAGGCACCGTGTGAGCAGGCGTGTGAGCGGCGTTCCGGCGGTAAAATTGCCCGTATGGCCGACACCTGGATTCGGCTCCTCGGCCCGCCCCGGATCGAACCCCCTGACGCAGCAGCCCCCGCGGACTTACTGAGGGGCGTCACTCCCCCGGGCGCGGCTCCCCCGCAGCCCCGCGGCCGCAAGGCGTGGGCGGTGCTGGCGTACCTTGCCCTGAACCCGGCGGGCGCCGGCCGGTCCCGGACCGCCGCGCTCCTTTTTCCAGACGCCGCGGATCCCCTCGGCGCCCTGCGCTGGAACCTGTCCGAGCTGCGCCGGGTGCTTGGCGGGGCGGCGATCGCGGGCGACCCCCTCCGGCTGGAGCTGCGGCCGGGCTGGCGGTGCGATGTGCTGGAGCTGGGCTCCGTGGCTCCCAGGGGCGTGGATCCTGCCGGCTTCGAGGGCCAGCTGTTGGAGGGCCTCAACTTTGCCGACAGTCCGGTGTTCGAGTCCTGGCTCGCGGACCAGCGGTACCGGATGGAGAACGCGGTGCAGTCGCTGCTCTATGACGCGGCGCTTGCCGCCCTGGCAGCCGTCGTCCCGGCGGACGCGGCCGCGCTGGCGTCCCGGGCGCTGCGGCGGGATCCGTTCAATGCCGACTGCGCCGCCGTGCTGGTCAAAGCACTCGTGGCCCTCGGTGAGCAGCGTCGCGCCCGTGAGCAGGTGACCGCCTTCGGGGAGCTGTACCGCGCGGAGCTCGGGCTGCCGCTGCCGGAGGAGGTCCGCCGGGCGCTCTCCGAGGCCGGTCCCACCGCGGATTCCGGTACGCCTGCCAATGCGGCCACCGTGCGGTCCTACCTCGACGCCGGCGCCGCCTCACTCTCGGCCGGCGCGGTGGACCGCGGCCTCGCGCAGCTGCGCCTCGCCGTCGAACTGGCCCAGCGGGCGGGTGAACGGCACCTGCTGGCGGAGGCGCTGGTGACGCTGGCGGGGGCGGTGATCCATCAGGCGGGCGGCCGCGGCGCCGAGGTGGCGGACTTCCTGCACCGCGCGCTGACGGCGGAGGCGCCCGACGGCGGCTCCCGCACGGCTGCTGCCGCGTACCGGGAGCTGGGCTATCTGGCGGTGCAGCGCGGCGTCCCGGACCGGGCCGCCGGCTGGCTGGCGAAGGCGATGCGGGCGGCCAAGGGGTTCCCGGACGAGCAGTCGAGGATCCTGGCGATCCAGGGGATGCTCGCCTCGGACACGGCGCGGTACGGGGACGCGGAGGCCGCGCTGGGCGAGTCGGTGCGGCTGGCCGCGGAAGCGGGGAACCGCCGGCAGCAGGCCTTCGGCGAGGCGTTGCTGGGCCGGGTGTACTTGATCCGCGGCGAGCTGGTCCCGGCAGCGGCTTGCCTGGACCGGGCCCTGGCCGGGGTGGTGGCCGAGCACTGGACGGCGTTCGAACCGTTCGTGGCTGGGCTCCGCGGCGAGACGTACCTGGCGGCCGGCCGGCTCCAGGAGGCCGCGGCACTGATCGACCGGGCCTGGGTGATGGCCGAGCAGGCCGGTGACCACTGCTACATGGCCTTGGCGGCCGGGGCCGAGGCGCGGCTGTTCCTGGCGCACGGCGACCTGGCCGCCGCCGAACACTGGGTGGGCCGGGGCCTCGCACCCAGCCCCTGGTACCTCTGGTACTCGGCCCGGCTGCTCGACGTCGCTGCGGAAGTGGCGATCGCCGCCGGGTCGCCGCGGGCCTCCGAGTTCGCGGACCGGCTGGGCACGCTGGCCAGCCGGTCCGGGATGCGCGAGTTCGCGGTACGGGCCCAGTCACACCGAGCGGCCCTGGGTGATGCGGATGCGGCGGAATCCGCGCGGTGGCTGGCCAGGGAGATCGACAACCCGGTGCTGGCCGGCTGGTTGGCGCAGCGGCAAGAGAGGTGAGGCCGCCGCCTGGGTGAGGCGGCCGCCGACGTCGGGCGGTTGCTGTGCGGTTGCTCTATCACGTATGGCTGTTCTGACGGGCTCAAACTAGCCATAAGTGACAGAGCATCCGGGCGGTGCCCTGCTTAGAGGGAGGCGGCGTCGACGAAGGCGACTTGGCCGGCGTACTGCTGGTAGAGCTTGACGGCTTCGTCGACGTCGATGTTTCCGATGTCGAGGGAGACGGCGAGGCCCTCCAGCTGGGCGTTGGAGGTTTCGGCGGCGCTGACCCGGTCCGCGACGGCGCGGGAGGTGGCGAAGTTGGTGGCGAGGGCCGCGGCGACGGAGAGGATCACGGCGAGCAGGCAGAGGACCCGCCAGACGATCGAGTCCTCGCTGAGCGCGAAGAGGCCGGCGACGGCGTCGGTGAACCCGGTGCCGCCCACCGCGGGGCCGGCGGTGAGCGCGGCGGCGAGGCCGCTGCCAATGATGCTGATGTTGGAGAGTCGGTTCCGGCGGGGTCGTTCGCGGGCCAGGTAGGCGCGGATGGCGCGTTGCTTTTCGTCGATCCGGGCGGACAGCCGTTGCCGGGCGTCTGGTGTTTCGCTCATGGTGTGTGCCCGCTTCCCTCGCCGATCCCTGGGGCTCCGCGTGGTGGCGAACGCGGACAGCAACAGGATGCGCCCGGCCGGGGTTGGTGTCCAGAGGGCCGGCCCAGCACACCCGGGTTAAACAAAAGCAGGGCCCGTCCGGAGACGGGCCCTGCTAGAAACCTAACGGTTCCGGGTATCTAAGGAAATTAGATAGCCTGGATGTTGGTGGCCTGAGGACCCTTGGGGCCCTGCTCGGTTTCGAAGGAGACCTTCTGGTTCTCTTCGAGGGAGCGGAAGCCGGAGGAGTTGATCGCGGAGTAGTGCGCGAAAACGTCCTGCGAGGAGTCATCGGGGGAAATGAAGCCGAAGCCCTTTTCAGCGTTAAACCATTTGACGGTACCAGTAGCCATTATTTTTGTCCTTCGTGAAGGTGGAGGAACTGTCCCGACTTTCGGGTCCTCCTGTTTGGGGTGCTCAAAACCGCTGCTTCAGAAGAACACGGACTTTCGACCGTGCGTACTGCCTGAACTACGAACTGCATAAACACAACAACAAGATCTACTCTACAGGACGGATGGCCGGGCGGTTTACCACGCGTCATAAAGGGCGCCATTCACGACGCCGGCCCCGGTGAGCCCTCCGGCGCGAACCGGCTCAGATAGCCCAGTCTCGAACTATGCACGTGGGCGGCCATACCTTGCTCCGCGGCCTGGGCGTTCCCGGCGTCAATGGCCGCCATGATGGTGCGGTGCTCGCTCCAGGAACTCTTTCCCCGGGAATCGACGTCCGAAGCGTAGAGCCATTCGATCTTCCCCGAGATCTGGCGCAGGAGTGCCGTCAGGGAAGCACTTCGACTCAGCTCCGCGACGCCCAGATGGAAGCGGATATTGAGCTCTGGGAGCAAATCGATCCGTCCGTCGGCAATCGCCTGGTCTCCCTCTTCCAACAGGGCGGCAAGGTCCTTGCGGGTTTTCCACCAGGCCGGGTCGGGGCCGCCCGCGGCAAACTGCGCCGCCGCGTTGCGGGCGGCCCGCCGTGCGGTGGCCGCCTCCAAGGCTTCCCGGATGGCAAAGAGGTCATCTGCGTCATCGACCGGGATGGCAGAGACCGTTGACCCGGCGAAGGGTTTCGACTCAACGAAGCCCTCAACTTCCAGCGCCCGCAGCGCTTCCCGCACCGGTACCCGGGAGATACCGTACTTGTGCGCCAACGCCGTCTCAGTGATCCGGCTGCCCGCCGGGAGAACACCGAAAATGATGTCCCGCCGGATCTCGTCCTGGACGCGCTGCCGGGGGGCGTTTTCCGCGCTATCTAGCGAATGCTGCACCAGGAATGGCTCCAAGTAGTTCTCGGGTGTAGTCGGCGGACGGAGCCAGGAAGACCTGGTCCACGCTGCCCGATTCCACCACTTTTCCGGATTTCATGACCACCACATTGTGTGCGATCTGGCGGACCACGGCCAGATCGTGGGTAATGAAGAGGTAGCTCAGGCCCAGCCTATCCTGCAGGTCTCCCAACAGGTCCAGGATCTGTTCCTGGACCAGCACATCCAGCGCCGAGACGGCCTCGTCGCAAATGAGGACCTCGGGTTCCAAAGCGAGCGCCCGGGCGATCGCCACGCGCTGGCGCTGCCCGCCGGAAAGTTCATTCGGGCGGCGCTGGGCGACAGTGCGAGGAAGGGCCACCTGGTCCAGGAGCTCGCCCACCCGCTGCCGCCGGCTCTGCGGATTCCCGACGCCGAAGATCCGCAGCGGTTCGTCGATCAGTCGCTCGATCGAGTAGGTCGGATCCAGGGAGCCGAACGGGTCCTGGAAAACCGGCTGGACGATCCGGCGCAGGGCGCGCCGCTCGCGGACGTTGCTGGTGGCGAGGCTGCCGCCGTTGATGAGGGCCTCTCCTCCGGACGCGGTTTCGAGGCCCAGGACAATCCGGGCCACCGTGGTTTTGCCCGAACCCGATTCACCGACGATGGCGGTGGTGGTGCCGCGTTCGACACTGAAGGAGACATCGTCCACGGCCTTGACCACCCCGCCGCGCTGGCCCCGCAGTTTGAACTCCTTGAAGAGGTTCCGCACCGTCAGCACCGGAACCGGCGATGCCCCGGCGGCTGGCCCCGCCATCACCCCGACGCCGGGCAGCAGGCTGGCCGACGGCGCCGCGGCGACCAGACGGGCGGTGTATTCCTCCTGCGGGTCGAACATGATTTCCTGCGGTGTGCCGGTTTCGACGATCCTGCCGTCAGCCATCACGATGATCCGGTCCGTGCGGTCGGCGGCCAGTCCCAGGTCGTGGGTGACGAAGAGCAACGAGGTGCCACGGGCGTCCACGAGGGTTTGCAGGTGGTTCAGGATCTGCCGCTGCACGGTGACGTCGAGCGCGGAGGTCGGTTCGTCGGCGATCAGCAGGTCCGGTTCGCCGGCGAGGGCGATCGCGATCAGCACCCGCTGGCGCATCCCGCCGGAGAACTCGTGCGGGTACTGCCCGTACCGGCGGCCGGCGTCGGGGATCCCGGCTTCCGCCATCAGTTCGACGGCGCGCTTCTTCACGGCGGCCCGGCCGCGCAGGCCGTTGCTGACCAGGGCGTCCGCGATCTGCGCGCCGACCTTCATGGACGGGTTTAGATTGGACATCGGGTCCTGCGGGACCAAGCCGATCCGGGTGCCGCGGATGGCGCGCATCTGCTTCCCGTTCAGGTCAGCCAGATCCGTGCCGTCGAGCAGGATGGAGCCGTTGGAGATCCGGCCCGTGCCCGGGAGCAGGCCCAGGATGGCGCCGATCACGGTGGACTTGCCCGAGCCGGACTGGCCGACCACCGCCACACGTTCGCCCTTCTTGAGGTCAAAGCTGACGCTGTCCAGCACCGGGGCCCCGCCGTAGCTGACCTCGAGATTGCGAACGGAGAGAAGGGTTGTGTCCTTGGTGTTAACGTCCTGCTGCATAGCCCTGGGCTCCTCGTGGGTTGGCGGCGGCCTTCAACAGGCCGGATTCGGGATCGGAGACCACGCAGGAGAGCCGGCCGAGGGCCCAGTCTCCGGCGCGGGTGACAACGTGGCCGCGGCGCTCCAGCTCGTCAATGACGGTTTCGCCCAGCCGGTCCTCGACCACGGCGCCGCCCGGGGTCCAGGTCCGGGGCCAGAAAGACCCCGGGATGGAGGTGGTGTGCAACGCGGGGGCATCCACCGCTTCCTGCGGCGAGTACCCGCCCACCAGGGTCCGGAGCAGGTAGAGGAGCTGCCACTGGTCCTGCTGGTCGCCGCCCGGCGAGCCCAGCGCCGTGACCGGCTTGCCGTCCTTGAGGACCAGGGTGGGGGTCAGGGTGGTGCGCGGACGTTTGCCCGCGGCCAGCGTAGAGGGGGCGCCGTCTTCCAGCCAGGTCATCTGCAGCCGGGAGCCCAGGCAGAAGCCCAAGGCGGGAATGGTGGGCGAGGACTGCAGCCATCCACCCGAGGGGGTCGCCGAGATCATGTTGCCCCAGCGGTCAACCACGTCAATGTGGCACGTGTCGCCGCGGGTTTCCCCGGTCGGCATCACGGTGGGTTCGCCGACGCCGGCAAACATGGGCTCGCCTTTGCCGGCGTGCAACGGCGGCAGGTATTCGGTGCGCAGCGGCGGGAGGAACGGCTCGTGGCCGGGAACGGTGCCCGGGCGGAACTCATGCGAGGCCCGGTCGGTGATGAGTTCGCGCCGCTGGTCGGCGTACTCCGGGCTCAGCAGGTAGTCCAGCGGCACGGCGGCGTCGCCGTAGTACGCCTCGCGGTCGGCGATGGCGAGCTTTTGCGCTTCCAGGATGGTGTGGGCACCGAGGGCGGTGGAGGGATCCAGATATTCGTCCGGGAAACCGTCCAGGATCGCCAGAGTCTGCAGCAGGGCGGGGCCTTGGCCCCAGGGACCGGTCTTGGCGATCGTGTGTCCGCGGAATTCAAGTGTGGCGGCCGATTCGTAGGAGGCGCTGCAGGCCGCGAAGTCCGCTTCGGTGATGACCGCGGCGTGGTCCGTGCCGGAGGAGTGGCGGTGCGGGGTGGCCAGGAATTCGACGGCGGCCTTCGCCACGAAGCCCTCGCTCCATTCGCGCCGGGCGGCGTCGATCCGGGACTCGCGCGATCCGGCCCCTTCGGCCGCATCGCCGGCTCCGGCCGCGACCAGCCGGTCCAGGACATCGGCGTAGGCGACGTTCTTCACCATGTCCCCGCCGGACGGAATCTTGCCGTCCGGCATCCAGAGGGCGGCCGACGTTGGCCAGTGCTCCGTGAAGAGGTCCTTGACGGAAGCGATGGTGGTTCCCACCCGGTCCACAATCGGGTGACCGTCCCGGGCGTAGCCGATCGCGAAGGCCAGTACGTCGGCGAGCTCCCAGGTCCCGTGGTCCCGGAGCAGGAGGAGCCAGGCGTCGACGGCGGCGGGAACGGCCGCGGCCAGGCCGCCGGCACCGGGCACGAGTTCCAGGCCCTCGGCCAGGTAGTGTTCGCGGGTCGCTGCGGCGGGCGCCGGACCCTGCCCCATCAGGACAACGGGGTCGGAGGGAGCGTCTGCGGTGACGAAGACGCCGGTCATGTCACCGCCCGGGCCGTTCAGGTGCGGCTCCACGACGTGGAGTACAAAGGCGGCGGCGACGGCAGCGTCAAACGCATTGCCGCCGCGTTCCAGCACGGCCTGCGCGGACGCCGTCGCGAGCCAATGGGTGGAGGCGGTCATACCGAAGGTGCCTTGCAGGGTGGGGCGGGTGGTGAAGGAATCTGCGGGTGTGTAGGTCACGGGTTACTTTCGGCTCGAGGTTGCAGGGTCCAGGGCGTCGCGCAGGGCGTCCCCGAAGAGATTGAAGGCCAGGCAGATGACGGCGATACCGATGCCCGGGATGATTGCCGCGGTCGGCGAACGGAAGATGTACTGCTGGGCATCGGAGAGCATGATGCCCAGGCTGGGTGAAGGCGGCTGGATCCCCAGGCCCAAAAAGGACAGCAGGGCCTCCCCGATCACGGCGACCGGCATGATCACCGTGGCCTGCACGATCAGGGCCGAGGCGGTGTTGGGCAGGACGTGCCGGAAGATGATCCGGCCGCCGGAGGCGTCCATGGTTTTGGCGGCCAGCACAAAGTCGCTTTCCTTGATCCGCAGGGTTTCACCGCGGACCACCCGGATCATGGCGGGGATGTGCGCGATGCCCAGGGCGATTGCGGCGTTGCCCAGGCTGGGTCCGCTGATGGCCACCAGCCCCACGGCAATGATCAGGAACGGGAAGGCGAGGGTGACATCGGTGAGCCGGGAAATGATGACGTCCAGCCATTTCCAGTAGCCCGCCAGCAGTCCCAGCGGCGCGCCGACGAGAACCGAGAGCAGCACGGAGAGGACACCGACGATCAGCGAGGCACGGATGCCGAAGACCAAGCGGGAGAAGATGTCGCGGCCCAGGTCGTCGGTGCCGAGCAGGAAGCCGACGGTGCCGGGCTTCTGGAACGGGGTGTTGAAGTGCACCTGCGCGGGATCGTACGGCGCAATGAGCGGCGCGAAGAGCGCCACGAGGAGCACCAGGGCCAGCATGATGCCGCCGGCCAGGCCCAGCGGATTGCGGCGCAGGGAGTTCCAGATACGTCCGCGGGAGGAGCCCAGTCCTGCTGAGTCCAGCGCTACGGGGCGGATTTCGGTGATGGCCATTTAGTTGCCTCCTACTCGGATTTTCGGATTGATGACCGAGTACAGGATGTCCACCGCGAGGTTGATCACGATGTAGCTCACGGTAATGATGAGCACCACGGCCTGGATAACGGGATAGTCGCGGGTGAAGACGGCGTCGAGGGTGAGCTTTCCGAAGCCGGGCAGGGCGAAGATCCGCTCGGTGACCACGGCTCCGGAGATCAGGCCGCCGAGTTGCAGGCCCACGATCGTGACTACAACGATCAGGGAGTTTCGCAGCCCGTACCGGAACAACACACGGCCGGAGCTGAGGCCCTTGGCATTGGCGGTCCGGACGTAATCCGTGCTCATGGTTTCGATCATGGACGCGCGGGTCTGCCGGAGGATCACCGCGGCCAGGGCGGTGCCCAGGATGATGGCCGGCAGCGTCAGGTAGTACAGGCCCCGGACGGGGTCCTGCCCGACGTCGACGTAACCGGAGGCGGGGAACCAGCCGAGGTTGACGGCGAGATAGAGGATTGCGAGCAGGCCCAGCCAGAAGCTTGGCACCGAGAGGCCCACCAGGGCCACTGCGTTGGAGACCCACTCGGGCCAGCGGCCGCGGAAGCGCTCGGAGACGACCCCGAGGAGGATGCCGGCGACGACGGCGAGGACGATCGCGTAGGCGGCCAGCCAGAGGGTGACAGGAAGCGTGGTTCCTACCAGGTCCGTGACCGGGGTGCCCGTACGGGTGGACCGCCCAAGGTCGCCCTGCAAGAGCCGGCCGATAAAGGCGAGGTACTGCGCCGGGAGCGGCTGGTCCAGCCCGAGCTGGGCCCGGACGGCATTGAGTTGTTCGGGGCTGGCTTCCTCCCCGGCCATTGCGATCGCCGGGTCGCCGGGGAGTTGGCGGATCCCGATGAAGATGACCAGGGAGGCCAGGACCAGGGTGACAAGGGACTGCCAGAGTCGGGTCGAGAGATAGCGGATCATGGTGGGTCCTTACTTCTTCGTCACGAAGGCTGCGTTGCTGAGGTGGACGACGCCGTCGGCAAAGGTGTCGATGCCGGCCACCGTGGTGCTGTAGGCCGTGAGGCTGCGGACGCGGTAAAGGTAGATCACCGGATTGTCAGCCTGGACCTGCTTCACCACCTGGCCGTAGAGCTGCGCCCGGGCGGCCTGGTCGGTCACGCTGGACGCTTGGGCGAGGAGCTTGTCCACCTGGGGGTTGCTATAGCCGGAGTAGTTGTTGCCTGCGCCGGTGGCGAGGAAGTTGAACATGTTGCCATGCGGGTCCACACGACCGGACCAGCCAAGCTGGAGGGCGGCGAAGCTTCCGCGGGTCTGAACGTCCAGCAGGGTGGAGTACTCCACGGGCCGGATGGTCAGGGCAAAGCCGCCGTCCGCCACGGCAGCCTGCAGTGCCTGGGCGTAGCGCAGCGCGTCAGGAGAATTGCTGACCTGCAGCTCCACCGGGTATGGGGTCTGCACTCCCGCTTCCTGCAGCAGCGCTTTGGCCTTGGTCGGATTGAACTCCGGGCAGGCCCTGCTCAGGTCCGAGGCGAAGGGGCTTGATGGCGCGATCGGCGAACAGGCCGGTTCGTACCAGTTGTTGAAGACGGTGTTCACCAAGGCCGCGCGGTCCACTGACATTGAGAGGGCCTGGCGGACCTTGGCGTCCTTGGCCGTGGGGGTGTTGATCTCCCCCGGCGGTTTGCCGACGCCGGCGGTGTTGCCGAGATTGAGCGTCAGGCCCTGGTAGCCCAGCGACCCCACCTGCAGGATGCCGACGCCGGCCTCCTTGGAGAGTGCGTCCACGTCCTGCGGGGAGATGGAGTCCGCCACCTGGACGGCGCCGGAGCGCAGGTTGGCAGCCCGAATGTTCGAGTCCGTCATGATCCGGTAGGTGATGGTGTCCAGATGGACGTTTTTGGCGTCGTAGTAGAGCGGGTCCCGTTCGACCTTGATGGAGGTCTGCGGCACGCGCCCAGCGAACTTGAAAGGGCCCACGCAGACCGGGTGGTCACCGAAGGCGGCGCCGGCGGCGGCCACGGCCTTGGGTGAGAGCACCATGCCGGCACGGTCCGCAAGGGCTGCGGTGATCGGCGCGAAGGGCTTCTTGTAGTTGATCCGCAGCGTGGTGTCGTTCAGCGTCTGGACGCTGGCGATCGGCCCCAATTCGCTCTTCCGCGCAGAGCCTTTCAGGGTGAGTCCACGCTCGATCGTCAGGCGGGCGGCGTCGGCGTTGAACGGGGTGCCGTCGGCGAAAGTGGCGCCGGTCCGGACCGGAATGGTCACGGCAAGGCCGTCCGCACTCACCACGGGCAGCGCGGTGGCCAACTGCGGGACAATCTTGCCCTTGTCGTCGATGTCGTAGAGCTTCTGGCACATCGTCTGCATGACGTAGCGCGTGTAGAGGGACGACGACGTCGTGGGGTCCAGGCGGTCCGGTTCGGCGGAGAGCGCCATCACCAGCGCCCCGCCCTCCTGGATTTTCTGGTTTCCAATCGGCGCGGACATTACGTCCGTGCGAGTGACGGCTGCTGGCAGGGCTTGGATCGGCTGGCAGCCGGTGGCAGCAACGGCAACGATGGCGATGCTTCCCACCAGGGCGGCAGCCCGGGCGTAGCGCCGGCCGTTGACCGGGGCGGCGGTGGTGCGGAACAAGAGTGACATGCGGATCCAAATCATCGGGTCGAAGACGACGTCTGTATTGAATACAATCGGTGTATGGATACTACATTCGTATACTTTTGTTTCAAGGATGTATCGGAGATATTTCTGTGAATCGCCAAAAATTTTTGGTCCGCACGGACCGCCTGCATCTGGCCCTGATGCTGATGCTGACGTTTTCCACCGGCGTGGTGGATGCCGTGGGCTATCTGGGACTGGACCGCGTGTTTACCGGCAACATGACCGGGAACGTGGTGCTGCTGGGCATGGCCGTGGTGGGCGGCACCGGCCTGCCGATCCTGCGGCCGGCTCTGGCGCTGGCCTTCTTTATGTTGGGCGCCGCTTTGGCGGGACGGGTACTGCGTCGCGGCGGCGAGGGCTGGTCCGCCCGGACCTCCGCGAGCTTCCTGACCGTGGCGTTGGGCCTCTGGGCGTTGACCGTCTTTGTGGCCCTGGCGCCGGTGCATGCCGAACAGTCCCTGGGCAGCACCACTACCTCGGCGATGGCCCTGGTGATGGGGATTCAGGCCGCGACGGCCAAGAAACTCAAGGTTGCAGAGATCACCACGGTAGTGGTCACGTCCACCATCACCGGGCTCGCTGCCGACTCCCGCCTGGCCGGCGGCAGCGGCGTCCACTGGGTCCGCCGGGCGCTGGCGATCGTACTGATCTTGCTGGGCGCCCTGACCGGGTCAGCGGCACTCCTAGTGGGGTTGTGGCTGGGGCTCGGGGTGGCCGCTGTGATTGCCTCGGTTGTGGTGGGTGTCGGGCATGCGCGGTTTCGGATGGACGCGCGGGCAGCCTTGGCGGAGGTCGAGGAGACCGCCGGGGTTGGGGCCGGGGTGGGTTGACCACGCGGCACAGGATCGCCGCTCGCCGTAGCGCCTCAGCGGTTTAGCGGCGGAGCGCCGGCGTCGGCGTCGGCTTCACCATGGCCTTGGCCGGCGGGGCCGGCTGGCTGTCCATCCGGGAGTCTCGGGTCTCACGAGCCCCGCGGGCGTCCGTTGCCTGCCGGCTGACGCGCCGCTCCACGGCGCGTCCGGCGGCGATCGAGAGCCGGTGCGCAGGCCGTTCCACATAGCGGTAGAACAGTTCGGCGGCCAGGAGCGAGGCCGCGACGGAGACGGCGAGCGCCAGCGGCAGCGAGACCTGCCTCAGCAGGGTGACACCGGCCAGGATGATCGGCAGGTGCACCAGGTAGAGGCTGAAGGAGACGCGGCCCAGCCACTGCGCCGCGGCGGTGTCCCCGAGTTTCTTCGCCGAGCCGCACAGCAGGAACACCAGGACGATCAGCGTCGCACCGACGGTGACCACAGCCTCGACGCCGACGATCGGCTGGTCCCGGCTGATCCATTCCGCGTTGGCCAGGAACAGGCCGGCGGCGGCGACCAGCAGCCAGATGAGGCGCGGCAAGGACCGGGTCAGCTCGCGGATCCGCTCACGTTCGGCGCCAAGGATCGCCCCGATGGCGAAAATCGGGAGATAGATCAGCCAATCCAGGCGGAGCACCCCGCCCGCGACGGCCAGGGCCAGCGCGATGACGAGTTTCAGGTGCCAGAGGTTCCGCCAGCGGACGGCAGCCACCACGTAGGCCGGAAGCAGGAGGGAGAACGCGACCTCGTACTTGAGGGTCCACAAAGGCGTGTTGATGGTGCTCGCGTTCAGCAGGAGCAGGGCATCCTTGAGGACCTGGCCCACGCTCGGGTCGGTCACGTACATGTCCGCCCAGACGCTTTGCAGCGGCGACGCCGACCGTGGAATGAGGGCAATCAACGCGACCGCCAGGGCCAGGGATGCCCAGGCCGGCAGGTAGAGGCGCAGCAGCCGCTTGGCGTAGTACGGGGCCCAGCTCCTGGCGGCCCCGGCCTTGGTGAACGGCAGGATCAGCACGAAGCCGGAGAGCACAAAAAAGACGTGCACCGCCGGGGTGCCGTTCCAGAGGATGTGCAGCGGGGAGAAGACCGCCCAAGCCTCCGAACTCGTCAGTCCTCCGGTGCGGTCGCCGGCCACCACCCGCCCGATGTCGGGGAGCGTGGAGAGCGCATGGCAGGCAACCACCACGAGGGCGGCAAGCCCCCTGAGGCCGTCCAACTGCGTGACTCGGGTTTGACCAGACTGATTCCGCATCAACCCTATGTTACCAGTTCGTTACATTGGGGCGGGGTAGCGGCGTCTTCATCCGCCCAGCCGCGGGGCGGCGCCGGCCGACGTCGTCCGGGCCGCCGTGCGGTGTTGGAGCCGTTCCGGTCTCAGGATCTAGGCGCCAATATTGGCAGTGCTGGACTCGGCGATCCGCTTGATGGCGGCGAGCGTCCTCGGAATGCCGTCGAGCGCCTGCTGGGTGCGGTCCGCGATTTGGGCGTCCGCTCCGTCGCCGAATTTCTCATCGAACATGGCTATCCCCTCCGGCAGGAATTCCCACGATTCGCTCAGGACGGTTCCGGCGTCGGACGGGGTGAGGGTGAAGCCCCAGCGGACATACTTGCCACCTACCACCCAGGCGAACTCGCGGCCGCGTTCGGCAGCCACCACCTGCGATCGGGTTTCCCAGGACCGCGTCGGGAGCTCGTTACGGCCCGTGAACCAGGCACCGACGTGGCCGGCGCCGTCCTGGTCGTCCCACCAGCATGACGTACAAACCGGGCTCCACTCACCGGTGCGGGTGATGTCGGAGACCAGGTCGTAGAGCGTCTCGGCGGATGCGTTGACCGTGACCGAATCTTGGTATTGGCGGATGCTGCGCTGATTCATGAGGTCCATCCTTACAGATGCCTCCCTCTACCGCCGCTGGCTGCCGCCGAAGGTAGCCACTGCCCTCAGCAGCAAGGTCTTAATCTTCCTCGAGCAATCCGCAGCCCTGTGTCCTCCGAATTGCTGGCATAAGCATCGGGCCGGCCGCACACCGGCCGGCCCGTCACCGCAAGCCCGCACCCAAGGAGCCCCGCATGACCACCACGACCCATTCCCGAACCACAGCCCGCACCACCGTCCAGAAGGCAAGCCTCGCCGTCGGCGCCGTGTTCCTGCTGGTCGGCGTCCTGGGCTTCGTCCCGGGGATCACCACCGACTACGAGTCGCTGCAGTTCGCCGGCCACCACTCCGAGGCCATGCTGCTGGGCCTGTTCCAGGTCTCGGTCCTGCACAACGTCGTCCACCTGCTCTTCGGCGCCGCCGGCTTGGTGCTGGCCAGCACCGCCACCGGCGCCCGCTCCTTCCTGCTCTACGGCGGCGTCATCTACCTGGTCCTGTTCGTGTACGGCTTGGTGGTCCCGGAAGATTCGGCCGGCGACTTTGTGCCGCTGAACAGCCTGGACAACATCCTGCACCTGGTGCTCGGCGCCGGCATGATCGCGCTGGCAGTCATCCTCACCAAGGGCCGCGCCAAGGCCCGCGCCTAGGCCAGCGCCGCACGCAAAACCCAACCTCCCAACGAACGCGCCCATCGGACCCCGATGGGCGCGTTTGTTCTCCGTCGGGGAAGATCGGCAGGCCCTCAGCTGGGTGCCATGACCACCGTCCCGGCGAAGCGCAACCCCGTCGGCTCCCGCGTCACCCGAGCGGTGCAGACCCTCACGCCGGGGTACTTCGCCCACACGATGGCCAGCGGGATCATCTCGGTTGGGCTTGAGCTCGAAGGGTTCGGCGCACCCTCGTACGTGGGACCGGCCGGTTCCGTCAGCGTCGGCGCGCGGCAGCCGCTCTCCTGAGCGGGCCGGGACCGGCCCCGCGCGGTTCCTCGCTGAACACAGTTGGAAACCCGGCTCAGGCGGGCAGGAACCGGGGAAGAGAAGGCGCGGCCGTTTCGCCAATGCGCAAGGTGCGTATAGTGCCAGACTAACGTTCAGCGAACTCTCGCAAAGGAGACAGGCTATGAAGTTCCAGCCATACCGTTCACCGTCAACCGGGTGCGAGGTACGCGCCGTCCTCTTCGACACCTTCGGCACAGTGGTGGACTGGCGCGCTGGCGTCGCCCGGCAGGCGGCCGCCTTCGCCGCGGCACACGGGCAGGATCTCGACGCCGAGGCGTTCGCCGATGACTGGCGCGCCCTCTACCAGCCGGCAATGGAGGCCATCCGCTCCGGATCCCGCGCATTCGCCACCCTGGACACACTCCACCGCGAAAACCTGGATCCGGTGCTCCGCCGCCACGGCTTCGATCCGGACCGGGTGGACGCCGGAACCCTTGACGAGCTGAACAAATCCTGGCACCGGCTGCCGCCGTGGCCGGACAGCTTGGCGGGACTGGCCGCCATCCGCCGTAGCTACATCGTGGGCCCTCTCTCCAATGGCAACACCTCACTGCTGTTGGACATGGCCAGAAACGCCGGCCTTCCGTGGGACGTCATCATCGGCTCGGACATGACGCGCACGTACAAGCCACTGCCGACGGCCTACCTTAGGACCGCGGAATTCCTGGACCTCAGGCCTGGGGAAGTGATGCTCGTGGCCGCCCACAACAACGACCTGCGTGCTGCCCGGGAGGCCGGGCTGGCGACGGCGTTCATCGCCCGCCCCACCGAATACGGCCCTGGCCAGGTTGCGGATCTGACGCCGGAGAGCGATTGGGACCTCTCGGCGTCGAGCATCGCCGAACTTGCCCACGAGCTCGAGGCCTGAACTGGCCACCGCAGGTTGCGCCGGGTTGCCCAGCGATGCCTGAACCACCCAGCGGGACCCGTGCTACCTCAGGTAGGCGCCCGGCCCGGCGAGGCTAACCTGCGCCCCAAGCTCGGCGTCCCTGAAGGCCTTGTCCCAGTCGTCCTTGTCACCGGCGACGTACCGCCGGCGCTGGACAGACCACCGGCGCAGATAGGCAGATGCCGGGGCGGCGATCGGCGCCGGGCGCGGTAGAGAGTGCGGGGTGGGTGGACGGTGGAGCTTTGCTGCCATGGCAGCGCGCTGGGCGACCCGGCGCCTGCCGCGCACATGCCCGACGACCGCCACTGTAATGACGAGCGCGACGACGAACAGCCAGGTTGCCACGATCAGGTAGGCCATGGCTGCCAGGAACAACAGGAACCGGATAATCCGTGCCATGCCGACATTGTTCCAAGCAGGACCGGTTATGTGAACACCCCAACCGTTACCTGGGCCGTCGACGAACCAACCTCAACTTGCGCCGCAGCCGTCGGTGGCGCGAGCGGCTCCTGATGACATCCCGCGACATAGGGTCCAGACGGACAAGGGCAGCCTGCCAACTGAGGAGTCGCGGCCGAATGCTGGGATCATCGATGGGAAATCCGATCACCGATAACGCGGCTGCACATCGGCGGCCTGTACCGCGCCCGGTGGCGGGCATATCCTGCAGGAAAGCCCACTCGTGGCCCGCAGCGTCCCGGAGGTGCTCATGGAAATGCCGAAAGCGTCCGACGCCGACAAGGCCCGCTTCCGCGCTGTGGTGCCGGAGACTCCCGAGGTGGTCATCAAGCCGATGTTCGGGAACCTCGGGGCGTTCGTGAACGGCAACATGTTCGCCGGCCTGTTCGGCCCCACCATCGGGGTGAAGCTCTCCGAGGCGGACAAAGCGACGCTCGAACGCACCGAGCGGACCGTTCCGTTCGGGCCGGCCGAGCGCCCCATGGGCGGCTACACCGGGCTGCCGGAGATCTGGAACGGCGACGGCGACGACGAAGCGCGCGCCAGGGTCTGGGTGGAAAAGGCGTTCGAGTACGTGGCCGGGCTGCCGCCGAAGACCACCAAGGCTCCGAAGTCCGCAAGGGTTTCCAAGAAGTAGCCGTGCCCTCCCCCGGCGCAGAGCCAGTCCACGAGGTCGACACCCTGGTGATCGGCGCGGGGCAGGCCGGCCTGGCGACCAGCTACTGGCTGAGCCGGAACGGCGTCGACCATCAACTGCTGGAACAGCGGCCGGAACTGGGCGGCGCCTGGCAGGACCGCTGGGATTCGTTCTACCTGAACACCCCGAACTTTGCGTTCCTGTTGCCGGAGCTGGTCTACGACGGTCCCGAGCCGGACGCCTTCCTCCCCCGCGACGAGGTGATCGGGCTGTTCCGTGACTACGCCGAGCGGATCAAGGCGCCGGTCCGGCTCGGTACGGAGGTGACCCGGGTCGGCGTCGTCGACGGCGGCTTCACCATAGAGACCAACCAGGGCCGCTGGCTCGCACGGAACGTGGTCCTCGCGAACGGCGCCTTCCAGCGTCCGCGAATCCCGGCGTCGGCCGCGGCACTCCCCCGGCACATCCTTCAGCTGCACAGTCACGACTACCGCAACGCGCAGCAACTTCCCGACGGCGCCGTGCTGGTGGTGGGTACCGGGCAGTCCGGCGGCCAGATCACGGAGGACCTGCTCGACGCCGGCCGGGAGGTCCACCTTGCCGTCGCGACCTGCCCCGAGGCTCCGCGGCGGTACCGCGGCCAGGATGTTTTCTTCTGGATCCTGCAGCTCAACCTGCACGGCCCCGAGTTCGGCATCAACGGCCTCCAGGCGGACCAGCTGCCCTCGCCGGCCGCGCGGTTCATGTGCAACCCGCTGATCTCCGGCAACGGCGGCGGCCACAGCATCCACCTTCGCGACCTCGGCCGCCGGGGAGTCCGCCTGCACGCCCGGTATGAGGGAACGGACGACGGCGCCCTCGTCTTCAGCGATGATCTCCCCGAACGCCTCGCGCTGGTAGAGGCGGGGTTCGATGCGCGGCTGGGGCGGATGGCCGACGCCTACATCGCCGCGGCAGGCATCGACGCCCCGCCCGCAGAGCCCACGCCGGCGGACGACTGGCTGCCCCCAGAATCGGGGGCGCGGCTCAACCTGACGACTGAGGGCGTCACCGCAGTCATCTGGTGCACCGGCTACGGCCTGGACTTCGGCTTCCTCGACGTCCCGGTCCTCGACGAGCGGAACTACCCGCGGCACAGCCGCGGCGTCACCGAGGTCCCGGGCCTCTACGCCGTGGGCCTGCCCTGGCTCACGAAGCACCTGTCGGCGACGTTGGCCGTGGTGGGCGACGACGCGGAGTTCGTGGCGGGCCATATCGCGGGGCGGTGACGCGAGGTTTCCAAGCTCCGGCCGCTACGGATGCACCAGCACATCACGGCCGTGTCCTTGTGGTTGATGAGGGTGTCGAACCCCTGCTCCACCAGGTCGGCCAGGACGATCGGCAGCTAGTCGTGCACTCGCGGTCGAGAACTAAGGCTCGCAGCGAATGATGACCTACCCAATACGGCTCGAGGACCTCCACTCTGTGGTTCTTCGTGCCGACATTCGCCCTTGGTGGCACTTGTCGGACGCGCGGCGGCGTGGCTGGGTGTCGCAGTATCTCATCGCTCGGCTACGTCTGAGCCGTCCGCACCCCCAGACTCACGTAAATCTTCTACGCAAGCCATCAGCGTTTGTGGCAATTGTTTCAGCAGCCGAAGCCGGTTAGCGGGGGCACTTGGATCATGATCGATGCTCAAGATCCAAGAAACCATCGGGGCACCACCGCCTCCGGAATAGACGAAGACCGAGGACGGTGAAACAAGCCAGTGACGCGACACCAAGTCGTCCGCTAGTCGCAGCGGTAGGAATATGGACACAATATATTGCTGGACGTCAAAGTCGACTTGTCGGAGATCGCAATCCTCAGCCAGGAAGCGAACGTCACTTTGAACCTTCTGGGAAAGAACCAGCTCCTCTTCAAGATATTGAGAGAGGAAAGACTTAGCCCATTTCTGACCATCTTCGTCCCACGAGATGGAAGCATTAGCCGTTATCAGCAGTGACCATGACTTCATGTCAGAGGCATGAAATTCGGCTAGTCGGACAGCTGCTTCCACGAACGGCGACTTACCGTCCTGGATTCGAACATTTCCGTCATAATCCAGATTTATCACCGGGGCCCGGAAAATTTGCTTGTCTTCTCTACTCGGGCTCGCAAAAAGCGCGCCCACGCGTAACTTCTCATGTATATCACTTTCCACGACCTTGAGGCCGGGAAACTTCCTCTTAACGGCGGCGACCGCAGGCATGTTCTTTTCATATGCGACAACTAGCCCGGCATCAGCAGCCGCGATTGAATCATTCTCCGTCAGCCCAATGACACCAGCGTCGATTAGCGCGCTGATGTCGAGCCCATGAGCGCCGCAAAGAGTTACATAAAGGACCCCGGAGTCGTGACCGACCCGTCTGCGATTAATCTCCTGAATCCAGCGACTGCGTATGTAGTTTTTGGATTCCGAAGCTGAGGCCATGGCCAAATCTATGGCACGATCGGCCGGCGGCAGCGCGTTCATCCCTTCATCCGGCGAGAAAATTCGGCGATATATGCTTCAGCAAGAGGACGTGGAAGTGTATCGGCCGCCACTTTGATCGCCATCTCAAAAACCTCAGCCACGGAGAAGGTCCGCGGCGACTTATGACGGCCAGGGGAAAGGTCACCGAGCAACGTGGCTTCGACCACCTCGTTTCGGGCCGTAACGGAAATCCGATTTTCCGCTAGGGAGGCTACTTCGGCCAGCGCAGTTGCGGCCGCCCTACCGCGCTCGACGGACCTCTTCTTCGAGGGTTCAGAATACAGCTCCCTGCGAACCTGCTTAATAAAAGCTGACAGCTCATCATGCAACCACTCCCGAAGCTCCACATATGCATCATGGGTCTCACGAAGAGTCCTTCTATCTATGTTGAGAGCATCTTCCAACCTGTCATCCACATAGATTTCCGCGCTCACCCATCGCTGGAACAGCTGGCCCGTACTTGAGGGATATCCCAAGAAGTCTCGAATATACTCACCAACAGCCGCATTCCTTATGCGAATTAAGACTCCATTAAGATCTTCTGGTCGAAGCATACCGTGAGTCGCATGAAAGTATCCCCGCAACGAAACATTCTTACCTTCGTACACGACCGGTCGAGTTATCATCTTAGATTTACGGGCATCGCTTCGTAAGACGATCGGTTTATACAGCGGGGTGCCATCATAATTTACGCTAAATCTAAGCTGCGTTACATGATCGGCCAAGTCAAGGACCTCGTTCGGAGGATCTTCTCCCAACCAACCACCGGGATAGGCAACAGGTACATTCAAAGCAACGCCAAGCATTGTTTTGCTATATTCGTCCAGTTCCGACCAAGACTTAAGATGCGCCAGATTATCCGCGATAGTTTCCGGCTTGAGCCCGTAGAATGACTTATAGGCCATGTCTTCCCGAGGCGGCTCGGCGCCGGCCATAATCTCACGAGCCGATTCTCGCACATCCTTAAGATAGATTTTAGTGTAGTGCTCGCCCGGATCGGCATCGAAAGTTACTACGCCTGAATAGTCTCCTTTTTTATAGTTCTCGGCCCCTTCCTTGCGTTCTGCTGGTGATTTGGTCCGCATTACTTCAAAGTCAATGGTGACTACCAGGCGTTCACGGCTACCTTCTTTGGTAGAGTGAATCTCCATTCGATCACATAGCTCGTTAGCCGCAATGAAGCCAATACCGATTTTGCCAATCTTCGGACGACCTGAGGGGGTGAAGCTAGAGCCTTCCCGCTTGTGGGATTCAGAAATTCTACTAAAGTGTGTGCTGAATTCGGCCTTGGACATTCCGCAGCCATTGTCCTCAATAGCAATGAATTCTGCATCCGGCTTGATTAGCACCTCAACGACGGTTGCATCCGCGTCATAGCTGTTGTTGACCAGCTCCTTGAGGCACGAGGCTGGACTGTTATAAAGGCCAGAGCTAAGGTCGTCGATAATCCTTGAGCCCACAAGAATCTCGCCGTCGAAGCTCTCGGCTCCCCTGCTTGCGTCCGAATTGCTACGCCCGTTGACGGTCGATTCCGATTCAGTCACGATTCCCTCCCCAAAAGTCTGTTGGCTCGCTAAGTAGGAACGGCCCTCTGCACGCACGCTATCAGCTGGCCGCCTCCTGAGACTGCGCGAACGCGCGTGTGCATAAACTAGCTCGTCCCGCTTCGCCCAAAGCACATCTAAGCACTTCCGTCCAGCAGGTTTAAATACCGCTGGCAGCCACCACATGATCAGCCTGCGCGCAAGCAGAGCCGTTAATTGCCTTCAGGCCCTTAGGCGGCCTTGTGTGTACGATACAGCCGTCGGGATCTACTAAGCTGGTAGGTCATGAGCGACGGACAGCCTTCCTCAACTGACCGCGGGTACTCGCGGCGTTTCGCATCGCTGCAGACCTCGAGTCAGATCTGCATCAGGACTAGCAGGGCTTCTGCGCCTTCACGTAGGCGATGATTGCGACGCAGGCATCGAGCGCCGGCGTCTCCTTGGCTCCATGGTGCCAGCGCGGTTATTCGTGGACCGTTCGCGACGGTGTCCGCCGGAACCCGACAGCGCATGGGACGCCAACCGGGCGCCTCAGTCCACCGATAAGCCGTCGGGGTCAACAGCCGCGGTCTTACTCGGACCGGGTTGAGGCCCCTGGGCCGCCGGCGGCGCGGGCTGCTTTCGTCGTACCCCCGCTTTACATTGGACTCCATCACCGCTGGAAGGATCATCTTGGAACTGGAACTCGCAACCGACCTGGGGAAGTTATACAGAGGCGACTGCATGGATCTGCTTGCGGAAATGGAGTCCGATTCTGTGGACGTCGTTTTCGCTGATCCGCCGTTCAACCTCGGCAAGGACTACGGCAGGGGCATAACCGACGAAATGAAGGAGCATGAATACTTGGATTGGAGCCGTGCCTGGATCACGGAGTGCGCCAGGGTTCTGGCGCCAGGCGGGGCATTTTTCCTTTATAACCTCCCCAAGTGGAACATAAGCAACGGGCAAAGCATGCTGGATCTTGGGTTGCTGTTCCGACACTGGGTTGCCATCGATATTAAATTCGGATTGCCAATCCAAAAGAAGCTCTATCCAAGCCATTACTCCCTGTTGTATTTCACCAAAGGCAAGCCGAAGACGTTTGAGCGCCCGCGCCTCCCGATTGATGTCTGCCGCCATTGCGGCAAAGACATCAAGGACTACGGAGGGCATCGTAATAAGCTGCATCCCGATGGGATCAATCTGACCGATGTCTGGTTTGACATTTCCCCAGTGAGGCATAAACGAACTAAAAACCGCGGAGCAAACGAACTCAGTGAGAAGTTGTTGGAGCGGGTTCTCACTATCGCCAGCGTTCCCGGTGATATGGTCTTCGACCCTTTTGGCGGAAGCGGCACGACGTATGCCGTTGCCGAGAAAATGCATCGACGATGGATCGGTGTCGAAATCGGCGATTGTTCCCACATAACGAATCGACTCATTGGCGTCGAAAATGTCGTAGACATGCCCAATGCTGGAGACAGCGTACGGAAACCCCGGAAGCGCCTCGATAGAATCGAGGCTTCATAGGGCGCCGTTATCCCCACGTGGCACTAGGCTCTGACTGCTCCTCTAGCCCGCCCATCCAGTCCTTTTCCGATGAGCTGAACGTCGCTGTCAACATTGTCGTGCTCCACCACGTAGATCGCCAGAAACCCATATGAGCTCGCCCACTCTTCCCAGATTGGAAAGTATGGTCGCAACTCTCGGATATTTCCAATGCGGTCCGTTAGATACTTTGCGCAGTCAGCGCTCGGGACTATGAGTACGCCGGCTATTGCATTTGTGGACTTAATTCCTACCGCCATTTTGTTGAGCGCCCTGTGGCTCGACGATATGTTTCCCGTCTCCCATTCTAGAAGAATTACGTCTCCGTTGATTTCCTTCTGAGCGTCAATGGGCCCAGGCCGCACGTCGCCTGGTATCCCAAACCTCCGTTCTACCTCCCAACCGGCGGCCTTCAAAGAGGACATGCACTCTGCCTTTATTGGCACAACGCCGTTACCTTTCCGTGCCGGTTGGATCGTAAAGTCTATCGCCCCAGGAGGCCAGACTACAGCGTGAATTGCTGCCTCGATTTCGGTTTCAGCTTGCTCCCAAGCTTCGCCGTGTTGAAATTTGTTAAGGTCTCCGAGAATTATCCGTTCAGCTATTTTCACGACCCCAGCGTAAACCCGGTGTCGAGGATCGGATGGTAAGGCTTGCGTGTCGGTCTTCGATTTATGACTTGGCCCATTTCGAGAAGTGACATCATCACTGATGCAGCGAGCAGCTCCGGCCTCTTGCCACCAGCTGGGAAGTATGTGGTACCGCATGTAGCGCGGTATCGGTGAGATTCAAGCGGGTAAGTTCGACGATGCGTTCCAATTCTCCAGGAAAGAGGGACCTCGATCCTCTACCCCACCCCCGACCCATCCTAAAGACGAACGTTCGATATCGGCACCAAGGCCAATGACATAGGTGAGATTATCTTCTGAAGCGATGCGCCCAAGCCTGACGCCGACGCCGACGCGAAGGGTGATCCGGACCAATCTCTCACTTACGCCTGATGTACGCATGAACGTGGCGGGGTTGCGAGGCCCCCAGTCCTACACACTGTTGTGGAACCAGAGCCTTACAAATGAACTCCCGAATGCCGGTAGTTTTCCACGCCGCTTAAGGACACCGCGGCGAAGCGCACGTTCTCGGGCCGCACGATGTGCCTAGTGAGGCCTCGGTACATAATTTTCCCAGATGAACCGGATAAAATGGGCGCGTCGCCCTCCACCCAGCGAAGGAATGTGCCCGCAAATGACGCATGAGGAACCAAGACTCTTTGATCTTCCCGAGGCGCCACCCATACACCCAGTCGTCGAGGATCCTTTCGTGTCACCTGCGCAGATCGCAAGTATTCGTCGTTCCTTTGACAAAGTTGGAATATCCGACATGACCGAACGTCAGGACGTCATTCACAGTTCCATCGCTCGGAAAATTACGAATATTGGTGAAATCTATTCACGCGAAGTCCGCCAAGTGTTGTCTCGAATCGAACGGTGGGGACGTAAAACTGAGACACTTTCCGGCTCGGCCTGGGACAACCGTGAAGAAGAGACTTGGATCGACAAGCTCTAAAATATCCCGCACCAAGCCAGCAATTCGCCAGGCGAAGCCCGGGTCCCCTGCCGGCCCGCAAATAACGAGTTGGAATCCAACCTCGCTGAGCGAGCTTCAGCTCTGGTGAGCCAACCCAAACATGTCTACTGGGAAGACCGGCCTGGGCAGACCCCGGGCTCCTCGTGCCGGCTGTGGCTTTACTTCTAGTCCTCGGAACTCCCTTGCGCACCGACGGCAACGAGAGGCGGACGGCTCCCTAGCAGAGGAAGCATACAACCGTCGATATGCGCCGAGTGCTCTCGGTGTACGCAGCCGCAGTGGTTTGGAACAGATGGCTAAAATTCTACGGTCACCGACGGGTGGGCACCGTTGAAGACCACAATCGGCACATCGGGTATCCGCGATAGTAGGGCCTTTGGCTGAAGTGTTGAGGTGCCTGTCAGCCCGCGCGCATGGCAATGCACTGCAACGCTTAGCGGGTCGGGGGACGGATGAGCGCCAACTGAGCAAATTTCTCCCTCGACCTCAGAGACATAGTTTCAGCGATGCGCAGAAGGGACCCGGTGAACTTATGAGGTTGATCCTTTCACCTGAGGAAAACGGACAAATCTTCCACCCCCGGACAGGTCATAGGGATCATATTCATTGCGCCACCACAGCAGCCGTCGCAAACACATCCGCCGGCATCGGCCGGTGAAGCTTCCACGTGATCGCGATCGGCTTTTCACCCGAGTGCTGCACATAGTCCACCTGGCCCAGGCACGTGTACGGAACGGTCAGCCCGGTCTCGTCCTCCGACGTGTCGCGCGTGAAGATCAGGACCTTCGAGCCATGAGCAGCCCGGTCCAGGTAGCGCCTGCCCGTCGGACTTCCCGGCGAGGTGGCGTTCTGCGATTCCCAGTGAAAGAGCTCAGGGCTGATCGCATAGTCCTTATACATCGTCGTAGCCGAGTGCTTCTTGTCGTCCTTGTTGAGCGTAACGAAGAAGGCGTCCGTGGACGTCGCGGGACACCAGGCCACACCTTCGCGGTGCTGCACGTTCTTGCCGAGTTCCAGCGACCCGTACTGGAGCGCCGCCAGGATCTCCTCGCGCCGGTAGGTTGCGTGCGAGAGCAGCGGAACGTGCTGCAGCCCCGCACCGAGGCCCTTGGCGGCATGCTTGGACGTGGCCACGCCGAGCTTCACGATCTGGCGGATCTCACTGCACACGAACTGGTAGCCGCGCAGATAGTCCAGGCCGGCGTCGTACGACGGGAAACCGCCGCCGTCGTCCCAGAGCGTGTAGAACAGCATGCGGGCGAACGTCTGCTCGCGCATGCCGAGCTCCGCGTAGCGGGGCGCGTCGGCGCCGACCAGCATCGAGTACGCCGCGGCGCGTTCCGGATCATCCACATGGATCAGCGCGGCCATCCGGCCAAGGAGCTTCTTCTCGTCGGCGTCGGACAGCTCCCGGATCCTTCCGCCAAGCACCGTCTCCAGCGGCGAGTACCCGTCGATCAGCCGGGCCTGGCGCAGGTAGCCGGTCCACGAATCCCTGGTGGACCGGTAGATCGACTTCACGTCGTTCCCGGACCGCTCCAGATAGCTTGCCAGTTCCGTCTCCGCGTAGGAGGCGATGTCCCGGACCAGCTGGGCGCGGTTGAACCGGAGTTGGGCCTTGATGTTGTCCAGCACCACCTTCTGCGCCACCCGGTCCAGCACAATCTGCGAGCCCGACGGCAGGTAGGGGAACTCGTCCTCGACGGCCTTTTCCAGTTCCTTGCGCCCGTAGCCGGTGAGTGCCCGGTAGCGCAGGTCGAAGCGGAACTCGCGGCGTTGCTGGCCGATGAAGTCCATGACGGTCAGTACCGCCTTGCCCTCGGCGCGGCGCAGCCCTCGTCCCAGTTGCTGGAGGAAGATGGTGGCGCTCTGCGTGGGCCGGAGCATCAGGATGGTGTCCACCTGCGGGAGGTCCAGGCCTTCGTTGAAGAGGTCGACGGCGAAGACGCAGTTGATCTCGCGTTCGGCGAGCCGCTTCAGCGCTGCCGCGCGGTCGGCGTCGTCGGTGCTGCCGTCAACCGCTACGGAGGCGATGCCGGCGCGGTTGAAGACCTCGGCCATGTAGTGGGCGTGCTGGACCGAGACGCAGAAGCCGATGGCCCGCATCTGCTCGGTGCTGGTGACCTTGTCACGGAGTTCGCGGATCACCTTGGCGGCGCGCGCGTCGTTGCCGGTGTAGAGGTTGTTCAGCTGCGCGGTGTCATAGTTGCCGCGCTTCCATTCCAGCTGGCTCAGGTCGACGTCGTCCGAGATGCCGAAATAGTGGAACGGTACCAGCAGATCGGCGTCCAGGGCATCCCAGAGGCGCAGTTCGCTTGCGGTGCGGCCGTCGAAGAACTGCTGGGCGACGTCGACCCCATCGCCCCGTTCCGGCGTTGCGGTCAGGCCGAGCAGCTGCTGCGGCTGCAGGTGGTCCAGCAGCCGGCGGTAGGTGGGTGCCATGGCGTGGTGAAATTCGTCTATGACGACGACGTCAAAGAAGTCGGGTTCCAGCTTGTCGATGCCGAGGGAGGACAGTGACTGGACCGAGGCGAAGATGTGCTTCCACTGCCGTGGTTTGTGCTCCCCGACGTAGAGCTCGCCGAAGGCGCCGTCCTGCATGACGTCGCGGTAGGTGCGCATGGCCTGCTTGAGGATTTCCTGGCGGTGGGCGACAAAGAGCAACTTCAGGTCCTTGCCCGCCGCTTCGCGGAGGCGCTTGTAGTCCAGCGCCGCGATGACGGTCTTGCCAGTGCCGGTGGCGGCGACCAGGAGGTTGTGGTTGAAGCCTTTGAGCCGTTCGACTTCGAGATCTTCGAGCATCTCCTCTTGGTGGAGGAAGGGCTGGAGCTCAAGGCCGGTGGCTGCCCCGGGGATTGCCGTACGCCGGCCGCCGTTGCGGTCCAGCGCAGCGTCCAGCTTTTCGCCGTCGCGTTCCGGGTCGTAGCTTTGGAAAGCGCGCTGTTCCCAGTAGCTGTCGAAGGTGACCTCGAATTTCTGCAGCAGGGTGGGCGTGCCGACGGAGCTGAGCCGCACATTCCATTCCAGGCCGTCTAGAAGCGCGGCCTGGCTGAGGTTTGAACTGCCGACATAGGCCGTGTCGAAGCCGGAGTTGCGGCGGAACAGCCAGGCCTTGGCATGGAGGCGGGTGGCCTGGGTTTCGTAGTTGATCTTCACTTCGGCGCCGTAGCGGTCGACGAGTTCGTCGATGGCGCGACGTTCCGTGGCGCCCATGTAGGTGGTGGTGATGACCCTTAGGCGGGCGCCGCGTTCTTTGAGTTGCTCTAGGGCGGGTTCGAGGAGCCTTAGTCCGGTCCAGCGGACAAAGGCGCAGAGCAGGTCCACCGTGTTGGCCGACTCGATCTCGGTCCTGAGTTCCGCGGCGAGGTTGGGATCGTCTTTGCTGTTGGTCAGAAGAGCGGAGTCGCTCAGTTTGGTGGTGGGGCGGCGGAGGTTGCGGCGTTTGAGGGTGTCCGGGCGGTGGAGGGACTGGAGTTGGGTGGGACCGGGGGCGATGCGGTCTCCGGTGCTCAGTTCCTGGAGGAGCTTGTTCGCGAGGGCGACGCGGTCGGCTGGTTTGGCCGCGCTCAGGGCCCGGCGGACGGCGTCTGCTACGTGGCGGGAGAGGATATCCGGGGAATCTTCGTCTTCGATTTCTGCGAAGACTGGCTGCAGTTCTGCTTCCTGACCAAGCAGGCCACCAAGTGCATCCGTATTGAGAAGTTCGTACAGGCCCTCGGGCAGCTGCTCCGCTGCCGCTCCCCAAATGTAATTAGTCACTGCGCCAGGGTATTTGATGGCGTTCGCAATCCATGCGTTGACGCTAGTGTGTCCACCCGGGCGCAGCTAGGAGGCAGAACCCCTGTTGGGAGCCAGGGCGCGGGATTACGGCCGTTTGAATTAGGACCGGATTTGCAGTCCCGACCTTTCCGGGAACCATGCACTTGCTCGGCCGACGCGCCGACTGAGCAATACGCCGACTTTCTCCGGCATTGAACCTAGCATCGAGCTAAATGGTTCAGGAGGAAATGCAAGTGGTATCACCCAAGCAGCGACGAACGCTCTCGAGAACTTCCAGCTACTTGGATGCACTAGCGACTGCGCTTCGCGACCTTGGCGGTCCGACAACGATTCCCCACGAACTGACTCAAAACGCCGACGACGCCGGCAACGCGACCACTGTCACGTTCAAAGTCGACGATGAAGCGCTGACGGTGACGAACGATGGCACCTTCACCGACTGCAAGGACGACGGAGACACTTGCCTCTGGGCTCGACGCTGTGACCTACACGCATTCAGGCGCTTTGCTGGCCGCAACAAGGCAGACGACGCCAAAACTACAGGCGCATTCGGCGTCGGTTTCACCTCGGTCTATCAGATCACGGATCGCCCGGAGCTCCTCTATGCGGACCAGCACTGGATAATCGACGAGTCTGCGTCCGAAAATGAGCGGATCCGGGCCTGCGAAGGTGACTGCCGACGTAGTCACACCGCGGACGGAACGACGTTTGTACTTCCCTGGGCACGAGGGAACAGCGAATTTCGTGCTGCGCTTTCAGTTCCTCCGGTTACCGATGAGACAGTCGCCGAAATCGAGGACGCTCTGCTTGAAGCCGCCAAGCCAATGCTTATGTTTCTTCAGCATGTGTCGCAGATCGAAGTCACGACTCGCAAGCGTCACTATCGGGTCGAAGCGGCCCGGACGGCTAATGGCGTAGTCATCAAAGATGACGTCAACAACACTAACTGGCTGTTCTTGACAGCCGACTTTCGCCCGCAAGCAGAAGCTCTAGTCGCCGCTTCCCACGGGCTGATCGACGCCGACCGTTCCAGCGCCGTCACTGTTGCGCTTCCGATTGGGGCCGAATTCACTCCCGGGATGCTCTATGCAACTCTGCCTACGCAAACACCGAGCGGTCTTCCGGGCCGTGTGAATGCCGCTTTCTATCCCAGCACCGACCGAAAGTCCGTTCGCTTCGAGAGTGATGTCTACTCCGACTGGAACCGCGCTGCGATCGCCGCTGTCGGCTCCGCCCTCGCCGACGGTGCGATGGACCTGGTTCGCCAGATCGGCATTCCCGCTTTTTGGGAAATACTTGGAGAGATTGAAAGTCTTTCGCGGAATGCAGCAAGCAACAGTTCGGACCATTCGCAGACTTACCTTGACGAGTTGTTCCCTGTTGTATCGGATCTACCTGTCATAGAGACTACGCACGGCGCGTTCGTAACTCCGGCCGCAGCGTATCTCCCGATGCTTAGCGAAGCATACGATTCGGCTGACGCCCTCAACTCGATCGGTATGACGGTAGTTTCGAAAACCCTCCATCGGAGACTCCACACGAACAGTGTCTATAGGTCATTTGGAATCCGGCTCCTGACCTCCTCACACGTCGTGCGACACCTGATGGCGGCGGGCTTCACCACGCCCTTTACGCCGTCGACCGACACTTTAACCATGGCGCAGGTTAAACAGCTACTCGCCGTGCTGAGCCTTTTTCAGGGCAATATCTCCAACGTTGAGGGCATCAGAGGAGTCGCGATCGTCCCCTGTGGCAATGGCCTGATCGCGCCGGCTTCCAAGGTTGTCTGGCCATCCTCCGCCGAGGAAGCGGGGCTATTCGAGCTCCTCGTCGAGGGCCTCTTCATGGCGGACGCGGACATTATCACCGTGCTTTGCCCGGGGCTGCAACAGCTCTGGAAGCCTCTGGACGTCACTCAGGCAGCCGCTCTCCTTGAACGCGTCGATACCGAGAACCTGTCCGAGCTCGGGGACGAACTGCTCGCCTGGTTCGACCGACACTTACTTGAAATTGATTCATCCAAAGCACCCGAAATTGCAGCCTTGCCGATTTTCCCAACATCGAGCAAGACGTTCCGCCCTCTAACCGCGTTGTCGCTACCACAGGACTTCGACGACCCTGTCAACGTAGCCAGTCTCGTCGATTTTGAAACGGCGCGTGACTATCACCGGCTGCTCGACCGCTTGGGGGCTCGCCCTCTCGACGTCGTATCGTACTTCTTGATTCACGCATTGCCTGCAGCAAAGAACCTCCAGCTTGACAGCACTCAAGCCGCGCAACTTCTATCTCTAGTAGCCCGCTACGAGGTCGAGCTCGAGCCTCACAGGCATGAGTTTGCCAAAGCTGTTCTAATTCCAGGACTCGACGGCAAATTGCACACAGCTGATGAACTTCACCTCCCGTCAAATGAAATGGCCGTCCTTGCTCCGGATCTTCCGCTCGCGGACACCGCCGCCGTGCCTTCAACTGTCTTGGAGTGGCTTGGGGTCGCCCGAATTCCAACAGATGTGGCGCTCGAAGTTGCAGTGACCCGGCTGGCTGCCGGTACTTCGGATTCCGGTGAGAAAGTAGCCACAGCGATCCTCCATGTGCTGCAACTGCGCGCAACACATGCGGCCAGTTCCACTGAACAAGGGCCAGCACCAGCGTTCCTGACTTCACTTCCGTGGCTGCCGCTCAAGCGTGGGGGAACTAGCAAACCTTCGGAAGTGCTCCCTACGAACGCCCGGCATTTGTACGGTACGCAAGGGAACGAGCTTGGACTCTCGTCTCCCTCGCAGGTGCGCTACTTTTCACAATTAACTTGGCTCGGTATGCCGTCTAGCCCGCCTGTTCAGATCGTTGTCGAGCACCTTAAGCATTGCTCCGATACAGGAACAGATTTGAATCCGGACGTTTACCGAGTGCTGAGCGCCAACGCCGAGGACGACGCGGTCAAGCAACTTCGCAGCAGTCGGTGCATTCATCTTGGCCAGGGTGTGTTTGTGTCGCCATCCACGACGTTCTGGGGACGAACACCATTCGGTCGCTGGGGCGCGGAGCTGCCGGGCACTATGCGCGTTCACCAGAAGTTCTTCGATGCGGTCGGCGTTCGGGAAGAACCAGGCCCATTTGAGGTCGCAGCGGTGCTGAAAGCCATAGCTGACGAGTTCGGAACTGGCTTCCTCGGCGAGGATGCCGAGAGGGCTGTTCACGGCTGTTGGTCTCGCCTTTCTGAACTCCTCGACCACCCGGAAGCGGCCCGCGTGCTGACCGAACTTGGGCACACCAGGTCTGCGCTCGATCCTCGAGGCGTCCTCGCAAGCCCCAACGGTCTTTTCTTCGAAGACAGCAGGGGTACGTGCAAGCGGTTCAAACTGCTCACGAACAATGTGGTCCCGCGAGCGCAATCCACTTGGCCGTCACTCGAGCGCTCCGGCGTGCGGCGAGTCGAGGAACTAATCACAGCCTTGCTGGCCGGAGGTGCGTCCCAGCCGGACGACGAGCTCCCTCATCTGATAACGGAGCGCATTGGGGCCTTCCGTCGCTTGCTCAGCGACGACCAGTCAATCAGGGCAATGCAGCAGGTCAAAATGTTCCGCGCTCAGGATCTTGCTGTGAAATTCCGGGCCGAGCTGTACGGCTACACAGAGGTGGTGGGACCGGACCCCACCGACGCCATCTACTTGCGTGAGACAGACCAACTCGTTTACGACCATAGGTCCACCACACGTGCCCTCGCGCGAGAACTTGCACGGGCGATTCATCCCGACGACGATCCGGGGCGGCTAGCGATTCAACTCCAGCCAGTGATCGACGCGGCTTCCGCTGAGGACGCGCACAGCGCTCTTGACGACTATGGCATCGATAGGCTGGACACGGAGGAGCGTGAAGCCGCATGGAGCGCCGTTGCCCAGTTCAATGCTGAACTAGACGTCCTCGCAGACAACGACGTAGATCCAGCCGCCCACGCGGCTGAACACCACGCCGTTGCAGGAGATCAGACCCACTCGCCTTCATCAACGTCCGAGTCCAATTACGCTGGAACCGCCAGTGCAACCCCCAACCTTAAGAATCGTCATACTGATTTTGTGCACGCTCCAGCTAATTCCACGCCTGAGTTCCCTGACCAGGCGGGCCTAGGGTTCCGTTCACACAAGATTCAAGATGAGGGCGGGGCCGAGAACGGCGACAGCGGAGGTGAAGGACTCGACGCAAGGACAAGGAATGGACGGGGCCATGCGAACCGCTCCAGGTCGGGTCGACAGACCCGGCTGCGCTCCTACGTTCTCAACTCCGACAGCGACGACAGCGGGCGCGGGGCCTTTGGCGACGAGGCTCCGGACTTCACTCCGATTGACACCGCCGGCGTTGCACGTGTCCTCGAATACGAAAAGAAGTGTGGTCGGGAACCCGTCGAAATGGAGCACGGCAACCACGGATTCGACGTCGAATCCTACGACCGGCGCAACAATCTCGTGCGACGTATCGAGATCAAGTCCACAGGCGGCGCTTGGTCAGTGGCGGGGGTGATGCTGTCACAGCGGCAGCACAAGCAAGCACGAGAGGACGGAAACTTGTTTTGGCTTTACGTCGTCGAGAATGCTCTGGACGACGAAAATGCTCATATCTTCAGAATCCAGAACCCGGCCGGACGCATCGACTACTTTGGTTTCGACGACGGGTGGAAGACCATCGCCGAAACCGACATCGAACGAGACCCAGCCGGGGCGCCTGTTCTACTTTCAACTCGCAGCATCTTCGGGTTGTCCTGACGCAGTGTCCCTCCTGCCATGGAGCGCCCCGTCAGGGCCGACGACACCGATGCTGAGGGGCAACGAAGGTTCCGTCGTGGACCGACGGGGAATGGAAGCTCATGACGAACTACACATCCGCGCAGCACGAAGCAATCGGCTGCCTCGATCGGAATCTGCAAATCATTGCCTGCGCTGGTTCGGGCAAGACGCAGGTGATCTCTCAGCGCATCGCTGACATACTCTCCCAGCCTGGCGTAGCGCCGGCGAATATCGTCGCTTTCACGTTCACTGAGAAGGCCGCGGCGGAGCTAAAGGAGCGAGTGCTGGGCATCGTGGCCAAGCAAGACGGCAACATCACGGGGCTCGCGGAGATGTTCATCGGCACCATGCACGCCTACTGCCTGAACCTATTGCAGACCTACGTGCCGGAAACGTTTAAGTTCTCAGTGCTGTCGGAAGTCACCCAGCGGCTGCACATTGATCGGAATAGCAAACGCTCTGGCCTTACCGAAACGCCCACAATGTTGACCGCTGTCCCGCATCTTCGGCGCTATGTTCACTCGCGACTGTACTCACAGATTCTGTCGGTCTTGGCTGAGGATAACGTGGACCTCTCGCAGGTCGATCCCAGAGTGCTCCGGGCCCAGGAGTCGTACAAAATGCTGCTTGCCAGGAACGCCTATTTCGACTACGCGACGATGCTCGAACTTGCCGTCGAACTCCTCGAATCTGACTCAACTGCTCAGGAATCCGGGCTTAACCACCATATCCGCAACGACGTCCAGTACGTGGTCGTAGACGAGTACCAGGATGTGAATCCGCTGCAGGAACGCCTAGTACGAGCGTTGACGCAACACGGAGCCAATTTGTGTGTCGTCGGAGACGATGACCAGACGATTTACCAATGGCGCGGCTCAGCAGTGTCTAACATCATCACGTTCGCTGAGCGTCACGAAAATGTCTATCAGGTCACGCTCGCCGACAACTTTCGTTCGTCCAATGGCATCGTTGCCGTTGGACAGGCTGTGGCCGAGTCGATCCCACCGGAGCACCGACTGGCGAAGAAGATGCAGTACGCCTCCCATCAGGAGTGGGACCGCGGCGATATTCTCGCTCAAAACTTCGCTTCGCCGGAGGTTGAGGCCAGCTGGATCTGCGACCGGATCCAGGCCTTGCGAGGCGTAGCTTTCACCGATGCACCTGGCACACAGCCACGCGGGTTGTCCTGGTCGGACGCGGCAGTGCTGCTGCGTTCAGTGTCCGCAGATGGGGGGCCCCTCGTCAGGGAGTTGGACCGCCGCGGAATTCCGTACGTTGTCAAAGGATTGACCCGGCTCTTCGATGCGCCGGAAATCAAGGCCGTCGTGGCAATGTTTCAGTACATCGTTGGGGACATTTCCCGGGAAGTCCTCGAGGCGACTTGGAAAGCTGGACGAGTTGCGCCCGATGGCACCTCACTTGGCCCTTTGGTCACCGTGCTGGACGCGGCCAGCGACTTCTCCCGCGGCGTGCGTTGGGGCGTCTACAACATACAACGTATCTATCTCGATGCTCTCGAGGCCCTCTGCATCCGTGAGGATACGATTCCCGGCGACAAAGTTAGAGGCGAACTTGCTTTCTATCAGCTGGGCAAGTTCAGCCAGGTGATCTCCGACTTCGAGACCATCCATTTCTCCTCTTCACCTGACCAGAAATACCGGCAGTTCGTTGACTGGCTAGGGAACCAGGCGCCCGGGTATTACGACGACGCGGACGCCGACGTCGGTTACGCAGCTCCTGACGCGGTGACAATATCGACGGTGCACCGTGCAAAGGGTATGCAATGGCCTGCTGTATTCGTGCCGTGCCTCCGTCGAAACAGGTTTCCGAGCAAGCGCCACGGCGGTCTGAACGTATTTCACGTCATCCCTGAGTCAGCAATCGACGGGGCGGAGCGATACAAGGGCACTAAGGAAGACGAGCGCCGGCTCTTCTATGTTGCCGTGACCAGAGCCCAAAAATACCTCTATATGAGCTATTCACCCGGTCCGAGCTCTATGTACAAGAACCCATCGGAGTTCATACAGGAAGTCACGTCCGTCTCTTTCGTGTCGACCAGTGACAATGGACTGCCCGAGACGCTGCCCAGGCTCGACCCGCATCCGAAGATAGAGACACCGCAGGTCGCGCTGTCGTTCTCGGAGCTCAAGTATCTGTTCGAGTGCCCCTACCAGTTCAAGCTCCGGTTCATGTACGGGTTCAACGCCCCGATCCATGAGGCGTTGGGCTATGGCAAAGGACTTCATGACGCGCTAGCGGAAATGCACAAACGCGCGCTCGGCGGCTCTATAGCTACTCACGATGATGTCCACCGGCTGGTCCAGCGGCATCTGCACACGCCGTATGCTTACCCGGCGCTTCGCGAGGCTCTGGAGGAGGCAGCCAAAGAGTCACTCGGCCGCTACCTCGACCTGCACGGCAAAGACTTGGCCCGGACTATCCACTCCGAGAAGCAGATCCAAGTCCACATCGCCCCGGGGATAACTGTCGACGGGCGCATCGACTTGGTCAAACGACTCGAAACGGACGAAGTCTCCATCGTCGACTTCAAGTCAACGGAGCGCGCGCAGGAAGAGGAGATAACCCGCGACCAGCTCCATGTCTACGCCGTCGGATACGCGGAGCTGACCGGTGAGAATGCCGACCTAGTCGAAGTCCTCAACCTCGATGAAAAGGGCAAGAACGTCCGCGAAGAGATCCGCGATGAACTCCTGGACGAAGTGCGCGGACGCATCAAGAAGGCTGGCGCGTCGCTGCGCGAGAACAACCTGGCCAAGTATCAGACATGGACAACTGCCTGCGACAAATGCGATTTGGTGGCGTTGTGCCGGACGAAGAAAACGAGCCGTCCAGGACAAGCAAGCTGATCCACGCCCGCATGTTTTGGGAACGGCCCGAATGCCCTGAGACTCAGCAACTCATGCGGGATCTTCAGCTGACAGCCACGAACGTCCAATTGTAATGTCGCGTGGTCTCTGCAACTCCTCGACACAACTTTGCCTGATCCCCGTTTACGAAACGCAACGCGATCCGCAAACGACCCCTTACTGTTGATCCTGCACACAACGAAACCGTTTACGTAAACCGTTTGCGTGATCCGGCCCACAGCGGGATCACGCAGCACCCACAGGCAGTCTCAGGGAGGAGGAACAGTGGTCACCATCCGCGATGTCGCCAGACACGCCGGCGTCTCCCCGGCCACCGTCTCCCGGGTTGTCAACGGTCTGGTCGGCTACTCCGACGAGACTCGGGAACGCGTCGAAACAGCGGTCAAGAGCCTCTCCTATGAAACGGACCACCTCGCCCGGGGCCTGAAAACCCGGCAGACCTCCGTGATCGGGCTCCTCGCCCCCATGGTTTCCGACGCCCTCGCCTCGCAGGTCATGCAAGGCGTCGAGGAGGAAGCCCAGGAACGCGGCTACGCCGTGATGCTCGGCCGCACCGGCGCCAAGTCCGCCTACATCGCCGGCTACCTCCGCACGCTGCGCACCTACCGGGCCGCCGGCGTCATCCTCATCTCCGCGGTGATCACGCCGGAGACGCGGCAACTGCTCGGCCCCAACGTCCCGATCATCTCCGTCGCCATCAGCGACAAGTCCGGCTCGCCCAGTGTGGCAATCGACGACGAGCAGGCAGCCTACGACGCGACCCGTCACCTGCTGCGGCTCGGCCACCGGCGGATCGGCTTGCTGACCGGTGATCCGGCGTCGATCTACGTCGCCCAGCCCCGCAAACGGGGCTACCTCCGCGCCATGACCGAAGCCGGTTGCCCTCCAGTGACCGCCACCGGCAGCTTCTTCTACGAAAGCGGCGCCGCCGGCGTCGACGAACTCCTGCAGCAGGACCCTCGCCTCACCGCCATCTTCGCGATGAGCGACGAGATGGGCGCCGCCGTCGTCAATGAACTGCAGCGGCGCGGACTCCGCGTGCCGGAGGACGTCTCCGTCCTGGGCTTCGACAACACCTCCACCTCCCGGCACGTGAACCCGCCGCTGAGCACCATGGCGCAGCCGCTGGAGGAAATGGGACGGATGGCCGTGAAAAAGCTCCTCCGCTCCCGGGACCTGGGACCGAAGATCATGCCGCACCGGCTGATCGAGCGCGGCTCCACCGCCCCGCCCAGCCCAACACCGGCCAACCCAACACCGCCCAGCCAGCCACCCACCGGCTAGACCCGCACAAACCACCACCCACGGCGGCCGGCGCAGGATCGCAACCCCCGCGCCGAAAACACCGGCCGCCGCAGTTCCGCATGCACCAAACAACCCGCATAAATCAGATAACAAGGAGCAACACATGAGGCAGCGCCGCCGCACCTGGCAGACTCTTCTGGCCACCACCGCATCCCTGACCGTCGCCGCCGTCGCCCTCACCGGCTGCGGCGGAGGCACCACGGAAGCGAAGAGCGCCCCGAAGGCCACCGCCGCGTCCTTCGAGGGCAAGGGCCCCATCAACTACGTCTCCAACCGCGACGCCTCAGGCGCCGCGAACAAGAGCATCGAGGAATGGAACGCCGCGCACCCGGACCAGAAGGTCACATTCATCGAACTGCCGGACTCCGCGGACGCCCAGCGCCAGCAGCTCATCCAGAACGCCCAGATCAAGTCGGACACCTTCAGCGTGCTGAACCTCGACGTCGTCTGGACCTCCGAGTTCGCTGCCAACAAGTGGATCATGCCGCTGCCCGCAGACGCCGTCCCCACGGACAAGATGATCCCGGCCACGGTCAACGCCGCCACCTACCGCGACTCCCTGGTCGGCGCTCCGTACTACACCGACGGCGCGCTGCTCTACTTCCGCTCGGACCTGCTCAAGGCCGCCGGCATCGCCGCCGCGCCCAAGACCTGGGACGAGATGAAGACCGCTTGCAAGGCCATCCTGGCCCTCCCGGAAGCCGCGGGCATGTCCTGCTACGCTGGCCAGTTCGACAAGAACGAGGCCCTCACGGTCAACTTCTCCGAAGCCGTTGCCTCCGCCGGCGGTCACATCGTCGACGCCGACGGCAAGCCCACCGTCAACACCGCCGAGGCCAAGAAGGGCCTGAACCTGCTGGTGAACGGCTTCAAGGACGGCATGTTCCCCTCCGACGCCATCACCTACCTCGAGGAGCAGGGGCGCCGCGCGTTCCAGGACGGCAAGGTCGTCTTCCTGCGCAACTGGCCCTTCGTCTACGCTTCCCTGATCGCCACTGACGGCTCCAGCAAGGTCAACGGCAAGTTCGACATCACCTCCATCCCGGGCACCGACGGCCCCGGCGTCTCCACCCTCGGCGGCCGCAGCCTGGCCATCTCCCCGTTCACCCCGAACAAGGCCACCGCGCTGGAATTCGTCAAGTTCTTCACCAGCCAGGAGCAGGCCCAGAAGCGCCTCGCCCTGTCCTCCCGCGCCCCCGTCTACGGCGCCCTCTTCGAGGATCCCGCCGTCGTCGCCAAGCGCCCGTTCTTCCCCACCCTGCTGAAGTCACTAAACAACGCCCAGCCGCGCCCCAAGGTGGTCCAGTACGGCGCCACCACCAAGGCGATCCAGGAAGAGGCATACGCCGCGATCACCGGTAAGAAGGACACGGACACCGCCCTGAACGACATGCAGGCCAAGCTCACCGAGCTCGCCAGCAAGTAAGCACCCACACGCCTGGCCGGCCGGCATCCCGCCGGCCGGCCAGGCATTCTCTCCACCGCTTTCCACTCCAGTGAGGTACCGGGCATGACGACGACGACGACCGCCCCCGCCGGCCTGCAACCCGCGCCGGACGCGAACGGGCCCCGCGCAACCGGGCCCCGCAAACGCGGAAAACGCACTGCCGGCGAAGGCCGGATGGCCGCGATGCTGCTCTCCCCCACCCTCCTGGTGCTGGCCCTGGTGATTGCGTACCCGCTACTCTCCGCGGTGCACCAGTCCCTGTTCCGCGCCGAAACCGGCCTGGACGCGGACGGCTTCGTCTCCGACGTCGACTCCTTCGTGGGCCTGGCCAACTACGCCGACCTCTTCGCCGGCGAATCCGGCCGGCGCTTCCTCAACGCCTTCGCCAACACCACCTTCTTCACGCTCACCACGGTGTTCCTCGAAACCGTCCTGGGCCTCTGCCTGGCCCTCGCCATGAACCGCGCCTTCCGCGGCCGGTCCTTTCTGCGCGCCAGCATCCTGGTCCCGTGGGCCGTCCCCACCGCCGTCTCCGGCCTGCTCTGGCGCTGGATCTTCCAGTCCGACGGCATTGCCAACACCCTGCTGGGCAGCGAAATCCTCTGGACCGCCGAAGGGGACGCCTCCAAGGTGGCCGTCATCATCGCCGAGGTCTGGAAGACCGCCCCTTTCATCGGCCTGCTGGTCCTCGCCGGCATGCAGGTCATCCCCGGCGAAGTCTACGAAGCGGCCAGGATCGACGGCGCCGGCTGGTGGCGCCAGCTCGGCTCCATCACCCTGCCGCTGGTCAAGCCCACCCTGGTGGTGGCAGTGCTGTTCCGCATGCTCGACGCGCTGCGGATGTTCGACCTGCCCTTCGTCCTGATCGGCCCGGGCAAGGAGTCGGTGGAGACCCTCTCCATGCTCGCCTGGGACGAATCCAACCAGCTCCGCTACGGCTCGGCCTCCGCGTTCGCCGTGATGCTCTTCCTCTACGTCGCCGTCGTCGCGATCGTCTTTGTGAAGGTGCTCGGCGCCGACGTCACCGGCGCCAAGGAACTGAAGCTGATCACCAAGAAGTCCCGCCACCTGGCCAACTCCGAACAGAAGAAGGCCGAGGCCACCCGATGACCATCTCAGACCTCCGCAACGCCGCCGCCGATTCCGGCGCCGGTTCCGGCGCGCCCGACGCACGCACCGCCGTCGTCCGCCCCGGCACCCAGAAGCCCAAGCGCACCTGGCGCTCGTACAGCGTCTACGCCGGCCTGGCGCTGATCTTCGCGTACTGCCTGGCGCCGTTCTACTGGATGCTGGTCTCCAGCCTGCGCCGCACCGCGGACATCTTCGACAACTCGCTGCTGCCGGCCCCGTTCTCGCTGGAGAACTACACCAAGGTCTTCGACGGCTCCACGATGTTCGGTCAGGCCCTGCTGAACTCGCTGATCGTTGCCGGCACCACCACCGCGTTTGCCCTACTCCTGGGTGTGTTCGCCGCCTACGCCATCTCCCGGCTGAACTTCCGTTTCAAGTCGCTGATCCTGGGTGTCATCATCGCGACGTCGATGTTCCCGGGCATCTCCGTGGTGGTGCCGCTGCTGCGCCTCTTCACGGACATCGGCTGGATCAACACCTACCAGGCCATGATCGTGCCCAGCCTGTCCTTCGCGATCCCGCTGGCGGTCTGGAACCTCACCACCTTCATGAAGGCCCTGCCGTTCGACCTCGAGGAAGCCGCGATGATCGACGGCTGCACCAAGTGGCAGGCGTTCCGCCGCGTGCTGCTCCCGCTCGCCGCGCCGGGCGTGTTCACCACCGCGATCCTGACCTTCATCCACAGCTGGAACGAATTCATCATCGCGCTGTCCATGATCAACGACCCCAAGATCCAGACCGCCACGGTGGCGATCTCCAAGTTCACCGGCGCCACCGAATTCCAGGCGCCGTTCGGCGAGCAGATGGCCGCCGGCGTGATCGTCACCGTCCCGCTCGTGATCATGGTGCTGGTCTTCCAGCGCCGGATCGTCGAAGGCCTCACCGCGGGCACCGGCAAATGAGCCCTTCTTTGGTCGAGGAAACCGCCCCGGCCCCGGCCGCCTGGTGGGAGTCCGCGGTCATCTACCAGGTCTATCCCCGGTCGTTCGCCGACGGCGACGGCGACGGCGTGGGCGACCTCGCCGGGCTGGCGGCCCGGCTGACGTACATCGCCGCGCTCGGCGTCGACGGCATCTGGATGACCCCGTTCCAGCCGTCCCCGCAGGTGGACCAGGGCTACGACGTGAGCGACTACTGCGGCGTGGACCCGCTGTTCGGCACCATGGAACAGTTCGATACGTTGCTTGAACTGGCGCATTCGCTGGGCCTGCGGGTGCTGCTCGACGTCGTCCCCAACCACTGCTCCTCGGAGCACCCGCTGTTCCAGGCGGCTTTGGCGGCCGGCCCGGGGTCGCCGGAACGGGACATGTTCCACTTCGTCCGCGGTCCCGGGGGTGACACTCCCCCGAACAACTGGCAGAGCGTGTTCGGCGGCCGCGCCTGGAGCCGCGCGAATCCGTCGTCCGAGACAGATCTCGACTGGTACCTGCACCTCTTCTCCGCCGGGCAGCCGGACTGGAACTGGCGCAATCCCGCCGTCGGCGATTACTTCGACGGCGTGCTGCGCTTCTGGTTCGACAAGGGCGTGGACGGCCTCCGGATCGACGTCGCGCATGCACTCTTCAAGGCCGAGGGCCTGCCGGATTCGCCGTCGGCGGGCGGGGTGGTGGACGGCCTTCGGTCCAACCCGCAGGTCTCCGACCAGGAGGAAGTCCACGAGGTCTACCGGCGCTGGCGCACCCTCGCGGAGCAGTATGAGCCGCACCGCCTGCTGGTGGGCGAGGTGAACCTGGAACCGGCCCGCGCCGCCCGGTACACCCGGGCCGACGAGATGCAGCAGGCCTTCGCCTTCGCGTTCGTCAAGCTCGGCTGGGACCCGGAAGCCTGGGCCGCCGTCGGGAACGAGCTCGAGGCGGCGCGCCAATTGCACGGTGCGACGCCGACGTGGGCGCTGGAGAACCACGACATCGTCCGTTCCGCGACGCGCTTTGGCGGCGGGGAGCTTGGCGCCCTGAGGGCACGCGCCGCGCTGGTGGCGCTGCTGGGGCTGCCCGGCCCGGCGTACCTCTACCAGGGCCAGGAGCTCGGACTGCCCGAGGTCGACGTCCCGCTCGAGGCCCGGGTGGACCCCATGTGGGCGCGCGGCGGCGTCTGCCGCGACGGCGCCCGGATCCCGCTGCCCTGGACTGAGGACGCGGCGGTGGGCCATGGGTTCTCGCTCTCCGAAACCGCAAACGAGCCGTGGCTCCCGGTCCCTGCGGGCTGGGGCCACCACGCCGTCGAACTCCAGGATCGAGACTCCGATTCGGTCCTGAACCTGACCAGGGCTGCCCTGGCGTTGCGCCGGAAACTTTGGAGCGACGGGGTCTTCACCGCGGACGACGGCGGCACCTGGCGGGTCGAGGACGGCGGCCTGCTGCTCTGCGAACGCAACGCAAACGTCCTCGTCGCCGTCGCGATGGGGTCTGAACCGGTGAAGCTACCGGCCGGAATGGTACTGCTCAGCGCCGCGCCGCTGGCCGAGGACGGCTGGCTGCAGCCGAACAACGCCGCGTGGGTGCTGCGAGGCTGACCGACTTCAGCTGCCCGGTGATGCCGAACCGGCGTCACGGGCGCCCTGATACGTCCCTTCGGCGCGTTGCTTAACGCCGCGCAGGACGCCGACTTCCATGTAGTGGTGCAATGGGTCTGCAATGAAATAGTCGATGCCGCGGGCCAGCAGCATCGCCCCGGGCACATGGTGAAGGGCGAACACGACGGCCTTGGTCAGCGCCGGGGCGTCCGCCGCTGCGCCCTGGGCCGCCGCACTGAGGTATCCCATCCCCCGCCACCGAATGATCAGGCGGGTGCGGTTCCCCGGGAGAGGGCGCAGCACGAACGCCTCTCCTGCTACGAGGTACCGGTTGGGCTCGATCTCTGACACGGTGGCGCGGACGCCACCGCCATAGGGAACCGGGTCACCGACCTTCAGGTCCTGCAGCTCCGGGTGGATGCGCGTCGCCGAGTGATTTCCGTCGACGTACCGGGCGTGAAACATGGCCCGCTCCACCCGGTCGTGGGTGTAGAACCCTGCGCGGTAGATCCCCATTTGGACTATCCAAGGCCATACGCGCTCCGGCGGCACGTTGATGGTGATGGCCCGCGTGCTTTGAAACCTTGGACGAGGCACCAGCTCGTCACCCGGCAACGGCTCTACGGCTTCCTCACCCTGGGTACCCCACCGCAGCATCGAGGGACGCCACGCCAGATAGGCCGCTATCTCGAGGACCAGCGACACTCCGAAAACCAGCCATCCCTGCGGTTCACCATCCCACTCACCAGCCCTGTAGCGCCGGGTCCTAACGGACACCCGCCCACAGCTCGCGTTCCCAGTTCCGGGGGTCGTGGACCACGCTGGTCTGGGTGTTGAAGACCATGGTGGTCCTGCGTTCGGGACCGTAGCCCGGCCAGCCCGGGTCGCCGGTGGTGGCAAAAGAAACCCAGGCTGCGTGCATCGCGTCAGCCAGTTCCTGTGGCGGGTCCGTCCCGAGCAGCGGCCCGAACAGCCTGGAGTTCCTGTCCAGAGTGTCGAAAACGAACGGGATCTCTATGCCGTGGACGGCGCCGAGGCCGGGGGCCGGCCAGGCGAATTCGTACATGTACGTCCGCCCTGAAGTCGCCGGGGCCACCGTTGCATGGGCATCGGCCAAGCGGATCGCCGGAATCCGCACCCACCAGTCGGTTTCCACGGCGGCGAGCAGATCTCCCGGCGAACTGTCCGGATAGTGGGAGCGGTACTCGCGGAGTGCTGCCTCGGCGGGAAGCCCGTAGGCGCCGAGGGGCGGGAAGCCCTCCACGCTCCTGGATTCCGCCAGGTCCTGCTCGGTGACCTTCCCGATCACGCCAGTTATGGCCAGGAACAACCTCCAGTCCTCGGAGTTGGTTCCGACCATAAGGTCCACCATCGAGCCCGCGCCGGCAGCGATCCTTTCGATCGGGCGCAGCGGCACCGTACTGCCGTCGATTGTCGGCTGCCAGAGCATGAGGCTGGCCAGCACCTCACGTCCCCAGCGCTGCGGGTCCGGTCGGGCAAACAGGTCCGCTTTCAACTCCGCCTGCGCCTCGAGGAACCGCTGGGCCGGTACCGCCGCCATGGCCTCCCGGGTTGGCGGGACGCCCAGCTTCTCGGCGAGGAACCCGCCGATTCGTTGGGCGGTCCCGGAGGGCAACGCGTGGTGGGCTGCCCCGCTCTGCAGGATGGCCCTTCGGAACAACCCCTCGGCCCGGGGCATGGAAAGCAGGACGCCGATGCTCATGGCACCCGCCGACTCGCCAAAAACGGTGACGTTGCCGGGATCACCGCCGAAGGCTGCAATGTTCCCCCGCACCCACTCCAGGGCCGCGATCTGGTCGAGGAGGCCCACATTGGCCTGCCCGTCGCCGAGATCCAGGAAGCCGTCGGCGCCCACCCGCCAGTTGATCACCACACAGACGACGCCGTCCCGGGCAAAGTTCCGGCCGTCATAGGCCGCCGTCGAACCGAATTCGAACGCGCCGCCCTGAATCCAGACCATGACCGGCAAACCGGCCCTGCCGGGGTCCGGGGTCCAGACATTGAGGTTCAGGCAGTCCTCGCCGGCCATCGCGGTATCCCACTCCGAGCCCGCACTTTCCGGAGGAGCCAGCTGGTAAGGAGCCGAGCCGTACCGCGTGGCGTCGCGGGTTTCCGACCACGGCTGGACGGGCTGCGGCGGGCGGAGACGGCTCGCGCCGGACGCGGGCGCACCGTACGGGATGCCCAGGAAACGGTGCACGCCTTCCTGCACGCTGCCGCGCAGCGAGCCAAGTGGGGTCTCGACGACGCTGTCCATGCCTGCCGCCTTCAAGGTCCGGGGTCTGGGGTCGGCTTCCAGCCTTGCAGGCCGGTGTCGGTGGTTGAAGGGCCGAAGGTCGTGTATCGAATCCTCCTTCGGCCCGGCATCCTGCCGACTGCGTGTTCCTGGCCTGTTGCGCTATCACTTGTGGTTGCTCTGGGCGCTCAGAACGACCGTAGGTGATAGCGCATCTGCGGCGCGGAACCACGCCCTGCCCGGCACGGCGGGAGTCTTCCGGTGGCCGCCATCCTCGACGGTGCCGCCACTAAGATGAGGCATGGACTTCGAGGACACGCTGTGGACGGTTCTGGGGGCCGGGCTGGTTCTGCTGATGTTCGTTGACGTTTTTCGGACGCTCCTTTATCCGCACGGTTCTGGCCCGGTGGGCCGCGCGATCATGCGCGGATTCTGGCTCATGTCGAGACGACTGCGGGGCCGCGGCTCCGCCACCGCAGCGCCCCTGGCCATGGCAGCCGTCATTGGCGCCTGGGCAGGAATGGCGGCCATCGGCTGGGCACTGCTGTACCTGCCACATCTGACGGACGGTTTTGTTTACGGAACCGGGGTCCCCGTGGAGGCCGACTTTGCCGAAGCGCTCTACCTTTCACTGGTCACTCTCTCCACCGTGGGGTTCGGCGATATCGTCGCAGTTTCTCCGCTGCTCAGGTTGGTCGTTGCCCTCCAGGCCGTTACCGGTTTCGGCTTGCTGACGGCAACGGTCTCCTGGATCCTGCAGACTTTCCCGGCCCTGAACCGCCGCCGGGCCCTTGCCCACCAGCTGAACTTGTTCAGGGAGGCTGCAGGTCCCGCGGGAGTACTGGCGCTGAACCCCACCCACGCTGCCGGGCTGCTGGAGTCAATCGCCGCAAACATAGCCTCGGTGAGCATAGATCTGCTGGCCTTCCATGAAACCTACTACTTCCGTGAAATTGAGCAGCGCGGCTCCTTGCCCGCCACGGTCGCCTACGCCCAGGACCTGGCAACCGAGGCCCAGCGTAGCGAGAGCCCTGAACTCCGCTTCGCCGGACGGATGCTCCACGCGGCGCTGGACGGACTCGCGGACGTCCTCCGCGGCAAGTTCGGCCATTCCGGAACCACGTCCTCCGATGTGTTCGACAGCTACGAACTGCACCACCGGCATCTGCGGCGAGGGGGACCGGACGGCAAGTAGTCATGACCGGGTCCCGACGCTCCCTCCCGGTTGCTGCCACGATCGTCAAGTGCTTCACTGGACGTTACGGAGGGGAGTATCCCCACATCCGGTCCGTCGTCAGTACGAGAGTCCCAGCATTCTCCGGCGGGCTGGGCCGGGCATCACGGCCGGGAGAGACCTCCAGTTGGTTTGACTGACTGGAAGCAGGTCCTCATGAAAGTTCCCCCGCGCCGCGGCACCGGGCTTCCCGGCACCCTGATCATTGTTCTTACCGGCGTTGATGGCGCAGGAAAATCGACGGCCGGGAGGCTGCTGGCCCAGCGGCTTGTAGCCTGCGGTTACCCGGCAATCCTCACGAGGAACCCGTGTGGGCGGAGCACGATGACCGCGTGGCGTCAGCGGTTCGGCCTTCAGGTCCCTGCCGGCTTGCTGGACGCGGTCGAAACGGGCATCCGCTGCGCCAATGTCCTGGTTTCCCATCTGCGTGCCACGTATTTTTCCGGCATCGTGATCATGGACCGCTACCTGTACTGCCAATTGGCACTCAAGCGCGTCAGGGGACGAAGCCCGGGAAGACTGTTGCCCTGGCTGCTGCGGCGCCTGCCCGCACCGGACATCGTCTTCTACTTCGACGTGCCGGCCGTGGTTGCGCACAACCGCGTCATCGGTCGGGCCACCGACGCTGAGACCCTAGAGAACCTGCAGGCCCTGGATCAGGCCTATAGGGAGCTTGACGACTTCCGTTCCTTTGTCCGGATCGACGCCGGGTCTTCGCCGGAACAAATCGTTGCGGACATCTGGCAGGAACTCGACTTGTCTTGCAGCAGAGCGCCGCGGACCGTTCCGGAGTCTGGTGAGGAACGTGCCGGGAACCGATAGGCCGATACGCGACCGCCGCGGAATCCTCCGGCAGCAGTGTCGGTTCGGTGTGCCAGGAAACCGGGGGGTTACCGTTGAGGGGTTGCTGAAAGGTTCGGCGGCCCATTCAGGAGGCGAAGTGGTCGTAGCACCGGAGACCGTGGACGGCGGAAAAGGCAGTGTCGAACTCCGGGACGACGGCGTCGTCCACTTGAAGTGGTTGTCGGGGATCACCATTGAGGTTGAGGACGCCAGGGCAGCGATGGCGAAAGTTAATGACGTGTGCCAGGGTGTGCCGCGACCGATGCTCGTCGACATGGCTGCGGTTGCGTCAGTCAGCCGGGAGGCCAGGGGCGTCTGGTCCATTCCGTGCGATGCTTCCCGCATCGCCCTCTTGGGACGTTCCCCGGTCGACCGGGTTCTGGCGAACTTTTTTCTTGGAGTGCATATACCTCCCTGCCCCACCCGGTTCTTCACATCCCGCAGCGAGGCGACGGACTGGCTCAATGCCGTCCGGTAGGCGCCGCGATCTGCCGCGCGGGCGGCGGTCCACGGCGCATGGAATGTCGCTGCGTCAACCTGCAGTCCGGGACGCATGAGTCCAGCAGAAGGCGTTGAGGACCCTCGCCTGGAACAACTGGTTGACGGCATTGTCCGGCTGGCCGCCGGAGAGTTGGACGCACGCATTGAGCCCTCGGACCAAAGGGATGCCATCGACGCGGTCATCACCGGAGTCAACCTTCTCGCGGAGGAGCTCGGGCACATCTATACGGACCTGGAGGAACGCGTGGCCGCTCGAACGGCCATGTTGCGTCGAACGCAGGTGGAGCTGGAGCATATGGCCAAGACCGACGCCCTAACCGGTCTGGCCAACAGAACCTTGCTCAACGAGCGGATTCACAATGCCATCCGGACCGAGACCGCCAGCGGAAACGCCCCGGCCGTGCTCATCCTGGACCTGGATTCCTTCAAAGCCGTCAACGACACTCTGGGCCATAGTGCCGGAGATGCCGTGCTGGTGGAGGTTTCCCGTCGTCTCCGCTCCGTCGTCCGGGCCTGTGACACTGTGGCCCGCCTCGGTGGAGATGAATTCGCAGCCCTCATCATCGGGGCGAGCGCGGACGAAGTCATGCTCATCGCGCACCGGGCATGGGAAGCCTTGCAAAAAAGTATGGACATCGGTCCGGAAACGGTCTGGACCACGGCCAGCATCGGTATTTGCCTCCGCGGCCCGGGATGCTCGGCAGAGGATCTGATGCGTGATGCCGATATTGCCATGTACCAGGCCAAAGCCAAGGGCCGGAACACGGTCCAGCTTTTCCACCCGGATATGCTCGAGGCCGTCCAGGAACGGTCCCGGATAACTGCTGAATTGCGTACGGCAGCTGCCAGCGGCCAGCTGGCGTTGCACTACCAGCCGGTGGTTGAGTTGGCCTCCGGCAAGGTCGCCGGCGTCGAAGCCCTCGTCCGGTGGCACCACCCCGTGCACGGAACAATCATGCCGGACAGCTTCATTGGCATCGCGGAAGAGACCGGCCTGATCCTGGAACTGGGCCGGTGGGTCCTGCGCGAGGGGATCGCCCAGCTGGGCCGGTGGAAACAAGAGGCCCCTCACCTGACGGACTTCCGTCTGCACATCAACCTCTCGGCCGCCGAACTTCTTCGCAGCGATCTACTCGACGATGTCAACGAGACCCTGGCCCGGTATGACATTGAGCCCTTCCGGCTCGTGCTGGAGATTACCGAAAGCGTCTTGATGTCCCGCAGGACGGGGGAAGAACAGGTACTCGAGAAGGTCCGCGCCCTCGGCGTCGGACTACAAATCGACGACTTCGGCACCGGCTATTCATCCATCAGCTATCTTCAGGAACTCCCCGCTGACACCGTCAAAGTCGACCACTCGTTGATAAAGAACCTCGAGACCGACCCCCGGCAGGAAAAATTCGTCTCTGCCATCCTGCAGCTGATATCAGCCGCCGAACTCGAGGCAATCGTCGAGGGCATCGAAACGGCCGGACAGGCCGACCGGCTGAAAGCAATGGGCTGCCAGTACGGACAAGGCTATTACTACGGACGCCCCGCCCCCGCCGCGGTAATTCTCGATCGAATCAGTGGCTCCGCGCCCCGGCTGTAAGGTGTGTTTATGTCGAAACTCTGGGACCGGATGCGGCTCGTCCCAACAGTTGTGCGCCTTGCTTCCCGGGCTCCACGAAACCCGCACGCCGCCTGGGAAAGGTACTGGACCGGCGTCCAATCCACCGGTCTTGACGGCGACGTGCTCTGGGACTCCGACTCCCGGGCAGAGCGCAGCCAGTACGCGGACATGGTTCTCGCGCACTTTGATCCGGCCCTTCCCGTCATTGACATCGGCTGCGGCAACGGTAGTTACACTCGATGGCTTGCCACCCTGTTTCCCAAGGTTCTCGGCGTCGACGTCTCCGCCGGTGCCGTGGCCAGGGCTTCACTCGAAGCCCGGGACCTCCAAAGTTGTTCCTTCACCGTCCTGGACGCCACAAAGGCAGGCGCCGGGGACCTCCTCGTGGACCAGGTGGGACCCGCGAACGTCTTCGTCCGCGGAGTGTTTCACGTCCTGAAACCAGGCAAACAGGCTGCGATGGCGGCAAACATGAAAGCCGCGGTCGGAAGCGCTGGACGCGTGTTCCTGGCAGAAACAAATTTCCCCGGAAACAGCCTCGACTACCTGGCGGGACTTGGCGCGACAGGTGACCACGTGCCCAGCCAGCTGCAGCGGGCCCTGGAAAACCTCCCCCGCCCGGGGCGTTTCGGCGCCCGGGAACGACGCAGCGTCTTTCCTGCGGCCGACTGGCGCGTCATTGCGGACGGACCGGTCAACATCGACGTTGTCCCCATGGCCCAGGCCGGCCAGCCGCAACGCGTGCCGGGGTACTTCGCCCTTCTGGCCGGCGCCAACGCCGAACACCACGAAACCCTCCAGCGGGAGGGGCACCGCTAAGGGCGGAGCGGCGCGCTGAGCCACCCCGGATGCCCTATCACCTTTGGCTGTTCTCAGGCCTTGAAAGGGACCAAAGGTGATAGAGCATCCGGGCAACGGTGGCCGGCGTCGGGTGGAGCCGGGGTTCGGCCGCGGCGGTGCAGGATTCCGCCTTACGAGCGCTGGGCGATGTTGAGGATGTTGCCCTCGCTGTCCAGGAACCAGGCGGCCTTCCCCCAGGATGCGGTGGCAACGCCGTTCTCCGTTTTCAGGCCGGGAAAGTCGTACTCTTCGAAGACGACGCCGCGGCCTCGCAGTTCCTCCATCTCGGCTTCGAGGTTGTCCGTTTCCCAGCCCATCTGGGTGTTCTTGGCTGTCCCCGCATTGTCTGTCTGGTAAACGAGGAAGCGGGTTCCTTGCCCGCAGCTGTACATCAGGCTGCCCTCCTCCATGGATTCGGAGGGTTCGATGCCCAGCTTGTCCCGGTAGAACTCCTTCGCCCTGTTGATGTCCTTCGCGGGGAGGACAGCCATGATGTTTGAATCCTTGAACATGATGATTCCCTTCAGTGCGTCGATGACCGCAGTGATGGCGTTGCTCCCCCCGGTTTGAGTCCCGGAGTCACGGTCCGGAGCCCGTGACCGCCCCTCGCGCCGAGCCGGAACGGCCACCTGGGACTCTTCAACGCCGCGCCACCCATCCACCGGCGCAAGGGTCCCCGAAGCTTATGTGGCCATTATGAACCGGTTTGGACCCGCGGAAAATGGGTTACCGGTACACCCAAAGCATCCCCGGAGTGCCGGCCGCGGCCCGGCGGACCCGCCGTCTGCCGGCGGCATCGGCGTCGAAATCCTGCCAGTGTTACTCGGCGTCGGAGGGTTCCGTCGACGGGACGGCCGCCCCGGGCGCGGGTTCGCGGCCGGTCACCGTTTTGATGATGGTCCAGCCGACGGCGGTGATCGGAACTGCCAGCAGGGCCCCGATGACACCGGCGAGCATGGTCCCGGCGGCCAGGGCCAGCAGGATGGCGAGGCCGTGGATGGACAGCACCTTGCCCATCAGGACCGGCTGCAGGAAGTGGTGTTCGAGCTGGTTCACGCCAATGACGACCGCGAGCACGATGAGGGCCGAAACCGGGCCGTTGGAGATCAGTGCCACGGCGACGGCCAGCGTCCCGGCGGCGGTGGAGCCGACAATCGGGATGAATCCGCCGATGAAGACGAAGACGCCGAGCGGCAGGGCGAGCGGGACACCCAGGATGGCGAGGGCAACCCCGACGATGAGCCCGTTGGAGGCCGCGACGAGCGCGGTACCGCGGACATAGCCGCCCAGGACGACGGCGGACCGGTCCGCGGCGAGGTGTGCGGTGGCGCGGTGGGCGGCGGGCAGGAAGCCGATGAGGAAGTCACGGATCTTGGCCCCGTCTTTGAGCAGGAAGAACAAGGTGACAGCCATCAGGATCATGGCCACCAGGATTTCCCCGACGGTCCGCGCCCCGGTGAGCGCCTCGGAGCCGAAGGAACTGGAGGTGAAGAACTTCTGCACGGATTCGCGTGTTGTGTTGATCTGCTCGTCGCTGACCGGGATGGGGCCGGTGTTCAGGAAGGTATGCAACTGGTCGACGCCGGCCACGGCCTTTTGGCTCAGCTCCTTCCACTGGCTGCGGACCAGGAACACGATGCCCGTGACGATGCCGCCGAACACCGCAACGATCGCAAGGAACGAGGCAGCGACGGCCAGGGCGCGTGGGAAACCGTGGCCCGCGAGCCACCGGACCAGGGGCGCGATCGCCGCAGCGAGGATCACGGCGATGGTGGCGGGAATGATGACCAGCGGGACCCGGGTGAGGGTCCACAGGACGGCCCAGGCGAAGGCGGCCACGGCAAGGACCTGGAGGGACCGGATGCTGGCGCGGCCAAGGCCGTCGGTCCAGATCGCCGGCAGTCCGGCGCGGGTATCAGGCATGGGTTGTCCTCTTTCGCTTGGCGCTGCGGGGCGGTCGCCGCCGCACCGCGATCAGCCCTCCGATCATATGTGCGCGGAGCTTGGATGGCCGGGTCCACGGCAGCTCGGGGCACAATGGAACCATGCCCCTGACAACTTTTGCGCTCGTCCGCCATGGCCAGACCGACTGGAACGCGCAGCGCCGGCTGCAGGGATCCACCGACATTCCGCTGAACGACGTCGGCCGCGGCCAGGCGCGCGACGCCGTCGCCGTCCTGTCCGGCTACGAATGGGACGCGATCGTCTCCTCGCCGCTGAGCCGCGCCGCGGAAACCGCCGAGGTGATCGCCGCCGGGCTGGGGCTCAGCGTGACCCGGCTTGTTCCGGAGCTTACCGAGCGCTCCTTCGGCCCGGCCGAGGGTTTGCAGGACGGTCCGGAGCTGGACGCCCTGCGCATCCCCGGCGGCTTCCGCGGCGCCGAAACCGAGGACGACGCCGCTGACCGCGGACTGGGCGCGCTGGAGGCGCTAGCGGAGGAGTTCCATGGCGGCCACGTCCTCGTGGTGGCGCACGGCTCGCTGCTCCGGGTCACCTTGAGCCGTATGGCCGGCCAGCCCCTGCAGCGGGTCGACAACGCCGCGCTCAACCTGGCCCACCACCACGCCGTCGACGGCTGGCAGCTCGAGTGCTTCAACGGCGAACGGCTGACGGCGGACGCCAGCGTCTGACCCTACGACGGCCAGCAGGTTTACTTCGACCTGCCTGTGAAGGGTCCCTAGCCTGTGTTGCCCGGCATCTTCGTTGGTGTTGACAGCGGCCGCGAAGGCGCCAAAGTACGCCGCTCTTGATTTGCATCGCAGCGCCCGCTAACAACTTTGCTGCTGCGGTTGAGCGCAAGCGTGATCGAGCTCTGGGGTCTCTATCGTGACGACACATTTCCACCTGCTGGCCGGCCACAACTGAACGCTGGCACACTCCCAAGAACAACTTAGGAGCCATTCTCCAGTGCCCCATTTAAATGTCGCATACTGCGCGTAACATTTCGCTTTGCGGGTATCTTCACCCGCGGCGCTATTGGGGGAAGCGAAGATGCCTGAACTGTTGTCCGGAGCTACGGAACGCTTCTGCGGCCCATGTTCCAGAACGGTCTCCCTCAATGTGCGTCCATCACCGCACCCACTCCGCACGCATCACATCGCACGTCGGTCAGGTGTCCTATGAAAGGACTCTCATGAGCCAATACCCCAACCTCGCCCCCTATCCGCCGGTCGCCGGCTACGGAAAGGCGCAGCAGAGCAACAAATCATTCCTCGTGACATGGCTGCTTTCCCTCCTCCTCGGTGTTCTCGGCGTAGACCGTTTCTACCTGGGCAAGGTCGGAACCGGCATCCTCAAGCTTGTCACGATCGGCGGTCTGGGCATCTGGGCCCTGATCGACCTCATCCTGGTGCTGGCAAACAAGACCCGCGACAAGCAGGGGCTTCCGCTGGAGGGTTACGACAAGCACAAGAAGATTGCCCTGATCGTCACCGCCGTTTTCATCCTCCTGAGTATCGTCGTGAACTCCGCGCGCGCCGCATCCTCCCCAGTGTCTGCCTCGTCCGTTTCCACTACGAAAAACTCCGCGGCCACCGCGGCTGCTGTCCCTGTCGAAACCGCCACACTGGACCCCGCCGCAGCAAAGGCAAAGGCCGATGCTGACGCCAAGGCCAAGGCAGACGCTGACGCGGCGGCCGCCAAGGCCAAAGCGGACGCGGACGCTAAGGCCAAGGCGGACGCTGATGCCGCGGCCGCTGCTGCCAAAGCCAAGGCAGAAGCCGATGCAGCGGCCAAGGCAAAGGCTGAGGCTGAAGCCGCTGCCAAGAAGGGGACGGTTAGCCAGCAGAACGCTCTGCGGAAAGCTGGCAGCTACCTCAGTTTCGCGGGCTTCTCCCGCACGGGCCTAATCGGGCAGTTGGAGTTCGAGAAGTTCTCAACCGCTGACGCGACGTGGGCTGTGGACCACGTCACGGTCGACTGGAACCAGCAGGCAGCGAAGAAGGGTAAGAGCTACCTGGAAATGACGTCCTTCTCGCACAGTGGGCTGGTAGACCAACTGATCTTCGAGGGTTTCACCCCGGAACAGGCCGAGTACGGCACGAGTCAGAACGGCCTCTAGCGCTTCGACGCTACGGAATCTTGAACAAAAGAAAATGGGAACAATGAAAAAAGAACTAGCCCTGACGGGCTTGCTGTGTCTTGCCTTGTCAGGATGCGCAGGAGCTAATACGCCCAAGGCTGCTCCGGCCATCACCGAGACCGTCACGGTCACGCAGACGGCCACCGCAACGGCTACGGCTACGGCTACCGCTACCGTGCCAGCAGAAGCCGCGGCTCCAGTTAGTGCAGCGCCTGCCGCAGCCGTACCCGCCGCGCCCGCTCCGCCCAAGACGGCCGTAATTCCAGCCGTAGTTCCAGGCATGAACGCTCAGGCACTCGACGACGACCTGACTGCTTTGGGGTTCAAGAACGTTATCTACAACGCCGATACAGGAAAGACTGTCCTCTTGCTGCGCAACTGGACAGTGACCGGGATCGATAACCCGGGGGCCGAGCAGGCCGTCAGCAAAGCCGTTGTCGTTCACGTAACCAAGTAGCCTTTCGGCTGGTGCAGATGGCTGCCCTCAGCGCGGTCTGCACCAGTCGTGGCAAACAACTACTCGGTCTCGCTCCGCCCGGTCACCCGCTCCCCCACCAGCCCCGCGAAGAACGCGGCGAGCTCCGCCGTCGCCGTCAGCGGCAGCACGGTGGCAACATACTGGTCGGGTCGCACCACCACGATGACGCCGCCGCGGTCCAGGCCGCGCTGCTCAAAAATGTCCGCCCGCGGATCCGCGGCATAGACCTTCTCCAGGTAGTTCAGCTGGAACGGGCCCACCTGCGGCTTGAACACGGCCGGTACAGCGCTGATGTCCACGCTGGTGTGGTCCTGCTGGTAGATGACTTTGACGTCGAACCACGCATCACGGTCCAGGCCCTCAGGGGTGGCGGCCAGCGGCGAGTCCGGCGCGGTTGCCAGCCAGTCGGCCAGTTCCGTGGTGGGCGACGGTGCGCCGGCCGCCGCGCCGTCCGCGAAGACGTAGATCCGCCACCGGCCGTCCGCCGTGGCCTGGTGGCCGAGGTGCAGCGGATTGGTGTCGCAGACCCGAACCACGGGCGCGGACTTGAAACGCTTCCCGATGGGGAACCCGGTGGCCAGCTCCTGGTGCGTGGCCTCGCCGATCAGCATGGACGGGGCGTACTGGGTCATAAAGCCGGCGGGGAATTCGGCCGTGCTGACGTAGAAGTCCTCCAGCTGGGAGGGGCTGTCGAATTCCTCCGGCTTCTTGGCCATCAGCGTCGACCATTCCTTGTCGAAGTCGATGAGGTTCTTTGCGACAACCTGCCGCTCGGCCGAGTAGGTGGCCAGCAGGCTCTCCGGGCTGCGGCCCTCCAGCACGTGCCCGAGCTTCCAGCCGATGTTGAAGCCGTCCTGCATGGAGACGTTCATGCCCTGCCCGGCCTTGGCGCTGTGGGTGTGGCAGGCGTCGCCGGTGATGAACACCCGCGGGGTGCGGGTGCCGCGCTGCTCCGGGCGGACGTCGTCGAACCGGTCGGTGAGACGGTGGCCCACCTCGTAAACGCTGTGCCAGGCGACGTTGCGCACGTCGAGAGTGTAGGGGTGGACGATGGCGTTGGCCTTGGCGATGATCTGCTCGATGCTGGTGCTGCGCACCGCGCCGGCGTCGGTCTCCGGGACCACACCCAGGTCCACGTACATCCGGAAGAGGTGGCCGCCCTCGCGCGGGATGAGCAGGATGCTGCCGCCCGCGCCGGACGTGATGGCGCACTTGGTGCGGATGTCCGGGAAGTCGGTGTTGGCGAGCACGTCCATCACGCCCCAGGCGTGGTTGGCCTTGTCGCCGGCCATGGTGCAGCCGATCGAATCCCGCACCTTGCTCCGGGCGCCATCCGCGCCCACGACGTATTTGGCCCGGACGGTGCGTTCCTGGCCGGCGTCGGGGCCGGACGTGTGCTCCAGCGTCACGGTGACCGGGTACTCCCCCTCGCCGACTTCCAGGGCCTTGAATTCGTAGCCGTAGTCCGGCGTCATCCGGGTGGGGGCGTTGGCCATGACCTCGGCGAAGTAGTCCAGGACACGGGCCTGGTTGACGATCAGGTGCGGGAATTCGCTGATTCCGGCGGGGTCGTCCAGGGTGCGGGCGGCGCGGACGATGCGTGAGGGGTTTTTGGGGTCCGGCTTCCAGAACGCCATCTCGGTGATGCGGTACGCCTCGGCGATGATCCGCTCGGCGAAGCCAAAGGCCTGGAACGTCTCCACGCTCCGGGCTTGGATGCCGTCCGCCTGGCCGATGGCGAGCCGGCCGGGCCGGCGCTCCACGATGCGCGTCGTGACGTCGGGGAACTGGGAGAGCTGGGCAGCCGCGACCATGCCGGCGGGGCCGGTGCCCACAATGAGGACGTCGACGACGTCGGGGAGTTCGGCGGGCCGGTCAAGGCCGACGCCGGCGGCCGGCTGGACCCGCGGGTCCCCGGATACGTAACCGTGGTGGTGGAAATGCACGGGCTGTCCTCACTTCTTTGTAGGGCTGGCTGCCGCCGCGATGTTCGATAATAGAACTTCCTGTTCTATTATCGAACCACTGCTTTGACTATAGGCGTCCCATGAGGGTGCGGGCAACTTTTCTGTGGTTCCGCTCACACTGGACCCGGCCCTTCCACCGAGTCAAGGCATCAAGGGCGTGGAGGGAGGCGAGGAGCCGGCCTATGCCGTCCTGTGCTCCCGCCACAGCAGCGACACGAGGAACACCACCGCGCCGAGGCCCAGCATGACAAACACCATCAGCCCCCAGTTCGCCTGGGTCACACCGGTGCCGTAGAAGATGCCGATCAGCACGGTCGCCGTGATCGCGCCGAGGTAGCGGCAGGTCTGGAAGATCCCGGCCGCCACTCCGCGCTCCTCCAGCCGGGTGGACAGGTACATCCCCTGGCTCGAGGCGATACTGACCACGCAGTACGGCACGCCCAGCAGCGCCGTCATCGCCAGCACCAGCGGGGCGGCCAGCGAGGCGGTCAGCAGCCACATGGTGCCCGACGCCGCGATCAGCAGTACGACGCCGGCGATCAGCACCCGCCGCACGCCGAACCGGTCGATGGCGCGGACCGCGAAGGGTGTCCCGACCACGGAGATGGCGGCGAGCGGCAGCATCAGCAGGCCCACGATGCCCGGGTCGTACCCGCCGGCCGTCTGCAGCAGCTGCGGCAGGCCGAAGAACGCGAAGTAGTAAACGCCGTTGAACAGCGCGAAGCCGAGATACACCAGCAGCAGCGGCCGGTTGGTCCCCAGCAGCCGCAGGTCCAGGAACGGCGGGCTAAAACGCAGCTCCCGCACGGTGAACAACACGGCGAGCAGCAGCCCGCCGCCCAGCAGCCACCACCGGTAGTCCGGCAAGACGTTGAGCAGCGCCATCATCACCAGCACCAGCGCGCCGATGAACGCACCGATGCCCGGCAGGTCCGAGTCCCGCAGCAGTTCCGCCACCCGTCCACGTTCCCGCTTGACGTCCGCCGGGGCGAACCGCCGGACCACAAAGATCGCCACCAGCGCGAGCGGCACGTTGATCAGGAACAGCGCCTCCCAGCCCACCAGGCTCACCAGCAGGCCGCCGACCACGGGCCCGACGGCGGCCGCCGAGGTGTTCGCCATCTGGATCCGGCCCAGCGGCCTGGTGGATCTGACGTTCGCCTGCCGCGCCAGCGCCGCCACCATCACCACGGCGCTGGGATACGCCGTCGCGGTTCCGAGGGCCATAAATGCGCGCGCCACGCAGAGCAGCGCGAAGTTCGGCGCGAAAGGGGCCAGGGCACAGGTCACCGCCACGAGTGCCATGCCCAGCAGGAACAGCCGGCGCGGGCCGAACCGGTCCGCCAGCCGTCCCATCAGCGGCTGGCCGGCCGCAGAGGTGAGATAGAAGGACGTGACCACCCAGGTGACAGTGGCGACGTCGAGCGCGAAATCCGCGCGCAAGACCACCAGCGCGACGGCGATCATTGAGGAGTTCAGCGGGTTCAGCGCCGTGCCGAGGCTGAGTCCTGCAATGGCGACGCCGGTCCGGGAAGAGTTGCTCACGGCAACAGTCTGTCCTACGGCGGCGGCCGGAATCGAACCCACGGGCCGTCCCGGGCGGGTTGGCGCGTCACACAGTGCAGGCTTTCGCGCCCGCTTCTGCCTCAGTTATTGACCGGCGCCCGCTTCGCCACCGTCATCAGGATGGCCGAATCCTCTTCCGCCATCAGGCTGTGCAGGCCGTCCGGGACAATCAGCAGGTCGCCGGTCTTCCCCTGCCACGATTCATTTCCGGCCTGCAGCCGGACACAGCCCCGGAGCACAAACACGGTCGCCTCCCCCGGATTCTGGTGCTCGCTCAACTGGGTCCCCGCCTTGAACGCCATCACGGTCTGGCGGAGAACCTTCTCGTGGCCGCCGTAGACGGTGTCGGCGGCCCGCCCGCTACCGGCCGCGAGCGCCGCGGTGACCTGCTGACGTGCCAGCGCTTCGATCGATATCTTCTGCATGCGCGCCACCCTACCTACCGCCAAGACCCCTGCCGAGGGCCATTTGTCCCGACCGGCCGGCCGACGCGTTTCTTGTAACCCCCGCCTGGCCTACCCTGAAGGCAGCGGCCGGAACCGGCCGCCTGAGCCCACGGAATCGCAAAGGGAGCCGCCGTATGCGCCACGCCGGCCCGGCCGAGGAAACGCCGGACTCCCCAGTTCCTGACTCCCCAGCGCCCGACGACGCCCTGCGTGCCCTCGCCGCCGTCGCCTTCGGGCTGCCCGAACTCCGCGACGGTCAGCTCGCCGGGATGGCTGCCCTCGCCGCGGGACGGGACGTCCTCGCGGTGATGCCCACCGGCTACGGGAAGTCGGCCCTCTACCAGGTCCCCGCCCTGCTCCTGCACCGCCAGCTGAAGCGGCCCACCGTCGTCGTTTCCCCGCTGATCTCCCTGCAGGAGGACCAGCTGGACGGGCTGGCGGGCGCGCTCGGCCAGGACCACGCCGTCGCCGTCAATTCCTCGCACAGCCCCGCAGAGCAGGAGCGGGCCTGGCAGGCCGCAGAGCGCGGCGACGCCGTGTTCCTGTTCCTTGCCCCGGAACAGCTGGCGAAACCCAGCACAGTGGACCGGATCGCCGCCCTCAACATCGCCTTGTTCGTGGTGGACGAGGCGCACTGCGTCTCCACCTGGGGCCACGACTTCCGGCCCGACTACCTCCGGCTCGGCGAGGTCCGCGAACGGCTAGGCCATCCGACGACGGCGGCCCTCACCGCCACCGCCGCTCCCCCGGTCCGCGAGGAAATCCTGGACCGCCTGAAGCTGACGGATCCCCTGGTCCTGGTCCGCGGCTTCGACCGCCCCAACATCAGCCTCGACGTCGTCCGGCACCACGAGGACAAGGAGAAGCGCCGCGCGGTGGTGCGCCAGGTGGCCGCGCTGGCCGGCGAACTGAACGGCCCAGGCCTGATCTACGCCGCCAAGCGCAAGGACACCGAGAAATACGCCGCGAAGCTGACGCAGAAGGGACTGCGGGCTGCCGCGTACCACGCGGGCCGAACGCCGGCGGAACGCGAAGAGGTCCACCGGCAGTTCCTCGCCGGCGGACTCGACGCCGTGCTGGCCACCACCGCGTTCGGCATGGGGATCGACAAGCCGGATGTCCGGTTCGTGCTGCACGCAGACATCCCGGAGTCGCTGGACAGCTACTACCAGCAGATCGGCCGGGCCGGACGCGACGGCCTGCCCGCCCAGGCAGTGCTGCACTACCGGTCCGAGGACCTGGGCCTGCGCCGCTACTTCGCCACCCACCGGCCGGACGAGCCCGGGCTGCTGGCCGTCCTCGCCGTCCTGCGCCACGCCGGTGGCACCATGGCGCCGGCTGCGCTGGCCGCGGCCACGGGTTACCCGCCGCGCCGGCTCACCGGCCTGCTGAACCAGCTGCAGGACACCGGCGGCGTCACCGCGGCGGACGGCGGGATGCGCCTGGAGCCCGGCGCCGATCCCGCGCAACTGGTGGAACGCGCCGTCGCCCTCGCCGCGGCACGGGAACGGGTGGACAAGTCCCGCATCGCCATGATGCGCAGCTATGCCGAGACGCACCGCTGCCGGCGCCAGTTCCTGCTGGGCTATTTCGGCGAGGACCTCCCCGCCCCGTGCGGGAACTGCGACAACTGCGCGGACGGCTCGGCGGGAAGCGGAGCGGCGGACCGTCCGGCCGACGACGCCGGCGCCCCTGCCGGTGCGTCCTCCGCCGACGCCGAGGCGTTCCCGCTGAACTCCGCGGTGGAGCACGCGCTCTGGGGCCCGGGCCTGGTGATGCGGCACGACGACGGGCTGATCACAGTACTGTTCGAGCGGGAGGGCTATAAAACCCTGTCCCCGAAGGCGGTGCTGGCGAGCGGCCTGCTCACCTCGCGGCCAACGGTTTGAGCCGCGCTCAGTAGACCACCCGGAAGTTGCTGAACGCCCCGGTGGCGGGGGTGATCCTTTCGTCCACGTGGTCCACCCGCCCGGGCGCTTCCGGCGAGCGCAGCCAGCTCCGGAACTGCAGCACCACCGCCTGCGGGCCCTCCACAACGACGGCGACCGTGCCGTCGTTGTTGTTCCGGACGGTGCCGCGCAACGACAGCTCCTCGGCCTTGCGTACCGTCCAGTACCGGAAGCCCACGGCCTGCACCATGCCCTCAACCCGGGCCGTGAGCCGCACCGCCGTGCCGGTGTCCGCCGCGCCGGAACCATCAGGGAATTCAGCCATGCCTCCAATGTAGTCCCGGTCCGGCACTGCCCACATCCGGGACTTTCGCCCCTTTCAAGGCCGTCCCGGCCCAAGGAGTGTGGAGTGAGACCTCCGGCACTGTGCGTACTGCGGACACCCCGCGTCGCCCGCCGGAACGCCTGAAAGGAAAAGACAATGGCAGGACAATTCGAGATCTTCACCGACGCAGAATCGAACGTCCGGTTCCGACTGCTGGGGGCGGACGGCACAGTGCTCGCTGTCTCAAAAGCCTTCGAGGACAAGCGTTCCGCGGCGGACGGCATCATGGCGGTGCGTGAGTGCGCCGGCACCGGTTTGATCCGGGAAACGCATTCCACCCCCTGGGGCGGCACCACCTGGACCAAGAGCAGCCAGGCGCAGCACCGCCCCACGCTCCGGCGGCGGCACCTCCCTGCCGTGTAAGCATCGTTTGAGGCTCCCGCCCGGTTGGACCAGTGGTCCGGCCGGGCGGCGTCGTTAGCCCGCGGCGTTCGCCGGCCGCAGCGAGGTGATCATGGTCCGGAGTTGCCGGTACTCCGCCGTGTCTTTGTACAGCTTCGCCTTCTCCAGGTACGGCAGTGCGGCATCGCCCGGAGTGGCATTGTTCGCCGGGTCGTAGCTCGCGCCGAAGAGCGCCCCGCTGGGCGGCCACAGGAACAGGTGGAACATCGGGCAGGCCAGCGCCCCGGCCTCCTCCGGCATCATCGTGATCCCGTACCCGGCCGTGGTGGTCTGGGTGGGGCCCGGGTCGGTGCCGTCACCGCGGGACTCGAAGACATAGCGCGGCGCAGCCCGGTCCGCGGTGCCCGGTTCCATCAGGGCCTGGAGCGGCTGGGAATCGTAGACCTGGTAGGGATACTGCCCTCCGCATTCCGCGCCGGTGACGATGTTGGTGCGCAGCTGGGCCATCGGCTTCCCGTCCGCGTTGGTGACATCAACGAACGCCCCGCCCAGCTTGCCGCCCGGGTCCCGGGCGGTCCAGTCCGGCGGGTAGTCGAAGGACAGCCCGTCCGAGGTCGTGAAGGTCTGCCAGCCCGACGGCGTCACGGTCGATGGCGTCACCGAGCCCGGAGCCGGGGTGCTGGCGGCCGGAATGCCCGCGGTCGGTGATCCGGGCGCCGTCGTACCTTCCGGCGAGGCTGCCGGGACGCCGCAGCCGCCCAGCAGCACGACCAATCCGAGGGCGGCGGCCACCACCCGGGCCCGCATCACCTGAAGCTACTTTCCTGCCGGCCGCAGGGACATGATCATCTGTTTGGCCCATTGGTACTCGGTGGTGTCCTTGTACGCCTCGGGACTGTCCACATGCATGGGGCCGCCCGGCGTGGTGTCGAACGGGTCATAGACGCCGCCAAACGTGGCGCCGCTGGGTGGCCAGTTGAAGAAGTGCGTCATGGGGCAGGCCTCGGTGCCGGTGGGTTCCGGCTCTGAGGTCAGGCCGTAGGCAAACATGGTCGCTTTCGCGGGGTCGCTCGCCGCCCTGTCGGTCCGGGCCTCGAACACGAAGCGCGGGGCCGTCCCGTTCTGGGCCAGGGCCGGCACCGGGGCCGTGTCATATTGCATGAACGGCATTTTGTCCGTGCACTGCGCCCCCGTGACCACCCCGGTGCGCAGGGAGGCAATCGTCTTGCCGTAGTCGGTGAGCACATCCACGGCCGCGCCGCTGGCCCCCGGGGCGGCATCATTGATGGTCCACTTCTCCGGGTAATTGAAGGTCAGCGTGCCATCCCCGGTGGTAAACGATTTCCAGCCCGCCGGGGCGGTGGACGCCGGAGCGGTGGACGCCGGAGACTGTGACGCGGCGGTCGGCGAGGCGCTCGCCGACGTCGGCGACGCTGAAGACGTTACTGACGGGGTCGGTGCCGGGGACGAACCGGTGGCGGGGGCCGCGGCGGGCGACCCGCATCCGGCCAGCAAGACCACGGCGAAGCATGCGGCAGAACCTACAGTGGCCAATGATGCGGTGCGACGCATGTCACCCTCCCCCGGAGATGCAAGTGGTTGCACAATTCTCGGGGTTTCCGCCGCGGAATACAGGGCCGTAGGTCCCTAATCGGCCGCCGGTTGCGCGCGATCCGGCCCCGCGGCGCCGGCGTGACCAGACCCACCTTGACTTTCCACCGATTTCAGTTGATTCGCGAAGCTTGCTAGACCTTAAAAGATGCAAGACTTCTTATCTTCGGCCATGCCCTTCCTCGCCGTGGCCCTGGCCGTGGCCGCCGGGCTCGTAGCCTCGTGGCTGGTGCGCCGAGTGGTCCTCCGGCTCAACCGCAAGCAGGAGGCCCTCAGGGAGACCTCGCGGGAGGCGCGTCTTCCGTTGCGCTTCGCACTCTGCCTGATCGGCGTACGGATCGCGCTGGCCACGACCACCGCCGACGCGGAGTGGCGCCGCAACGTGGACCATGGTCTGGTGATCGCGCTGATCGGATCCGTGGCGTGGCTGGCGATTGCAGTCCTGCTGGTCATCGAAACCATCATCCTGACGCGCTACCGGGTGGATGTGGCGGACAACCGGCGTGCCCGGCGGCTCCGCACCCAGGTGATCATGGCCCGGCGGATCGGCGTGGCGCTGATCGCCATCGTGGCGCTGGGCAGCATTATGCTGACGTTCCCCGCCATCCAGGCCCTCGGCGCCGGGCTGTTGGCCTCCGCCGGGGTGATCTCGATTGTGGCCGGCCTGGCCGCGCAGACCTCACTGGTCAACGTCTTCGCCGGCCTCCAGCTCGCGTTCACTGATGCCATCCGGGTGGACGACGTCGTGGTGGTCCAGAAGGAGTGGGGGCGGATCGAGGAGATCACCCTGACCTACGTGGTGGTCCACATCTGGGACGACCGCCGGCTGATCCTGCCCTCCACCTACTTCACCACCACCCCCTTCGAGAACTGGACGAGGCGTCAGTCCGAGGTGATGGGCACGGTGGAGTTCGACCTCGACTGGCGCGCCCCGGTGGAAGCCATGCGGGCCGAGCTGAAGCGGGTCCTGGCCACCACCGATCTCTGGGACGAACGTGTGGGCATCCTGCAGATCACCGACGCCACGGCGGGCTTTGTCCGGGTCCGCATCCTGGTCAGCGCCGGGGATAGCGCCTCGCTCTTTGACCTGCGCTGCTTGATCCGCGAAGAGCTGGTGCTGTTCCTGCAGCAGGAATTCCCGACGGCGTTGCCGCACGTCCGGCTCGAATCGCTGCCTTCCGCCGCAGCCTCCACGCAGCCTGCAGCCAAGCGTCCGGGAAAACTCGCCGCGTCCGAGGGGACCGCATCGCGGCTTCCGTCCGATCCGCACGATTCCCAGCTGTTCACCGGCTCGGTCGAGGCCGTGCAACGCTCCCGCGCGTTCTCCGGCCCCGGCGAGGACGTCTTCGAGGACCGGGACAAGTCGGTGGCGGCGCAGAACTAGGCCCGCTCTTCCCGCCAGTCTTCCCTCTCCGTCTTCCCTCTCGGGTGTCGCGGGTCGATAATCGGTGCCATGACCATCCCGCCGCCACGCGAGCCCGATCCTTTCCCGCCCGAACCCGGGCCGACGTCACCGGAGCCGCAGCCGGGCGATCCGTTCCCGCCGGACCCGGGGCCCACACCGCCGCCGCCGATCCCCGCGCCGGGGCCGAGTCCGACGCCGGGCCCGGCGCCCACGCCTGGCCCGCTGCCGATCCCGGATCCCGGACCGGTCCCGCCGCCGCCCGTTCCGCCCAGCCCGGACCCCACACGGTTCTAGCCGGCGTTAACCTTCGGTGACGCCGTGCAGGAACCGGCGCACCTCGGCGTTGAAGGCTTCCGGTGCCTCGAGCGCCGCCATGTGCCCGGCGTCGGGGATGATGACGAGCTTCGAGCCGGGGATCTGCCGGTGCATCTCGCGCGCCACGCTCTGTGGCGCGCGCACGTCCTCGGCACCGTACAGGAGCAGCGTTGGCACCACGATGGTCGGCAGGAGATCGCGGTAGTCGGCATGGGCGCTCGCGTTCAACAGGGCCCGCATTCCCGACGGATGAAAGTCCGCCATGATGGCGCTGGTTTCTTGCACAACCGCAGGAGCTGCCCGGTCGGTGAAGAGCGTTGGCAGCCACTCGGGGATGAATTGTTCCGGCGGCCGCTCGAGTTCGGCCAGCACCTGGGCATAGCGGCGCTCCACTTCCTCGGGCGGCAGGGATCCCGCCCAGCCGGCGTAGGCCGAAACCAGCAGCAGCGACGCGGGGACGGACCGGTGTGCCCGGTAGAGTTCCAGGGCGATGCCGGAGCCCATGGAGAACCCAAGGAGGTGCGGCTTGCCCGGTACCGCTTCCCGGAGGAACCCGGCCAGGGCTTCGCCCAAGTCCCTTGCGGTGAAGCCAGGAGGCGGATCGTCAGAGCCGCCGCACCCCGGGGCGTCCCAGGCCAAGACCGTGAAGGCATCGGATAGCGCGTCGAACTGGCGTCTCCAGATGCGGCTATCTTCGTAAGCGCCGTGCAGCAGGACCAGCGGCGGCCCCACGCCCGAACGCCGGTACCGGATTCGCAGACCCGCAACCTCGACGGTGTCCATGACGCAATGTTAGGTCGATTCGCACCCCCTCCGGCAGGTTCAGGATGCGCAAATACGCCCTCGACGCGAGAAAGAGCCCGCGACACCCGAATTCGGGGTGTCGCGGGCTCTTTTGCGCGTCTGCAGGACGATTTCCTGTTGATGCCTAGCCGAAGACGATGTCCCGGGTGCGGTGGTCGTACCGGATGACCAGCATGCCGCCGCGGTGGTGCACCTCGTGGTTGGCGCCGTCGAAGACCCCGAAGGCACCGTAGTTCTCGTCCCAGGAGCGGTTGATCGCGATCTTGAAGCTGTACGAACCGGCCGGCAGGTCCGCAGCGAGCTTCCAGAGCTGGTCTACCTCGTCCAGCTGCATCTGGGACTCGTCGTACTGCGGCGCCCAGTTTGCGGGTGCGCCCAGCAGGACGTTGAAATCACCGGCGACGGCAACCGCTGCCGGCTGTTCGATGGCGGGTGCCGCGGCCTGCGTCTCGGCGGCCGTTTCTGCGGGCGCCTCGTCTGTTGCCTTGCGCTTCCGGACCGCCTTGGCGACCGGGGCGACGGCTTCTTCTACCAGCTTGGTCGCCGTGTCGGCCACCTTCTCTGCGACCTTTTCCGCAACCTTGACGGCCTTTGGCGCAGTCTTCGGTGCAGTCTTGCGCGCCGGCTTTCCGGCCGGGGCGGACGGCAGCGGGGTGTCGGCCGGAACCGGGGTGCCGGCGTCGAGCGCTGCAGTGAAAGCAGCGGGATCCGCGAAGGCGACCGTGGCGCGCTGGCCGTCCTCGGTGATCGTCCAGCCCGAGCGGCCCTTGACCAGCCAGCCGGCCTTGACCAGCTTGGCCGTGGCGCTGGTGAGTGCCTTGTGGCCGCGGGGGATGCCGCCGCTGAGCAGTTCGCGCTCGTGGTCGTTCAGCGGCACCCGCGCGATCGCCTCGCCCAGCACGACGCCGGCGTTCAGCTTCTCGCCCGACCACACCCCCTCGGTCAGGACGTCCAGCACAGCCTTAAGCCGAAGGTTCGTGTTTTCCGCAGCGTTCGCGCCCATGGGTCTCCTTTAGCAGCAATTGATCCACCTGCATTTTGCCAAGCTTCGCCGGGTTCCGCGACCGGACGAGGTTAACTCTGTGTGTCATGACCCACTGTGACGGGCCGGAGTGCCGCTGTGCGGCTAGATCCGGGGGATCAGGACCGGGGTGTTCTTTTTGTACGCCTCGTAGTCGGCCTGGCCGCCCCACTTAGTGTCGGCCTTTTTTTCGAGATGCGGTACCCCGCTGACCTTGGTGATCAGCAGGGCGACAAACACCGGGGAGATGAGGGCAACCCACTGCCAGCCCTGCAGTGTAGGCAAGGCAATGATCGCGACGCCGACCCAGAGCAGGATTTCGCCAAAGTAATTCGGGTGCCGGGACTTCGCCCACAACCCTGTCGAAATGAACTTCCCTTTGTTGGCGGGATCGGCGCTGAAGCGGGACTTCTGGGAGTCAGCAAGAACCTCGCAGCCGAAGCCCGCCACCCACACGAGGAGGCCGGCTACAGCGAAGCCGTCCAACGCGACCCGGTTCGCGGACGTCATGGCCACCCACGCGGCGGCCGCGGTAAAGGCAATCCAGATGCCCTGCATGGTCCACACGCTGAGGAAGCGGACAAAGGACGGTTTGATCTCATCAAAACGGTCGTCCTTGCCGGCCCGGCTGATCCGACGGAACAGGAACGTACCCAGCCGGGCCGCCCAGACCAGCACCAAACCCGCGAGCAGCAATCCCCGAGCATCGATCCCCGGGGTCACGAGCACCAGCAGCAGGGTGACAGCAATGTAGCTCAGGGAGCCGGTGAGGTCGAAAAACTTCTCCGTCTGCGCCAGATACGCCGGAACGAACGCCAGCCACTGGATCAGGAAGGCGGCCCCGACGGCCAGTGCGAAGACCGGGATCCCGCCCGCAACGGCGCCACCTTGGCTGCCGGCGGCCGCCAACAGCGCCCCAATCACAACGACCACTGGGATGGCGGCGAGGGCCTTGCGCTCCGCGTCTTTCATCAGGATGTTCCTTTCACAGGCATCGCCAACCTCTGGCGCGGGTGGCGGGGCTTCTCCGCCACCATCAGTATTGATCACTAACCGAGAAACGCAGCCCTGACTGGCCGGCGCCTATACTTCGGGGACGCCCGCACCCTGCCGACACGAGGAGCCACCATGACCGGTCCCACCAAGAAGTGGCTGCTCGCCTACGCGGTGGCCGGCATCATCTTCGCCGGCATCGACGCGCTCTGGATCAGCACCGTAGCGAACAACCTGTACCGCAGCCAGATCGGCCACCTGCTCCCGGCCAGCTTCAACGTCCTGGGCGCTGTCCTGTTCTACCTCGTCTACGTCGTGGGCATCGTGCACTACGGCATCAGGCCCAACGATCCCAAAGCCACGCTCACGAGCCGGGTGGCCGGGGCGGCCCTGTTCGGCTTCTTCACCTACGCCACCTGGGCCCTGACAGCATTCGCCATCCTCAAGGACTTCCCTGCAGTGGTGGCCGTGACGGACATCGCCTGGGGAGCCGCGGTCTGCAGCGTCGTCACCGCGCTCACGGCTCTGCTGATGCGGCTGGGCAAACCCGTTGCCCGCGGCAAGCAAGCTGACTAGAGTGGGTTGATCGCCGCCGCCCTTCGCGGACGCCGCGCGGCACTCCATCCCCCTCTGTTCAGGAGATTCCCATGGAAACACGCACCCTCGGCTCGCTCACCGTCTCCGCCCTCGGGCTCGGCTGCATGGGCATGAGCGAGTTCTACGGCCAAGGCGACGAGCGGGAGTCCGTCGCCACCATCCAGGCCTTCCTCGACGCCGGCGGAACCCTGCTGGACACCGCCGACATGTACGGCCCGTTCACCAATGAAAAGCTCGTGGGCGGTGCCATCGCCGGCCGCCGCGACGACGTCGTGCTGGCCACCAAGTTCGGCAACGAACGCCGCGAGGACGGCTCGTGGGTGGGCATCAACGGCAAGCCCGAGTACGTCCGCGCGGCGTGCGACGCGAGCCTGCAGCGCCTGGGCGTCGACCACATCGACCTGTACTACCAGCACCGGGTGGACAAGACCGTGCCGATCGAGGAGACCGTAGGCGCCATGGCCGAGCTGGTCCAGGCCGGCAAGGTCAAGCACCTTGGCCTCTCCGAGGCCAGCGCCGACACGGTGCGCCGTGCACACGCCGTGCACCCCATCACCGCCCTGCAGACCGAATACTCTCTGTGGGAGCGCGAGCCGGAGACCAAGATTTTCCCGGTCCTGGCCGAACTCGGCATCGGCTTCGTCCCCTACAGCCCGCTGGGCCGCGGCTTCCTCACCGGCCAGCTGCGCAGCGAGGAGGACTTCTCGGCGGACGACTTCCGGCGCCACTCGCCGCGTTTCCAGGGCGAGAACTTCACCCGGAACCTCGAACTCGTGGACCGGGTCACGGAACTCGCCACCGAGAAGGGCTGCACCCCGGCGCAGCTGGCCCTCGCCTGGCTGCTGGCCCAGGGCGAGCACATCGTGCCGATCCCCGGGACCAAGAAGCGCGAACGGCTGCGCGAGAACCTGGGCGCCGTCGACGTCGAACTCTCCGCGGACGACCTGGCCCGGCTCGATGAGCTGGCTCCGGCCGGCGTCGCAGCGGGCGCGCGCTACCCGCACATGGACAGCATCGACGTCTAAGCGCCCGGTTGCCCTATCACTTATGGTTCCTATTCGCCCGTCTTAGCAGCCATAAGTGATAGGGCAACTGCGGGGTTAGCGTCCGGAGGCGGCCAGTTCGGCCAGCAGTTCCGTCTTGCGTTCCTCGCTGGCGAAGGAGGACCGGATGGAGTTGGCTGCGAGGCGCACACAGTCGAACTCGGAGAGCCCAATCACGGACTTGAGCTGGGCGAAGTTGTCGTCCACGTACCCGCCGAAGTAGGCCGGGTCGTCCGAGTTCACGCTCACGTTGAGCCCCGCCGCCAGCATGCCCGGCAGCGGGTGCTCGGCCAACGTGTCCACGGCGCGGAGCCGGACGTTGGAGAGCGGGCAGACGGTCAGCGGCATCAGCTCGTGGACCAGGCGTTCCACCAGCTCGGGGTCCTCCATGCAGCGGATTCCGTGGTCGATCCGCTCCACTTCCAGCAGGTCCAGCGCCTCGATGATGTACGACGGCGGGCCCTCCTCGCCGGCGTGCGCGATCCGCCGCAGCCCGGCGTCCTTGGCCCGGGCGAAGAGCCGCTCGAACTTCGACGGCGGGTTGCCCACCTCGGCCGAGTCGAGCCCGATGCCAGCGATCGGTGCGTCCATGGCGAGGAGCTGCTCCAGCACGGCGAGCGCCGATTCCTCGGACTGGTCGCGCAGGAACGCGGCAATCAGCAGGGTGGACATGCCGAACTCCTGCTGCGAGCTGGCCAGCACCGAGGCCACACCGTTCACGCAGGTCTCCAGCGACACCCCGCGGGACAGGTGCGCCTGCGGGTCGAGCATGATCTCGGCATGCCGAACCCCCGCTGCCGCGGCGCGGGCCAGGTACGCGCGGGTCATGTCGGCGAAGTCCTGCTCGGTCTGCAGCACGGCCATGTTGGCGTAGTACAAATCCAGGAACGACTGCAGGTCCGTGAACTCGTACCGGACGCGCAGCTCCTCTAGGTCCGCGTAGGGCAGCGTGATTCCGTTGCGTTCCGCGAGCGCGAAGATCAGCTCCGGCTCCAGCGTGCCCTCGATGTGCAGGTGCAGCTCCGCGACCGGCAGCGCCGCGTGGACCCCTTCGGGGATTTCGGCGAATTCGGGGACCCCTTCAGTCTGTGGCCCAGCCTCCTGCTCTGCCTCCTGATCTGCCTGCGGCGCCTGGGCGCCGCCGTCGTAAGTTTCCATTCGGTAAGGATATGCCTGCCGGGAGCAATATGCCGCCGGGGGCAAGGGCGGATAGAGTCGAACAGATGCATAGTAATCAGCAGGCTTCCGATCTTGCCGGCCTGGCGCCGGACCACCCCACGGATGGCTTCGTCCGGGTCCGCGGCGCCCGGGAGAACAACCTGCGCAACGTGGACGTGGACGTGCCCCGCGACGCGATCGTCGCCTTCACCGGCGTCTCCGGTTCCGGCAAGTCCTCGCTGGCCTTCGGCACCATCTACGCCGAGGCCCAGCGCCGCTACTTCGAATCCGTCGCGCCCTACGCCCGGCGGCTGATCCAACAAGGCCATAATCCCAAGGTGGAGCTGATCACCGGGCTGCCGCCCGCCGTCGCGCTGCAGCAGCGCCGCGGCACCCCCAGCTCCCGCTCCACCGTGGGCACGGTCACCACGCTGTCCAACTCGCTGCGGATGCTTTTCTCCCGCGCCGGCAGCTACCCCGACGGCGCCGCGCCGCTGGACTCGGACGCCTTCTCCCCCAACACCGCCGCCGGCGCCTGCCCGGAGTGCCACGGCCTGGGCATCGCGCACACGGTCACCGAAACCTCGCTGGTCCCGGATACCTCACTGAGCATCCGCGACGGCGCGATCGCCGCCTGGCCTGGCGCGTGGCAGGGCAAGAACCTTCGCGACATCCTCACCCACCTGGGATACGACGTCGACACCCCCTGGCGGAAGCTGCCCAAAAAGGACCGCGACTGGATCCTCTTCACCGAGGAGCAACCCGTGGTGGAGGTGACGCCGCAGCGCGACCGGGTGGCCAAGCCGTACAAGGGCCGGTTTTGGAGTGCCCGCAGCTACGTCCTGCACACCCTCGCGGACTCGAAGAGCACCACCATGCGCGAGAAGGTGCTGCGCTTTATGGAAACTGGCCCGTGTCCGCGCTGCGGCGGCAGCGGGCTCCGGCCCGAGGCCCTTGCCGTGACGTTCGCGGGCAAGACCATCGCCGAACTCAACGCCGTGCCGATGACCGAACTCGCTGCGATCATCCGCCCGACCACCGAGCTCACTTCTGCGGGGACCGCGTCCCGCAAGCAGTCCTCGGGCGAGGCCAATGAGGTGGCCGTCGCCATCACCCGCGACCTGCTGCAGCGAGTCACCGTGCTGCTGGATTTGGGCCTGGGCTACCTGGCGCTGGGCCGCTCCACGCCCACGCTCTCCCCCGGCGAAATGCAGCGCCTGCGGATCGCCACCCAGCTGCGCTCGGGGCTCTTCGGTGTGATCTACGTGCTGGACGAGCCTTCCGCGGGGTTGCACCCGGCCGACGCCGAACCCCTCCTCGCGGTCCTGGACCAGCTGAAATCTTCCGGCAACTCCGTGTTTGTCGTGGAGCACAACATGGACGTGGTGCGCCGCGCCGACTGGCTGGTGGACGTTGGCCCGCGCGCCGGCGAGGGTGGCGGCGAGGTCCTCTACAGCGGCCCGGTGGCCGGCCTCGCACAGGTGGAAGCCTCCGTCACCCGGCCGTACCTGTTCCCGGATGCTGCCGGCAAGAAGGATGCGGCCGGCAAGAAGTCGGACGACGGCGGCCCGCCCGCCCGCCGCTCCAAGGCCCGCCGGGAGGCGGCCGGGTGGCTCGAGCTGCGCGACATCAGCCGCCACAACCTGCAAAACCTCGACGCCGATTTCCCGCTCGGCGTGCTGACCGCCGTCACCGGCGTCTCGGGCTCCGGCAAGTCGACGCTCGTCAGCCAGGTCCTCGCCGAGGTGGCCGGCACGTGGCTGCACCCCGACGCGGATGCCGCGGCGGCGACGGAGGACCTTGCCGAAGACGCCGGGGAGCCCAGCGCCCCGCTGACCGTCGGCCCCGTGACCGGGCTGGAGCAGATCGACCGGCTGGTGAAGGTGGACCAGAAACCGATCGGCCGGACCCCACGCTCCAACCTCGCCACGTACACCGGGCTGTTCGACGCCGTCCGCAAGGAATTCGCGGCCACGGACGAGGCTAAGGCCCGGGGCTTCGGCGCCGGACGCTTCTCCTTCAACGTGGCCGGCGGGCGCTGCGAAACCTGCCAGGGCGAGGGCTTTGTGGCCGTCGAGCTGCTCTTCCTGCCCGGCAGCTACGGCCCGTGCCCGGAATGCCACGGCTCGCGCTACAACCCGGAAACCCTCGAGGTCACCTATCGCGGCAAGAACATCGCGGAAGTGTTGGGCATGACCGTCAACGCGGCCGTGGAGTTCCTGACCGACGTCCCCGCCGCCGCGCGGGCCTTGCAGACGCTGCGGGAAGTCGGTCTGGGCTACCTCCGGCTGGGCCAGCCCGCCACCGAGCTCTCCGGCGGCGAGGCCCAGCGCATCAAGCTCGCCACCGAACTGCAGCGTACCCAGCGCGGCCACTCGCTCTACCTGCTGGACGAGCCCACCACCGGGCTGCACCCGGCCGACGTCGAACTCCTGATGGCGCAGCTGCACCGCCTCGTCGACGCCGGGAACACGGTGGTTGTGGTGGAACACGAGATGGACGTGGTGGCCGCCGCCGACTGGGTGATCGACCTGGGACCCGCCGGGGGCGACGCCGGCGGCAAGATCATCGCCGTCGGTGAGCCAGCCGTCGTCGCGCGCTCCAAAAAAAGCAGGACCGCCCCGTATCTCGGGGCGGTCCTGAAGGGCTGAAGCCGGAACGCGTCAGACGGTTTTGGGCAGTTCGCGGATGATGCGGACCTTCCACGCGGCGTCGTCGCTGGTGTCCAGCAGGGCCACGGTGCCCTGGGCGAGGTGCAGGGCGACGCGCTTGGCGGCGAGGAGTTCCAGGTAGAGCTGTTCGTTCATCCGGGCCGGGGTGTCGATGACGTACTTCACCGCGTCGCGGACCTTGCGGTAGTTGGCGCTGCGTTCGCGGTGCAGGTGCAGCTCGAGCAGCCGGCGCTGGCGCAGCCGCGGTTCGTGCCGGTTGAGCCAGGACACGGCCGCGTGGACGGCCACCACGACGGCGAGCGAGATCGCATAGATTTCCCAGCCGCTGGAGAGCAGGAAGAGCGGCAGGTTAGCGATGGCGACGAGGGCGATGAGGAGCCGGAACGCGAGCAGGCGGCGCATGGTCAGGGCGACCGAGGCGAGGGCGGCGCGGAATCCGTGCTGTTCCTTGCGGGCCTCGGCCGGGTCAAGGGTGAATTCCTCAAGGACCAGGATTCCGTTGGCTTCCGGGCCGAGCATTTGTCCGTACTTTGGCGCAAAGGGCGCCGTTGATTTAGGGGTCATGGCGGGTCTTCCGTGCGGCTGGGGTGGTTGCCGTAAATGATAGATCCCCGGTCTGGGAACTGTCTGTACGTATCCGCGATGTGAACACGCTCACCTGGGACGCCCAGCAATTGGTGATGTGGCCCTGTGGCCCCAAACTGGAGAGATGCAGACTTTCCTCCCCTTCCCCGATTTCCAGCAGAGCGCAGCGGCCCTTGATCCCGCGCGGCTCGGCAAGCAGCGCGTCGAAGCGCTGCAAATGCTGCGCGCGCTGGTGATTCCCGAGTACGGCTGGCAGTCCCACCCGGCTGTCCGGATGTGGATGGGCCACGTGCCGGCGCTGACGATGTACGGCCTGGCCATGGTGGACGAGTGGACCGCCCGCGGCGGCGAAGACACCACCCGCGACAAGATCATGGAGTTCGCGCCGCAGGCGGCCCACCCGGACTACGCCGCCAAGATCCCTATGCCGTACTGGCTGGGGAACCCGGACTTCCACCTCAGCCACCGCTCCCGGCTGCTGGCCAAGGACCCGAAGTTCTACACCGAGGTGTTCCCGGGCACGGACCCGGACCTGGAGTACGTCTGGCCCGAGCCCAAGCACGAACTGCTGCCGGAAGACCCCGCCGGCGACCGCATGTGGGTCCTCCGCCTGCCGCTGGGCGACACCGACCCGCAACGCCTGGCCACCATCAGCCTGCCGCCGGTCCGCGGCTCCGCCGCTCCCGCCGCCGGCGATGACGACTACGAGTTCGTCTACGCGGACAATGGGTCGCGCCGGCCGGACAAGAACGCCCGCAAGCGCCCGGCCAAGCCGCTCGTGAAGAAGCCCACCCGCAAGCGCCAGGCGCAGGAGGAGGCCTTCACCACCCTGCCGGGGAAGTCCGTGGTGGCCATCCCGTTCGACGGCGGCCAGTCCTTCGCCGTCGGTGAGGTCCAGGGCCGTCCGATCACGGTCGACGGCGTGTTTGCACGCAACTTCCAGGTCAACGAGATCGTTGCGCGCCGGGACTTCGACTACCCGGCACTCCTGCAGGATCCGCGGGTCTTCTTCCCCATCGCTGCGCGGTAGCCGGGGCGGGCGCCTCCCCGGCTCGATGGTTCCGTCCGCCGTCGACGTTTCCAAACGTCGAGCCCGAACGAAACCCGCGAGCGGGGCGCCACTGCCCACCGCACCCCCTCCGGCGGCTACTTCCCAAACTCTGGGCAAGCGACCCTCTTTGGCATAGGGTGACAGCCACCGCCTCACCACTCCGGTGCGACGGTGCCACGCCAGAGCTACTTGGGGGAAGTCATGGCCGCAGGAGACGGAGCTGCCGAACAGTCTCGCCTAGCCGCAGAACGCGTCACGCGACTGCGCCGGGAGTTGGAACGCGCGGAGCGCAATGTCCACGCCTGGGCTGCGGGCGCGGCCGGCGAAGCAATGGTTGCCGAGAAATTGCTGGCGCTCGAACCCTACGGCTGGCTGGCCCTTCACGACGTTCACTGGCCGGGACGGCCGAAAGCCAACCTGGACCACGTTCTCGTCGGCCCTGGCGGAATCGTGATTGTGGATGCCAAACACTGGAGTGGTGAGGTCCGCCTCTGGGAGGGCAACCTCCGGCAAAACGGATACAGCAGGGACCCTGAAATTGAAGGTGTACTCCAGCAAGCCTCGGCCGTTGCGGCGCTTCTGGAGCCGAACCACCGGCGACTTGTTCAAGGGTGGATCTGCCTGGTAGGCCAACCGGAGCTCCGCGGCACGACAACCAGCCGCATAAGGATCGAGGGTCTGAACACGCTTACCCGGGCCATCGCCAGCCTGCCCGCCGTTCTGGATCCGGCGTTGGTTCCCACGATCCATGGTCATTTGCAACAACTACTCGGTGGAACCACCAGTCCCCGGCTCCTCACCACGGCGCAGTTCACCGCCGGACAGATCCAACGGGGAGATGCTGCCTCTGAGACCCTTCGGCAATGGCGGTCGCGGCCTGCCCCGGCCGCCAAAAGCCGCAGAACCCGCGGCCGGAAGAAGCGGCCGAGCTGCGTCCTGGCGCTAGTGCAGATTGTCTTCTTGATAGTCGTGGCGTCCATGTTGATCAACGTTTTCTCCAGTTACCGGCCGGCGGTTCCGTCGTCTCCCCGGCCCTCCCCTGCTATCACCCAGACAGTGCCGGCTCGTTAGCGGTTTCCCCGCTCGCCACGCTGTGTCCCGTTTGCTGGCAGACTGGCGGGTATGACTGTACTGCTGGCCGGTTGCGGCGACTTGGGAACCGAGGCCGGCCTGCGCTTTGCCGCGGCCGGCCACCGCGTGGTGGGCTGGCGACGCTCGCCGGAGAAGCTGCCGCCGGCCATCGAGGGCGCCGCGGCTGACCTGAGCCGCGGCGAACTGCCGCCGGTCCCGGCGGACACCACCGCCGTCGTCGTCGCCATTGCGGCTGATTCCCCCACCGAGGAGGCGTACCGGGCCGCCTACGTGGACGGCCTGGCGCACGTGCTCGACGCCGTGGCGTCCTCCGGGGCACCGGTCCGCCGGGTGCTGTTCGTTTCCTCCACCGCGGTGTACGGTGACGCCGACGGCGGCTGGGTGGACGAGACAACGACGCCGAATCCCGGCGGATTCTCCGGCCGCATCATCCGCGAGGCCGAGGAACTGCTCTACAGCCGCCTGCGCGGCACAGGCGTGGCGCCTGTGGTGTTGCGTCTGGGCGGCATTTACGGGCCGGGCCGGGCCCGGCTGATCGAGCAGGTACGCGGCGGGAGGGCCACCGTCCCGGCGGAGTCCCGCTTTACCAACCGCATCCATCGCGACGATGCCGCCGCCGCGATCGTCCAGCTGTGCACGATGGATGCCGAGCCGGCGCCCTTGTACCTGGGAGTGGATAACGAACCGGCCGAACTTGGTGTGGTGTTGCGCTTCCTCGCCGCCGAACTGGGGCTGCCGGAGCCCGCACCGGCGGAGCCGGCGTCGAGCACCGAGACCGGAGCCGGCGGCGCCTCGGGCGGCGGCGAGCCGTCGCGGGGCGGGAACAAACGGGTCAGCAACGCGCTCCTGCGGGGCATCGGCTTCGAGTTTGAGTATCCGAGCTTCCGCGAGGGCTACCGAGCCATCCTGGCGGGCGTCGGCGTGCGGCATCCCTGACGTACCGACGACCGCAAACCACGAGCAAAACACCCAATTCCTCCGAGGGGCAGCATGGATTTTCAGCACATTATTGAGACGGTTGGCCGGTTCATGGACTTCGCCGGCGTCGCCGTGATGGTCATCGGAGCCCTCGTGTCGCTGCCGATGGCCCTGCGGGGATTCCAGCCGCGGCAACTTCCCGCCGGCGCCGAACCGCTCTCGGTCTACCGTTCCTACCGGCAATTGCTGGGCCGCTCCATCCTGCTGGGCCTGGAACTGCTCGTGGCTGCCGACATCATCCGGACCGTCGCCGTCACGCCGACTTTCGAGAGTGTCGGCGTGCTGGCAATCATCGTGCTGATCCGGACCTTCCTCAGCTTCTCCCTCGAGCTTGAAATCACCGGCCGCTGGCCCTGGCAGAAGCAGCCCGCGAACACCCAAACGGCGTCGACGGCCAGCTGACTGGTTCCCCCGAGAGCGGATAACCCTTTTCGACACTCGGTGCCTCCGGCTAGGCTCGCGAAATGACTAATTCCCTTGCGTCCAAAGCCACCGAACTGCTGAGTCTGCACCGAGCCCCAGAGATCCTTCAGGTCATCAACGTATGGGATTCGATCACCGCAAAGGTAGTCGCTGAGGTCCCGGGCACCACAGCTTTGGCCACGGCCAGCCACTCCATCGCCGCCTCGCTGGGCTATGAAGACGGCGAGAAGATCCCCTTGGACGAGATGATCAGCGCCGTCGGCCGCATCGCCGCCGCGACGTCCCTTCCGGTCAGCGCCGACTTGGAGTCGGGCTACGGGGAGCCTGGCGAGGCGGTACGCAAGGCGATCGGCGTCGGCATTGTCGGCGCCAACATCGAGGACCAGATGCGCCCCCTCGCCGACGCGGTCAACCAGATGAGTTCCGTGGTGCGGGCGGCCGAGGCCGAGGGCATCGACTTTGTCCTCAACGCCCGCACGGACGCGTTCCTCAAAGGCAAGGACCGGGACCCCGGCACGGTGCTCGCCGACGCAGTTGAGCGCGGCCGGGCCTTCCTCGACGCCGGCGCAACCACGGTGTTTGTGCCTGGCCTGCTGGACGAAGCCACCGTCAAGGCGCTGGTGGACGGCATCGGGTGGAACAAGGTGTCTGTCATTAACGTGCCTGGATCGCTTGCTCCGGCCCGACTCCAGGAACTCGGCGTGGCCCGCATCTCGTATGGCCCGTGGACCCAGCGTGTTGCGCTGACTGCCCTGGCCGATACCGCGGCGGCGCTGCTGGCCGGCGGAGCGCTTCCGGAGGCTACGAGGGTCCTGAACTAGTGAAGCCGGATCCGTGGCCGGAGGCGCCGGAGTTGCCCAGGCCGGTCATCATGGGCCAGCGATGGACAGATGCCGTGTTTCTGCACTGGCGCATCCCTAGGGCCGTTGCGGCGGCGTTCATGCCCCGCGGCGTGGTCGCGGACGAGTTCGACGGATCAGCTTGGGTGGGACTCATCGGCTTCCGCATGCGGGGCGCCGGTTTGGGCAACGGCCCGGGGGTTCCCTACTTCGGCAGCTTCAACGAGATCAATGTGCGGCTCTACTCCCGGGAGCCGGACGGCACCAGGGGCGTCGTCTTCCTCAGCCTGGACGCCTCGCGGCTGGCGGTGGTTCTGGCGGCGCGGGCGGCTGGCATCCCGTACGTGTGGTCCCTTGACCGCTTCCGGGCGGCCAACCGGGCAGACCCGTCCACCGGATACTCGGTACGGCGTTTTCGGGGCGGTGCGCGGAGCGATTTCGCGGTGGTCCCGGAGTTCGACGTCGAAGCCGGGGACCCGCTGTCCGTCCACCTCACCGCACGGTTTGGTTTGCATACCCGTTTCCGCGGCAAAACGCTCTACGTTCCGAATGCCCATGGCCCGTGGCCGTTGTTCCGGGCTCGGGTGACGGTGCTGGAGGACCAGCTCATCGCAGCGGCGGGCATCGAGGTTTCCGGGCCGCCCGAGTCGGCGTTGTTCTCGTCGGGCGTCAGGACGCAGTTCGGCCGGCCGCGGGTGCTTGGCGGCGGGCGCTGAGCCGGTGGACTCAGCGCCCATTCCGGTGCTGGTGATGTGGCGTCGGCCGGTCCGGTTGCCACCAATAATGTCTGCCCCCGCGGTTGAATTGGTTCATGGGAATCGGTGCAGCTCTCATCACTCGTCCGGCCAGTATCACCGGCCGGCTGCTCCCGCGCCTGCATGATGAGCCTGCCGCAGGCTGTTCTGCTGCCGCGAATAATGTCGTAGGTCCCTGGTTGGATTGATTCATGGGAACCAGTGCAGCGGTCACCTTAGCTCCGGTCATTCGGCCGGACGATGATGACCGCCGCGGCTACGCACTGGAACTCGAAGACCTCCTCAGCCGGCTCCAGCGGTTGAGTGCGACGGCGGCGCAGGATGCGGCGCTGTTCGGGTTCGGCGAGGCGTCGGGGTTCGCGGGCCAGGTCGAGGAAATCTCCCGGGCCCTGGAGTACTTGCAGTTGGTGGCCGCCGGCGCGGTGGACCGCAGCCGCAAGGAAGCCGCCAACGACGGCGCCCCGGTGGCCGACGACGGCTACCGCAAGACCGGGGACTTCCTGCGGGACCGTTTGCAGATCAGCGCCGCCGAGGCCCACCGGCGCCTGTCCCTGGCCGGGGACGTGCTGCTCCGCACCGGGATGACCGGCCAGCCTCTCCCGCCCGTGCGGGAGGAACTCGCCGCGGCCGTAGCCGCAGGGTCCGTGCCGTCCCGCTCCGCAACGATCATCAGCCAGGCGCTGGTCCGGGTCCGGCCCTTCTGTGACGCGGAGACCGGCGCCCGGATGGAACACGCCCTGACCCGCCCCGCGGCCGAGCACGATCCGGACTTCCTAGCCCGGATCGCGAAGCGCTGGGTGGACGCGATCGACCAGGACGGCGCCGAACCCACCGAAGAACTCCTCCGCCAACTCCAGGGCGCCTTCATCCGCCGGCCCCGCCACGGCCTGCAGCACCTGGAAATCTTCGCCACCACCGAACAATTCGAACACCTCCTCACCGTGATGAACACCGCCACCAACCCCCGCACCACCGCGGCCGGAGCCGGCGGGGCCGACGGCGGCGGCGAGAGCGCGGCGCCCGGCGGCGGCGACACCGCCGCGGACGAACGTGCGGGCACGGAGGCGGACGGCTCGGCCGGCTGACCGACACCGTAGAGGCCGACGGCCCCGGCCGGACCGACAACGCCAACACCTACGCGAACCCGGCCGGACAAATCCCGGGCACCGGCCCGTTCGGGTTCGCCGGCACCGGGACAATGGCGTTCACCGGACCTGTCACCGCCGCCACCATCCGCAAAATCGCCTGCGACGCCGACATCATCCCCGTCCTCCTCGGCTCCCGGGGCCGGGTCCTGGACATCGGCCGCACCAGCCGCATCTTCCCGCCGCACATCCGCAAAGCCCTCACCGCCCGCGACCAAGGCTGCGCCTTCCCCGGCTGCACCATCCCCGCACCCTGGTGCGAAGCCCACCACATCGACTACTGGGCCCACGGCGGCACCACCAGCACCGACAACGGAACACTCCTTTGTTCCCACCATCACCACACGATCCACAAAGAACAATGGACCATCCACCCCCGCAACGGCATCCCCTGGTTCATCCCGCCACCCCACCTCGACCCCCAACAAACCCCCCGACGAAACCACTACTTTCGCTGCTGAAACGCAAGAAGCAGCCCGCAAGCAGTTCCGTCCTTTCGACGCCGATCATGCTCTAACTCTGGACGCCAAGAGGCCTACGACGGAGCGCCTTCCAATGCTTAGCCAATGGGTCTTATCAAAGTTGCAGATCCGTGTTGTGATGACGAGTACGTGGCCATCGGGGGAACTATTCAGAAGGGGAACTCCATGACGGGGATCAGTAATTCCAGTTCTCGTCCTACGTACCGTTCCGGTCTGGGCCACGCACCCGAGATCATTTGTGGGTTCGCGGCTGTGCTGTTCTGGTGGATCGGCCTGACGGGATATTTCACCGTCGGCGCCCCGGCCAGTGGGGGCGGCGGGCTGGCTGTCTTTGTCGCAGTACCAGCGCTGGCAACCGCCGGAACCTACTTCCTCGCACGTCGCGCCCGACGTACCGCCTCGTCACCCGCAGCCCCAACCCGCTTGAGGACTCTCCGGACTCGCCGCCTCCCGGTGGGCAGCCGTCGGGGGACCCGCGATGCCATACTCGTCGTCAGTGCGTTCGCAGCGGTGCTGTTCTGGTGGATCGGCCTGACCGGATACTTCGCGGTTGGGGGCGTCGCCAGTGGCGTAGCAGGGGCCGGAGTATTCCTGGCCGTTCCGGCGGCCGTCACGGCCGGAACCTATCTGGCGGGCCGCCGCCGCCGCGGTCCAGCGTCCTAGACTGCCGGCCACCGCGTACGCCAACCGAATTACTTAGGTTGAGCCGATACAGCTACCGCCCCGCGGCATATCCCTGAGCACCGCGCGGGTTAGCCGCGGCCTGCAGCACTCCCGTCGCCGGGTCCCGGACGACGGCCGACAGCCGACCCAGCGTCCAGCCACCAGCCACTGTTACCACGTGTCCGCGGCGCTTGAGGCCCGCGATGACGTCGTCGCCCAGCCGGTCCTCGACCACGGCCCCGCCGGGTTCCCAGGTGCGCGGCCAGAACGAGCCGGGCATCGACGTCGTATGGAAAGTCGGCGCGTCGATGGCCTGCTGCGGCGAGTAGCCGCCCACGATAGTGCGCAACAGGTAGGGCAGCTGCCACTGGTCCTGCTGGTCGCCGCCGGGCGACCCCAGCGCGGTCACGGCGCGTCCCTCTCGGAGCACCAGGGTCGGGGTCAGCGTGGTGCGGGGCCGCTTGCCGGGCGTTAGGGTCGACGGCGTGCCCGGCTCGAGCCAAGTCATCTGCAGCCGCGTTCCCAGGCAGAAACCCAACTCCGGAATCGCGGGCGAGGACTGCAGCCAACCGCCCGACGGCGTAGCCGAGACCATGTTCCCCCACCGGTCCACGACGTCGATGTGGCAGGTATCGCCCCGGGTTTCCCCGCTCGGCGCCACAGTCGGCTCCCCCACGCCCAAACCCGCAGGGCCGGACTCCACACCAGCCACGGCCAGCGCGGGCGGGGTGTACTCGGTCCGTAACGGCGGCAGGTACGGCTCACGCCCGGGGACGTGGCCGGGCCGGAATTCATGCGACGCCCGGTCTGTGATCAGCGCCCGGCGGCCCGCGCAGTAATCCTCGGACAACAGGTACTCCAACGGAACATCCGTGTCCCCGTAGTAGGCCTCACGGTCTGCCAGCGCGAGCTTCTGCGCCTCCAGGATCGTGTGCACCCCTAGCTCAGTCGACGGATCCAGGAAGCGGTCCTCGAACCCGTCGAGGATGGCGAGGGTCTGCAGCAGCGCCGGTCCCTGCCCCCACGGCCCGGTCTTGGCAATGGTGTGCCCGCGGAACTCCACGGTGGCCGCCGCCTCGTAGCCCGCGGCGAAACCGGCGAGGTCTGAGAACGCCAGTACGCCGGCATGGTCGGTGCCGGAGGAGTGCCGGTGCGTAGTCTGCACCGACTCCACCATCGCGTGGGCGACGAAGCCCTCCCGCCACTCCCGCCGGGCGGCATCGATCCGGGCCTCACGCGAACCACCGGCTGCCCCGGCGGCGATGAGCCTGTCCAGGGTCCGGGCGTAGGCGGGGTTCCGGATGAGCTCCCCGTCGGCGGGGATCCTTCCGCCGGGCATCCACAGCTCGGCTGAGCTGGGCCAGTGCTCCTGAAACAGCTCCGCCACCGCGGCAATCGTGGTGCCGACCCTGCCGAGCATCGGGTGCCCGTCGCGTGCATAGCCAGCCGCGAAGTCCAGCACAGCGTCCAGCTCCCAGGTCCCGTGGTCACGCAGGAGCAGGAGCCAGGCGTCGACGGCGGCGGGCACCGCGGCGGCCAGCGCACCGGAACCGGGTACCAGTTCCAGGCCTTCGGCCAGGTAGTGCTCCACCGTCGCCGCGGCCGGTGCCGGCCCCTGGCCCATCAGCACCACGGGCTTGCCGGGATCTGCCGCCGTCACGAAGACGCCGGTCATGTCCCCGCCGGGACCGTTGAGGTGGGGCTCCACGACATGCAGCACGAAGGCGCCGGCCGTGGCGGCGTCGAACGCGTTACCGCCGCGTTCGAGCACCGCCTGGGCCGCCGCCGTCGCGAGCCAGTGCGTGGAGGCACTCATCCCGAAGGTGCCCTGCAGGGTCGGGCGGGTGGTGAACTGCTCGGGTGCGGTGAAAGTCATGGGTCAGCCGAAGAGCGCCGCCACGCGGGTGAGGGTTTCGTAGACCCCGTAGGCCAGCGGTACTCCGACCAGGGCCCACGCCACGGCCAGCCTGCCGGTGGACGCTTTCACAGCTGCCTGCGCGCCGGGGGTGTGTGCTGTGTTCATCTCAGGCCTCCATGGCAGGTTCGTTCGACCGCTCGCGGTCCGGGCGGGGTTCGTGGAATCGTGCGTCGACCGGCTTGACCAGCAGGTTAGCGACGAAGCCAATCACCAGCAGCGCCACCATGGTCAGCAGTGCTGGCTGGTAGGACGCGGCGTTCAGCTTGCCAGGGGTGCCCTGGGCGTCCAGGAACGCGTTGACGATCAGCGGCCCGGCGACGCCGGCGGCGGACCAGGCGGTCAGCAGCCGGCCGTGGATGGCGCCCACCTGGAACGTGCCGAAGAGGTCCCGCAGGTAGGCCGGGGCGGTCGCGAAGCCGCCGCCATAGAAGGAGATGATCAGGAACGCCAGCGCCACATAGAGGATGGTGGTGGACGACCCGGCTATGGCCAGCAGGACGTACAGCACCGCGCCGACGCCGAGGTACACCATGTAGATGCGCTTGCGGCCGGTCACGTCGGAGGTGGCAGACCACGCGAAGCGCCCGGCCATGTTGCCGATGGAGAGCAGCCCGACGAAGCCGGCGGCGACGGCGGCGCTGACCAGGGACGCGCCGTCGGACTGGCGGAAGAAGTCCTGGATCATCGGCGCGGCCTGTTCCAGGATGCCGATGCCCGCGGTGACGTTGCAGAACAGCGCGATCCAGACCAGCCAGAACTGCTTGGTCTTGACGGCGTTCTTGGCGGAGACGTTCTCCGTGGTGACGAGCTTGGCGGCCTTGACCTTCGAGGGGTCGAAGCCTGCCGGCTGCCAGCCGTCGGCCGGGACCTTGATGGTGAAGGCCCCGAACAGCATGTAGGCGAGATAGATGACGGCGAGGGTCAGGAAGAGCTTGCCCACGGAGTCGCCGCTAGCCACCCAGCCCTTGGCGTTGGAGTTGGGGTCATACAGCTTCAGCAGCGCGGTGGAGACGGGGCTCGCGATCAAGGCGCCGCCGCCGAAGCCCATGATCGCCATGCCGGTGGCGAGTCCCGGCCGGTCCGGGAACCACTTGATTAGCGTGGAAACCGGCGAGATGTAACCGATGCCCAGGCCGATGCCGCCGACGAAGCCGTAGCCCAGGTAGACGAGCCACAGCTGGTGCGTGAAGATGCCGAGGGAGCCGATCAAGAAGCCGCTGGCCCAAAACATGGCCGAGGTGAACATCGCCTTGCGGGGTCCGTTCTTGTCCACCCAAGTACCCATGATTGCCGCCGACAGGCCAAGCATCACGATGGCGATGGAGAAGATCACACCGATTTCGGTGAGGCTGGCGCCGAAGTGCTTGACCAGTGCCGTCTTGTAGACGCTCGTCGCGTAGGCCTGGCCGATGCACAGGTGGACGGCGAGCGCCGCAGGCGGCACCAACCAGCGGTTGAATCCCGGCGGTGCGATGGTTCGGTCCCGGTCCAGCCAGCCCATAGTTGCTCCCCTTGATTTGTCTGACGACGTCGATGTCCCAGCGTTCTAGAGGCGAAAGCCCTAAATATGGGCAGTTGCCTCCGGCAATCATGGTGCAAATCATCAGTAAACGTAGGGATTGTGCGCCGAACGGTAGTCAATCCGCGACGAACGGTGACGCTACCTCCCCAGACCAGCTTTCCGAAGCGCCTCCGCCATCGCCGTGTCAGCCGGGGCAGGAACCGGCTTCACCTTCTCCGTCCGCCCGGCTGCAGCCTGCGAGGCTGGCTTTGCTTGGCTCTGCCTGCCGGGAGACGGTCGTCCCGCGGACGGCACCCGCCGCCCGCCGGCGGCCCCGGCCGGTTCGTCGTCGAGCCTCAGCGTCAGCGAGATGCGCTTCCGTTCCGGATCGGCCTCCAGCACCTTGACCCGGACCACCTGGCCGGATTTGACCACCTCGCGGGGGTCGGCGACGAACCGGTTGGCCAGCGCCGAGACGTGCACGAGCCCGTCCTGATGTACGCCGACGTCCACGAACGCGCCGAACGCCGCCACGTTGGTGACCGTCCCCTCCAGCACCATGCCGGGCCTGAGGTCGGAGATCTTCTCGATTCCCTCCCGGAACGTCGCCGCCGCAAACGCCGGACGGGGGTCCCGGCCCGGTTTTTCCAGCTCGGCGATGATGTCCCGCACGGTGGGCAGGCCGAACGAGCCGTCCACAAAGTCCTGCGGGTTCATCGCGGACAGGTCACTGCCCGCGCCGGCGGCCGCCCTGATCTTCCGGGCCACCGGGTAGGCCTCCGGGTGCACGCTGGAGGCGTCCAGGGGCTCCGCTCCCCCGGTGATGCGCAGGAAGCCGGCGCACTGTTCAAAGGCCTTGGCACCCAGGCGCGGCACCTTCTTGAGCTCGCTGCGCTTACTGAAGGGACCGTGCTCATTCCGGTAGGCCACGATGTTCTCGCTCAGCAGGGGCCCGACGCCGGCCACCCGGCTCAGCAGCGCGGGCGAGGCAGTGTTGACGTCCACCCCGACGGCGTTGACGCAGTCCTCGACGACGGCGTCGAGGCTCCGGTCCAGCTTCGCCGCCGTCACGTCGTGCTGGTACTGTCCGACGCCGATCGACTTCGGCTCGATCTTGACCAGTTCCGCGAGCGGATCCTGCAGCCGACGGGCGATTGACACCGCGCCGCGCAAGGAGACGTCCATGCCGGGCAACTCGGCGGCGGCGAGCGCGGACGCGGAGTACACCGACGCGCCGGCCTCGGAGACCACGAGCTTTTGCGGTGCAATTTTTTGCGGCCCACGGCCGGCTTCTGAGCCGAGCTGTTTGATCAGCTCGGCCGCGAGCTTGTCCGTCTCTCTCGAAGCCGTACCGTTGCCAATCGCGACGAGTTCAACGCCATGCTTGCGCGCCAGTGCCTGCAACGTTCGCAGCGCCTCATCCCACTTCCGGGCCGGGGCGTGCGGGTAGACCGTGTCGGTCGCGACCACCTTGCCGGTGCCGTCCACCACGGCCACCTTCACCCCGGTCCGCAGTCCCGGGTCCAGGCCCAGGGTGGCCCGGTTGCCTGCCGGCGCCGCGAGCAGCACGTCACGAAGGTTGGCGGCGAACACCCGGACGGCCTCGTCCTCGGCCGCCGCGAACATCCGGCTGCGCAGGTCGCCGCTGAGCCGGCTAAGAATCCGGGAGCGCCACGCCTGCTGCGCGGTCTGCAGCAGCCATGCGTCGGCGGGGCGGCCGCGGTCGGAGACCCCGAGGAACCTGGCCACCGCGGCTTCATATCGTCTGCGCGCGGCCGCCAGGGCGGCGTCGTCGTTCGGTTCCGCCTCGCTGAGATCCAGCTCCAGCACGCCGTCCTTTTCCCCGCGCAGCAGCGCAAGGACCCGGTGCGAGGGCATCCCGGACGGCGCCTGGGAGAATTCGAAGTAGTCCTTGAACTTCTGCCCCTCGGCGTCCTTGCCCTTTTTGACGCGGGAGACCATCCGCCCCTGGGTCCAAAGCCGCTCCCGCAGTGTGGCAGCCAGGTCGGCGTCCTGGGCGACGCGCTCGACCAGGATGGAGCGCGCTCCGGCCAGCGCCGCAGCGGCGTCCCCGACCGAGTGCTCGGGGTTCAGGTATTTGGCGGCCTCACGCTCCGGATCCAGTTCGGGCCGCTTGAGCAGAGCGTCGGCGAGCGGCTCCAGCCCGGCCTCGCGGGCGATCTGCGCCTTCGTGCGCCGCTTGGTTTTGAACGGGAGGTAGATGTCCTCCAGCCGCGACTTCGTATCGGCGGCGACGATGGCGGCCTGAAGTTCCGGGGTCAGTGCACCCTGGGCGGCAATCGCCTCCAGCACGGTCCGACGCCGGTCCTCCAGCTCGCGCAGGTAGCGCAGCCGTTCCTCCAGTTCGCGGAGCTGGGTGTCGTCCAGGGTGCCGGTTGCTTCCTTGCGGTAGCGCGCGATGAACGGCACCGTGGACCCGGCGTCGAGCAGGTCCACGGCGGCCTTCACCTGCCAGGGCTGCACCCCGAGCTCTGCGGCGATCTGGGTCTCAATGGGGGCGGTTTTGGCGGGGTGCTGCGGGAGTTGGCTCACCCAGCCCATTTTGCCTTACCCGGCTCCTGCCCCCGGAGTTCGCGTGGCGGTCTCGGGTTCCAGCACGTCCTGGACCACCTCGTTGTGGCGCAGGAACCACGGCTTGAACGGCGGGTCGAAGCGGGCGAACCGTGGCGGCCCGACGGGCGTCAGCCCGGCGAGGGCAAGCGCTGCCTGCAGCCCTTCGTTGCGCCGTTCGAAGGCGGCTGCCGTGCCGGTGCCCGAGAAGCGCAGCGCTGCGGCCAAGGAGCCCGGCACCGCCCGAATCTTGACGTCGGGGTTTGCCGGGACCGGCGCCGTCTCGGCGGTCAAGCCAGCGGGCAGGACAAAGGCGACCACAAAGTCGGCCGGCGCGTCCTTGCCCGGAAGCGGGCCGCTCTGGAGCACCGGGGCGGTCATCGCCAGTTTCCGGGAGGTGGCCGCCGGGGTCCCGCTCCCTTGGATAACCGGGGCGGTCATCGCCAGCTTTTGCGACGCGGTATTGCGGCCGTTGATGTAGTTGAACAGGTGGCGGAAGGCGGCGTTTCCGGCGCGGTCAAAGCTCGCGTTGACGCGTATTTCGGCCACCACGTATGCGGGATAGCGGCGCAGCTCGAAGTGCGGGTAACGCTGGACCAGTTCAAACGGTTGCTGTTCGGTCATGGTCTTGTCGACCCTACGCCGGTCCTGTGCCGGCGGCCAGCGCTTCGGTGTCAGAGGGCTTTGGTAGCTTGGCAGCAGAGGCATCGATCAGCAGCGGATCCATCAATCAAAGCGGGGCACAGTGTTTTTCCTTGAACCGGAAGTACCCGGCGCGGCACCGGACTTGGTCTACTCCGCGAGCGACCTCGTGGTGGCCGTGGACTGCGAGTACCAGCTGCTCCGAAAGCTCGATGAGAAGCTCGGCCGCGCCCCCAAGGCTGACTTCGGCACCGACGAGATGCTCAAGCACGCTGCGGACCTGGGCGACCTTCACGAGCGCAAGGTCCTGGACGGGTTCATCCGCGAGTTCGGAACATGGGACCCGGACCGCGGGCGCGGCGTCTACGACGTCGTTCCCGCGGTGGCCATGGACCGCGCCACCCTGCAGGCCAAGCACCACGAATCGATTGAGGCACTGCGCGCGGGCGCCGACGTCGTCTTCCAGGCCGCCTTCTTCGACGGGCAGTTCCACGGCCGTTCCGACTTCCTGGTGCGGCGGCCCGACGGCGGCTACGCCGTCTTCGACACCAAACTCGCCCGCCACGCCAAAGTGACCGCCCTGCTCCAACTCGCTGCATACGGCGATCAGTTGCTGAAGGCCGGCATCCCGGTGGATCCGGCGGTGACGCTTGTCCTCGGCGCCACCGTGCAGCTGGCCGACGGCGGCTTTGACTACGTCCGGAGCCACCATAAACTCGCCGAGATCCTGCCGGTCTTCCGGGAGCGGCGCGAACGCTTCCTGGCCTTGACCTCCGCCCACATTGCCGGGGCCGGCGCCGTCCGCTGGGGCGCGGAGGGCCTCACCGCCTGCGGCCGCTGCGACTACTGCCAGGAGCAGGTCAAAGCCACCGACGACCTGCTCCTCGTGGCCCGGATGAACTCGGTGCAGCGCAAGAACCTGCACGAACTCGGCATCCGCACCGTCACGGGTCTCGCGCAGGCCACACTCGCCAAGCCCACCCCCGTGCTCCTGCGGCTACAGGAACAGGCCCGGATCCAGAGCGGTGTCGGCCCGGCCGACGGCGAGGTGCAGTACGTCAAGGACGGCGAGCGGCACACCCTGCGCTACGCGGTCCTGCCGCAGAACACCCTGGCGGAGTTGCCCCCGCCGAGTCCCGGCGATATCTTCTTCGACTTCGAGGGCGATCCGCTGTGGCAGGAGGGCACTACCGGGGTGTGGGGGCTCGAGTATCTGTTCGGCGTCATCGAGGCGCCGGCCGGCCCGGGCGTTCCGGGGGTCTTCCGGCCGTTCTGGGCGCACAGCCGGGCAGCGGAAAAGCAGGCCTTCCTGGACTTCCTGGACTACGTGGAGAAGCGCCGGCGGGATTACCCGGACATGCACGTCTATCACTACGCCGCGTACGAGAAGACGGCGCTGCGCAAGCTCTCGGTGCTGCACGTCGCGGGTGAAGACACCGTGGATGCGTGGCTCCGCGAGGGACTGCTGGTGGACCTCTACCAGACGGTCCGCAACAGCATCCGCATCTCGGAGAACTCCTACAGCATCAAGAAACTCGAGCCGCTGTACATGGGGACCAATCTCCGCTCCGGCGAGGTGAAGGACGCCGGCGCCTCGGTGGTGGCGTACGCCCACTACTGCGAAGCTCGCGATGCCGGCCGGGCCGAGGATGCCGCGGAGATCCTCGCGGGCATCTCGGACTACAACGAATACGACTGCCTCTCAACCCTGGAACTGCGGGACTGGCTCCTGCGACGTGCCGGGGAACGCGGGATCGAGCCGCGCAGCGGAGGGTCCAGGCCGCTGGGTTCGGTCGGCACCGGCGCGGCGGAAGCAGCCGACGACGGTCCCTCCGATGCGGCGGCTGCGGTGGGCCCGGCGGAGCTGGCGCTCATGGCGTTTGCCGAGCCCGGAAGCGGCCTGCCCGAGGAGGACCGCAAGGCCGTCGCGATGCTGGCTGCAGCAGTGAGCTACCACCGCCGGGAGCGCAAGTCCTTCTGGTGGGCCCACTTCGACCGGTGCGAGCAGGGCCCTGACACGCATCTACGGGATCGGAACGTCTTCCTCGTCGAGTCCGCCGAGGCCCTGGACGACTGGCAGCAGGACGGCAGGAAGCTCCCGGAGCGTCGGGTCAAGCTGACCGGAACGGTGACCCCGGGATCGGACCTGCGCGAAGGCAGCAAATGGTTCCGCATGTACGACGTTCCGCTTCCGGCGGGGCTGGAGGGCACCGGCAAGAACGGGATCGGACGAAATGGTTGGTTCGGGACGGAGGTCCTTGAACTCGGGCATGAGGATGGCAAGGACACCGTCATCGTCCGGGACCGCCTGCATCGGAAAATCCCGCCCCACAATGACCTGCCCATCGCGCTGACCGAGGATCAACCGCTCGCCACCAAGAGCCTGGAGCAGGCGCTGGAGTCCTTGGCCGCTGCGGTTGCCGACGGTTTGCGGTCCGGGTCCATCCCCCGCCACCCGGCGCTTGACCTGGTCCGGCGGCTGCCGCCCCGGCTGGCCGGAGCCACGGCCCTGCCGCAGCCCGGCGACGGAAAGGACCGCTTCATCGATGCCATCACGGCGGCGGTGCTGGACCTCGACCACTCCTATCTGGCCGTGCAGGGTCCCCCGGGAACGGGCAAGACCCATGTGGGCTCCCACGTCATCGCCCGGCTGGTGGACCGCGGCTGGAAGGTCGGCGTCGTCGGCCAGTCCCACGCCGTGGTGGAGAACCTGCTGACGACTGCCGTCATGAAGGCTGGAGTTAATCCGGCCCTGGTTGCCAAGGATGTCAAGCACAGCAATCCGCTGCCGTGGGCGTCTCGGACCGCCAATGATGTGTCGTCATTGTTGGCAACACCCGGCGGGGCGCTGATCGGCGGCACGGCCTGGACCATGACCGGCGCCGGAGTCCCTGCCGGGTCGTTGGACCTGTTGGTGATCGACGAGGCTGGCCAGTTCTCTTTGGCCAACACGCTCGCGGTGGCCCAGTCCAGCACCCGGTTGCTCCTGCTCGGCGATCCGCAGCAGCTGCCGCAGGTGAGCCAGGGCAGGCACCCGGAGCCGGTCGACGAGTCGGCCCTGGGGTGGATTTCCGCCGGGCACGCCACCCTGCCGCCGGAGCTTGGCTACTTCCTGGCCGACTCGTGGCGGATGAATTCCGAGCTGTGCCGGGCCGTCTCCGCGTTGTCCTACGAGGGCCGGTTGCATTCCGCCCCGTCCGCAGACCTGCGGCGCCTGGACGGAGTTCCCGCCGGAATCGAGACGGTGATGGTGCCCCACAGCGGCAACACCACGTCGTCCCCCGAGGAGGCGGCCGAGGTCGTCCGGCAGGTGCGGCGCCACCTCGGACTGGCGTGGCACACCCCGGAGGGCTCGCGGCCGCTGGAGGCGGGTGACGTCCTTGTGGTGGCTGCCTACAACGCCCAGGTGAACCTCATTCGCGAGGCGCTGGACTGGGCCGGCCTCTCCGGGGTCCGGGTGGGCACTGTGGACAAGTTCCAAGGCCAGGAAGCTGCGGTGGTGATCGTCTCGATGGCCTGTTCCGCCGTGGCCGAGGCGCCGCGGGGCATGGAATTCCTGCTCTCGCGCAACCGGATCAACGTTGCGGTCTCGCGCGGGCAGTGGCGTGCCGTCGTCGTCAGGGCACCGGAGCTGACTAACTACCTGCCGCTTCACCCGGAGGGTCTGGAGCAGCTGGGCGGCTTCATCGGCCTCTGCCAGCGGTCGGTGTCAGTCGCGCGCCAGGGACATGCCCATTCTTAAACACGAACAGTGGACAGAATGGGATTCTGTCCACTGTTCGCGGCCAACGCTGGGCATGTCCCGGCCAGCATTGGGCCGAGACGACGTTGCTAGTTTTGGTAGGCCGGGTAGTCGGTGTAGCCCTCGGCGCCGTCGGTGTAGAAGGTGGCCTGGTCGGGCTCGTTGACGGGGAGTCCTTCGCGCCAGCGTCGCACCAGATCCGGGTTGGCGATGGCGGGGCGTCCGACGACCACACCGTCAGTGTGGCCGTCCGAGACGAGCGACTTGGCCTCCTCCGCGGTGGTGATGACGCCGAACCCGGTGTTCACGAGGAAGGTGCCAGCGAAGCGCGTGCGCAGGTCCTGAACCAGTTCGCTCGTCGGCTCCTTGTGAAGGACGCTGAGATACGCCAGCTTGAGCGGCGCCAGGGCATCCACCAGGTAACCGTACGTTTCGCGGACGTCGGCGGCGTCCAGCTCCAGGGCCCCCTGGACGTTGTGCTCGGGCGAGATGCGAATGCCAACGCGGTCCGCGCCAATGGCGTCGACGACGGCCTGGGCAACTTCGATGACAAAACGCGCACGGTTTTCGGGCGAGCCGCCGTAGTTGTCGTCGCGCTGGTTCGCAGCGGGCGTCAAGAACTCGTGCAAAAGGTAGCCGTTCGCGGAGTGAAGTTCGACGCCGTCGAACCCGGCCTCGATCGCGTTGCGGGAGGCCTGCACGAACTCCTCACGGATGCCGGGCAGCTCGTCTGCCGTCAGGGCGCGCGGAACGGGGAACGCCTGCTTGCCCTCGTAGGTGCGGGTCACGCCGTCGATGGCGATGGCACTAGGGGCGACAACCTCGTGGCCACCGGTGGTGTCCTCGTGCGTGACGCGGCCTGCGTGCATCACTTGGGCGAAGATCCGGCCGCCCTCTTCGTGCACCGCGGCGGTGACGTCGGCCCAGCCCTTGAGCTGTTCCTCCGTGACAAGGCCGGGCTGGCCCGGGAAACCGCGTCCGGCCGGGCTGGGGTAGGTACCTTCACTGACAATCAGGCCGAGTGAGGCGCGCTGCCGGTAATGCTCCACCACCAGCGGCCCCGGGATGCCTTCCCTGCCCGAGCGGAGCCGGGTCAGTGGCGCCATCACGAGTCGGTTCGGTGCTTCCAGTTGTCCGATGGTCAGGGGGGAAAACAGCATGCGCAGTTCCTTTCACAGTGGATTGTGTCCAGTGGCGGAAACTTCGCGGCGCCTGCAACTATTCCGACTGAGACTCGGATCACGCCTCGATCAGCGTGCCGGTTGCGGCGCGCCCGGGCACCCTTGGCCCTGCGGATTCTTGAGGCAGTCGTCCGCGTAATTACGGGTGATGGACCGCCAGACGCTGACAGTCTGGGGCGGTGAATTGAACTGGCCTTGGCCCGGGATGGGCAGTGGCGGGCCACCGTTGACGGAGTACGTTCCTTGGAAATGGGTGGTCAGCACCACGGAGAAGTCGCCGGTTTGCGCATAGATATGGCTGGTTGCGGTCTTTTCGCCCCACCTATCCTGCGGCAGCGGACCACCCGGCGTTGTCGTTGGTCCCAGCGAAGCGCCATCGCCGAAGTTCCAGGTGTACTGGACGGGTTTAGCGGCGACGTGGACGTCCTGGGCCAGGATCTTGATGTCGAACTGCTGCTGGGCTGCTTCCGCGAAGAAGTTCGTTTCCGCACCCCGAAGAGTATGCGGACTGGGTTGCGCAGTTGCTTTGCCCGCGGCGATTGGAAGTTCTTGGAACTCTGTTTGAATCAGGGCTGCGATGGCGTCGAGCACGTCGACAGGCTTTTCGTCATAGATGCACGTGGGGCCATCAAAGAAGCCCCAAACTGGAGGACTGAAATCTCGAAGTGATCGATACCAGTTCACGCTTCGCCCATTTTCACCAACGCTGCATTCCACGTCTGGTCCGGCACAGTTGGATCCGTCCAGCGTAGGATCAACTCGACAAACGAGCTTGAATTGATAGACGTATGGGTCATCCTCCGCCCCAAAGGCTATCTGGGCCCACGCGCCCGAGGCCGGATCCTTGTGCCAGGACCGCACCGTGGCGCCGCTTTCGTCCCAATCCCCCTTGACTGGGGAATCAGAAGAGGCCTTCACCGCCGGAATGCCGCTGTGCAGAAGCATGACGATCGCAGTCGCTGCCAGGATCATTCGCCCGGAGATTCTCACGGGTTCTTGACCAAGTGTTCGACGGTTATCGCTCTCCAGGCCCCTCCCGCAAATGAGGCAACCATGATGTCTCCCAACGCTGGTCCCTGCTGAGTTGTCTCATCGAGAACCTTGTCGGCGCGGTAATACGAAAGCGGTTCCTGATGAACCTGAATCAGGATCTGGTATTGCAGCGGCCCGGTCTCAATAAAACTGGTGTCTGACCCTTCGACGACCATCTTTCCCCCGGCCAGCCATCGCCCTTCGGCGTGCCATCCTTCCACAACCTTCTTAACGCGGGCACAAGAAGCGCAGGTTGGAGCGGAAACTGAATCAAGGGGCCCCATGTCTCCCGTTTCGTACGCATACGAAAGTGCGGAATACCAGTACCTCGCGAAGGCCTCGAGTCCTTCCTTCGTCTCCGCTTTCGCGGCCTCCGGGAGTACGGGGACGGGGACGTTCTGCGCCCGGCCCGCGGCGTCGGCCGGCTTATAGCTCGCGGTCGGCTTCGGGGTCGGCGTCGGCGTCGGGGTGGCGGAACTCGAGGAGGCCGGCGGTCCGATACTGGGCGTTGCGGCCGGCGAAGCCTGGCCGCTTGTGCAGGCCGTTCCGGTCAGAACGGCGGCGGTGAGCAGTGCGGCTGCGGCAGTATGCCTGCGGCTGGAGATTGGAATGCGAGATGTCATGTTCAGCTAATCCCCCGATAGAAATCAAGACGCCTGAATCCAAACAATGCCTAAGGGTAACTGAGATCACATTCCGGCCGTAAGAGTTATCCACAGCCGATTCTGTAGAGCGGCACCCACGACGACCATGGGCGCCCGCTCACCAAAAAGGGCGTCGCAGGAGCTTCCGCCCCTGCGACGCCCTACGGCTGCGGCGGGCCCCTGGCCCGGCGCAGTCTCTGCTACTTCTTATTCGCTCCGAGCCCCGAGCCGCTGCAGGACGCCATGGCGCCCTGACCGGTTCCCGAGTTCTTCGAGATTGACTTGCCATCGAAGAGAATTTCGCACCCGACGGCGGCCGCAGCATTCGAGTAGTCGCCGGTGACAACCAGAGAGACGAAATCCGAGTTCTTCACGGTCTGTTCTTTCTTCCAGGCAGTTGTGACGTCCTCGTTGGACGACCCGCCGCTGGTCCAGTAGCTGACGGACGCCTTGCCGTTCGTCGTCACCACGTACTCAACCTTGTGCTCGGAGTTGAGCGCCTTGTCGGCAGAGGAGACAGCCGCGGACAGGACTGCCATCCAGATGGCGGCGATCGCGATGCTCAGGATGCCAAGCACGAGGCCCGCAATCGCAGCGCCCTTCTTTGTGAACTTGCGGGTGGCGCCGATGATGCCAAACAGGACCGCCAGCGGACCCAGGATGAAGGCCACCACGCCCATGACCGGAATGAACGAGAAGACGACGGCCACGATGCCGAGCACCAGTGCGGCGATGCCCCAGCCATTACCCTTCGAAGCCGGAGCTACAGGGTACGGAGCCGCGGCAGGCGTGGGCGCATCCGCGTGTGCGGTGCCCTGTGAATTGAAAGTACTCATGATTCCCCATTTTTGTGGCCAGGCAGCGCCTGGCAGTTCGAAGTGTCCGGGCCCAAGCGCCCCCATGGCGCGAAGGGGCATCCCTTTCAGTGCCCCAAATACCGTTGCGGGTGGACACGGATGAGATGCAATCCGAACAAGAAGAACGTTAGGGAGGGGGTCTGACAATCTATCGCCGGAGTACTTGGCGGCAACGAAATTCCAGTTTCCATCGCCTCTGGCATTTGTCTACGCCGGATAGAACAATGAGCCCATGATGTTCGAACACGCAGAGGGCAGCCCGATCCTGAACCTGACCGAGGATCAAGCCTGGAAACTCATCGAAGGGACAAAGCACGGCCGCCTCGTGGTCACCGTGGCAGGGGAGCCGGACATTTTTCCGGTGAATTACGCGGTCAATCACCGGAAGCTCTACCTGCGGACGGCGCCCGGCAACAAGCTGGCCGAATTGACCATCAATTCCAAGGTGCTGTTCGAAACTGACGGCATCCTCTCCGAGGAAGCATGGTCCGTAGTGCTCCGTGGCACCGCCCGAGCCCTCGAGAAGTCCTCCGAGATTGCGGCGGCGGAGGCCCTGGGGCTCAAGCCGTGGGTGCCGACGCTCAAGGACTTCTACGTCGAAATCGAGCCGACGTCGGTCAGCGGCCGCCACTTCCAGTTCGGCGAACACCCCGAGCGGGAAATCTAGGGAAAAGGCTGCCAGACCGCGACCCGGACCTACCGCCGAACCAGCGGCCAAAAAGCGCCGCCTAGACTTAAACCATGGCGGACAGTCTGACCCCGGAGCGGCGCAGCTGGAACATGTCCCGCATCCGGGGCAAGAACACCAAGCCCGAACTGCTGGTCCGGCGGATGCTGCACGCCAAGGGCTACCGCTACCGGTTGCACGGAACGGCCCGCGGCGGCAGGCTGCCCGGCAACCCCGATCTGGTGTTCGCTTCCCGTCACAAGGTCATCTTCGTCAACGGCTGTTTTTGGCACTTCCACGGCTGCAGGGTCGGACAGCACGCACCCAAATCCAACGCCGAGTTCTGGGAAACCAAGCGGACCCGCACCCGGAACCGCGACGCTGAACAGCGCCGACTGCTCGAGGGCTCGGGCTGGGAGGTACTCACCGTCTGGGAGTGTGAACTCAAAGACCTCTCGGCCCTCGAGCAGCAGCTCGATACGTTCCTTCGCCGCTAAGTCGGGCGCTGGTCCAGTCAGCTCAGCCACGGGCAGCGCGACGCGACGCGAAAATATTTTCTTCGCGACATCCAAACTGTGATCACGTCATCCCGGTAATCTCAGCAGCACCGGCGAGGCAGCTGAGGAATTAGTTGAAACAGTCACCAAAATTGCCTTGCCGCTGACCCGCGACAGAGTGGTCCACCTGGGCTAAACTCGAAACTCGGGGACTAGGACTCTATTGGTCAGTACGTGGGGATACTACGAACTCCGCAGGAGAAGCACGATGCCACACTTGTTGTTGTCCACCGAGACTCGCACGCGGCACGCCGTCCGGAGCCCCGAGCCATCAGAGGATCTGGAGCCCCTGCGCAGGCAGGTGTCCGCCATCATCGACGCAATTCTGTCGGAGACCAAGCCGGAGGAGGCCCCTGTCCGGGAACAGCTCCGCTGGCACGTGGCCAACAATCCCGGCCAGCCGGAGAAGGCGCTGCTGAACCACCTGCTGTCCGTCTCCACGACCGTGCAGGACGACACCGCCTAGACTCTCCCGCAGGAAAACCGGCGCACTCAGCGGCTGATCGACGCCTGCCGCACGACTTCGCCCCACGACTGCTGCGCCAGATCCGCCACGGACGCCAGGATTTCCGCCGGCGGCTGGGACAGATCCAGCGGGAACTCCACCACGTCGATGTCCGTGTTGAGGATCCGTCGGAGCTTGATCTCCCCCGCTCCCGCGTAGACCAGCCACGCCGTCGGCACCCGCAGCGAGGTGCAGTACGCCAGCGTCCGGTAGTGGTCGCCCGAGAGTGAGGCGCCGACGTCGGACGCCGCCTTGTACTTCGCGTCGTACACCATCACGGGCCGGCCGCCGAGCAGGTGCACCGCGCCAGGCTGCACCATGATCCGGTCGGAATCCCGCACCGCCTCGTTGAGCATCGAGTTGTAGCGCAGCCGCATCTCCCCCGGATAGGCGGCCATGGCCTCCCGCAGCGCGGTGCCGACAAAGTCCTCGAACACCTTGGACATGTCCACCACAAACGACGCCGAGTGCTGCTTGCCGTCCCCGGCCTCGGCCGAGGCGTTGCGCAGGATCACCTCGGCCAGGCGCAGGGCCGCGTGGTAACGGGTGTTCATCCGGCTGGCGCGCCACTGCGGCAGGGGGGCGCCGGACTGCAGGCGCGTCACGGCGTCGAGCTTTCCCTTCAACCGCCGCAGCCTGCTGAGCACATCGGCCCGCACTCCCGGTACCTGCGACATCCGTTCGAGGGCCGCGCGCAAGATGCGGTTCTCCGGGATGTCCTCGGTGAACTCGTCGTAGGAGACCTCCAGCGGCACGAGCATGCCGGGGCGGCGCGAGATCTGGTCCGAAATCCGGATCCGGCCCTTGACGGTGCGGAGCGACTCGTCAACGTTCAGGTACCCCTGCAGCACCCCGCGGCTGAGGGCACGGTCCGCGAACTGGGCCAGCGACTCGGCCAGGGCGCTCCAGAGATCGGTGTCCTCGACGGCGGCAACGGCGTCGTCCCGGAAGCCCTGGTTCTCCGTGTAGCCCAGTAAGAACAACAGCCGGCCGAGGCCCAGCCGCTCCTTGGGCCGGACCTCCAGCTGGACCGAGGGGGTCCGCACGGAGCCGACCTTGCCGACCGGTTCGATCCGGAACAGGCCCATGCCCAACGGCGAGGCCTTGGCCAGGCCGCTGCCGTTGATGTAGGCGGCGCTGCCGGCGTCGATCCGTTCCACCACTCCCCCGGACAGCTCGTCCAGGACGATGTGCCGGACGGCGCGGTCCAGGGCGGGACTAGACGCGCGCAAGGCGGCCCAACAGCTGCTCCAGACCGAACCGCTCCTCCAGCTGGGCCCGGTTGAGCTGGCCGTGGTAGTGCTCCTCCAGCAGCGGCATCAACTCGTACTTCCAGATCCGGCGCAGCCCGGTGGGGGTCTGGGCCGCCTTCTTCATGAAGTACGACGGCCCGATCATGAGGTCGCGGTCCCACTCGTCGATGGCGTTGTTCAGCTCATCGAGCAGCAACGCCGGCGTGGTGTCCAGGTCGCGGGCCTGCAGGAAGCGCAGCAGCGTTCCCTTGACGGGCTCGGTCTTGGGGTGGAGTTCGATGAACGAGAACCGGCGGCGGATGGCCGCGTCCATCATCGCGATGGAGCGGTCCGCGGTGTTCATGGTGCCGATGATGTACAGGTTGTCCGGCAGCGAGAACGGCTCGGTGGGGCTGTACTGCAGGTAGATCCGGTCGTCACGGTATTCGAGCAGGAAGTACAGCTCGCCGAAGACCTTCGCCAAGTTGGCCCGGTTCATCTCGTCGATGATCAGGAAGTACGGCTTGCTCTCGTTGCCCGGTTTCGCGGCCTCCTCGGCGAGCCGGCGCAACGGTCCGGCGACCAGTTTGAAGGAGACCTGGCCTTCGTCGGTCTTGTCCGGACGGTACCCCTCGAAGAAGTCCTCATAGGCGTAGGAGGGGTGGAACTGCACCAGCTTGACCCGTTCGTCGCCGGTATCGCCGGCCAGCTCGGCCGCGAGGTGCTTGGCCAGGTAGGTCTTTCCGGTGCCGGGAGGACCGTAAAGGACCAGCTGACGGTTTTCCTCCAGCAGTTCGGCGATCTCCTGCAAAGGTTCGAGGTCCATGTGCAGCGACGCGGCGAATTCGGCCGTCAATGGGCGGAATCCCTCACACGGTGGTTCGACGACGGCGTCCGGCTCGGCGCCGTCGTCCGGCTCCGACTCGGCTTCGGCCGGGAGCAGCGTGTCGAGCGCCTGGATCACCCTGGTGACGTCGACGATCAGGCCGGAGCTGGCCAGCTGGCGCTGCACGTGGCGGGGCAATTCGGCCGTCGAGTGGACCTCGTCGAACCAGCGGACCTTGCGGCGCAGCCGGCGGTTGTCCTCGTGATGCTCGGGCTCGCCCAGCACCACCCCCACCCGGACGGCGCCGGAACTCTGGTACAGCGTGAGGTCGCCCGGTTTCATCACCGTCAGGAACGCGAAGACGGCAGTCTTGGTGTCCTCGCGCTCCACGTAGCTCAGGTGTTTGTAGTCCTCGTCCACGGCGTGCTGGACCAGCCCGGCGGTCACGCCGGGATCCAGCAGGCGGAGGTGCTCGACGTCGAGCGTCACCGCTTCCTCGTCCTGCCACGCGGCGAGCAGCTCGGCGTTGTCGTGGTGGCTGCGCAGGAGCCAGGCGCGCCGGCCGGGGTCGCCCACCTTCCGCCACTGGCTGACGAGCTGCCGGGAGTACCAGTCGATCCGCTGGCCGGCCTGCTCGTCGAGGTGCAGCCGGATGCGGTGGATGTCGGCGGAGACTTCCTCGTCCGAGTCGCCCCTGGCGCCGCCGACCAGGGAGGCGAAGGCATCGCGGATTTCCTGGCGTTCGACGTCGGCCACAACGGGCTCGAAGTAGCCGGGCCAGACCAGGAACTCGATGCTCCGGCGGATCGCGGGCTGGTCCTCGGGGGTGCCGGCGGTGAGATCGTGGAAGGCCAGCGGGTCCTCGAGGGCGGCCTGCACCGCGGCCGTGGGCTGACTATCGACGTGGGCAACGAAGCGGCAGAGCCATTTCAGGTGGTCCCAGATGGTCCAGTTGAATTCCGCGGTGCGGTCCCGGATCACGCCATGGTCCGTCATGCCGGCGTAGAGCTCGTCCGGGAGTTCCAGCGGCGGTTCCAGCCAGGAGGCGGCCTCGGCCACGCGGGCCCGCTTGACCTTGAGCGACTTCACCTCGTGCGCGAGGGGCAAGGACTGCAGGAACAACAGTTCCACGGCCAGCTGCTTGGCCCCGCGGGAGGCGCCCTCAAGGTTCTGCCGGAGGTTGGTCATCATGGGCGCCTTCGGGTCGGCGGCGCCGGCTTCGAGGCGTTCGAGCAGCTCGTTCGCGGCGTCCGCCGTCCACGTCATGGTGCGCCCGTCCAGGGCCGACGGATGGCCGTGTAGGCCCGGGCCCAGTACGAACCAAGCTGCATCCTCGATCTCTTTGGAGATGCCGAGGGCGCGGTGCATGGCGGTCTTTGGCGATGGGGTCATGCAATCAATTTACAGCCTAAAGCTGAAGGAAGGCATAAAGGGGCGGCACTCGTTACCCGCCAGTAGCCGGAGTACCTGTCCGCCGCGGCGGGGCTGCTGCCGGTTCTACGTGCCGGCCGGACGGCGCTTGACGCCGAAGGTGAAGTACGAGCCCGGGCCGACGAAGTTGATGAGCGTGGCCGCCCGCCACAGTGCCTTGCTGCCGCGGATTTCCTCCGCCGGACGGCGTGAAATGTCGCGCTGGGCGGCGACCAGGAGGGATAGCTGGACGACGGCCGCCGTGATGGTGCCGAACTTCGCCATGGGCGAGAGCTCTTTCCAGGTCTTCTTCCGGGCCTTCGTTTTGCTTCGCTTGGCCATGATCCGTGCTCCTTGCTTCCCGAATTCCAGCATCCCAGTGCAGGCAGCCCAGTGCCGACATCTCGGTGCCAGTTCAGTCTAGGACCGATACCGGCGGCGAGGTAGGGCCTAGTGGGTCTGGCGGGCCGCCGTGAAAGGAGCCAGCTTGGCCTTCTGCTCGGTGGTCAGCCTCTGCACTCGTCCCGTGGCCTCATCGACGAATGCAAGGTGACTGCTCGCCTTGACGCAGTCTTCGCCGGTGACCGGGTCCTGGACCAGGTAGTGGATATCGAAGCTGGCGCCCTTGACCGCGCCGATCCAGAGTTGAACGACCGCCGGCACGTTGCGGTATTCCAGTGTCCGGACGTAGCGGATCTTGTGCTCCACGACCAACGCCAGCGTGCCCTCCGGGACCTCGTTGAACAGGGGAACCTCGGGTTCCATCCCGGGCAGCCCGGCTCCCCGCGGCGGCCCGAAGGCAGCGATGCGGGCCTCCTCGAGGATCCGGACGAGCTGGACGTTGTTGATGTGGCCGTAGGCATCCATGTCGCCCCAGCGCATCGGCACTTTCACCTCGAGGCGCCGCGGTTCCGTCGCGCCGTCGGGCTGCCCCGCCGCCGGGGTGGACCCGGCTCCCCCGGCGCTCAGCTGTGCACCGCCGTCGGTTCCCCGGCCGTGTTTGCCGACAAGGCCGCCTCGGCGTCTTCCCCGGCAAACTGGGACATATACAGGCGGTAGTAGGCGCCTCGGAGTTCGAGCAGCTCCGCGTGCCGGCCCTGCTCGACAATTCGTCCGGCCTCCATCACCAGGATGGTGTCGGCGTCCCGGATAGTCGAGAGTCGGTGGGCGATCACAAAGCTGGTGCGCTCGGTGCGCAGCGCGGCCATGGCCTTCTGGACCAGGACCTCGGTGCGAGTGTCCACCGAGCTGGTGGCTTCGTCCAGGATCAGTAGCGAGGGGTTGGCCACGAAGGCCCGGGCGATGGTGATCAGCTGCTTTTCGCCCGCGCTGACGTTGTTGCCTTCCTCGTCGATGACCGTGTCGTAGCCCTCCGGCAGCGCCCGTACGAAGCGGTCCACGAAGGTGGCCTTCGCGGCCGCCATGATCTGCTCCTCGGTGGCGTCCAGCTTGCCGTAGCGGATGTTCTCGTAGATGGTGCCGCCGAACAGCCAGGCATCCTGCAGGACCATACCGACCTTCGACCGGAGTTCCGCGCGGCTGAGCCGGGTGATGTCGACGCCGTCGAGGGTGATGTTCCCGGCGTTGAGTTCATAGAAACGCATCACGAGGTTTACCAGGGTGGTCTTGCCGGCCCCGGTCGGTCCGACGATGGCCACGGTGTGACCGGGCTCGGCGGTGAAGGACAGGTCCTCGATCAGCGGCTTGTCCGCGGAATAGCTGAAGGTGACGTGATTGAACTCGACGTGCCCGTCGGTCTTGGCCGGGAGGTGCTCGGTGGCGGTCTCGGCGTCCTGTTCGTCGGCGTCGAGGAACTCGAAGACCCGCTCGGCGGACGCTACCCCGGACTGCAGCATGTTGGCCATGCCGGCCATCTGCCCCAGCGGCTGGGTGAACTCGCGCGAGTACTGGATGAACGCCGTCGCGTCGCCCAGGCTCATCCCGCCCGAGGCCACCCGCAGGCCGCCGACGACGGCGATCCCCACGTAGCTGAGGTAGGAGACGAACTGCATGACCGGCATGATCATGCCGGAGACGAACTGGGCGCCGAAGCTGGCCTTGTAGAGTTCCTCGTTCCGCTCGTCGAAGCGGGCCAGCATGTCGGCGTCGCGGCCAAAGACGCGGACCAGGTCGTGGCCGGAGAACGACTCCTCGATCTGGCCGTTGAGCTCGCCGGTGTTCTTCCACTGCGCGGCGAAGAGCTTCTGGCTGCGCGCGCCGATGATGCCGGCGGCAACGCCCGACAGCGGCAGCGCGATCAAGGCGATCAGGGCCAGCTGCCAGGACACGATGAACATCATGATCACGATGCCGACCACGGTCAGGGCGGAGTTCACCAGCTGCGCGAATGCCTGCTGCAGCGCCTGCTGGATGTTGTCGACGTCGTTCGTGACGCGGGAGAGGATGTCGCCGCGCTGGCGGGTGTCGAAGTAGCCCAGCGGGAGCTTGTTGAGCTTCTTCTCGGTGTCGTCCCGCAGCCGGCGGACCACCCGCATGACGAGCACGTTCAGGACGTAGCCCTGCAGCCACAGGAAGATGTTGGCGACGAAGTACATCACCAGCACCACGCTGATCAGGAAGGCGAGCTTCTGGAAGTCGATGCCTACCCCGGGGACGACGTCCATCCGGGCCAGCATGTCTGCGAAGTTGTCCTGGCCCTGGGAGCGTAGCCCGGCGATGAACTGATCCTTGGTGGCGCCGGCCGGCAGCTGCTTGCCCACGACGCCGCCGAAGATCACGTCCATGGCCTGGCCCAGGATGCGGGGGGCGATGACGTTGAGGACGACGGCGACCGTCACCATGGCGAGCACGGCAATGATGCCGGTGCGCTCGGGTTTCAGCAGGCCCATCAGCCGTTTAGCCGATGGCCAGAAATGCTGGGCCTTCTTGGCCGGGACCGCACCGAACATGCCGCCGTCGGCTTCGCCGGGGGTGAATTCCTCTTCGTAGAAGTCGTCGTCCGGTGCTTGCGCGACGTCGGTGGCCTCGTTGGGGGCCTTGCTGAGCTTTTCGTTAGTGCTCATGCGACTGCCTCCGCGGTCAGCTGGGATTCGACGATTTCCTGGTACGTGCTGGAGCTCGCCAGGAGCTCCTCGTGCGTGCCGCGGTCCACAATCCGGCCGTTGTCGAGCACCAGGATCTGGTCGGCGTCGGCGATGGTGGAGACGCGCTGGCCCACGATGATCACCGTGGCGTCAGCGGTTTTGGCCTTGAGCGCCTTTCGCAGCCGGGCGTCGGTGGCGACGTCCAGGGCCGAAAAGGAGTCGTCGAACAGGAAGACCTTTGGTTCGGTGACGAGGGCCCGGGCAATGCAAAGCCGCTGCCGCTGGCCGCCGGAGACGTTGGTGCCGCCCTGGGCGATGCGAGCGCCGAGTGCGTTCTTCTTCTCGCGGACAAAGTCGGCGGCCTGGGCGACGGTGAGGGCGTCCCAGAGTTCCTCGTCCGTTGCTTCGGGTTTGCCGAAGCGCAGGTTGTGCTCGATGGTGCCGGAGAACAGGTAGGGCCGCTGCGGGACCATCGCGACGCGCCCGGTGATCTCGGCGCGGTCCAGCTTGGTGACCGGGACGCCGTCGAGCAGCACCTCGCCCGAGGCGGCGTCGAAGAGCCGCGGCAGCAGGGCCAGCAGGGTGGTCTTGCCGGAGCCGGTGGAGCCGATGATCGCCACGGTCTGTCCCGGTTCGGCAGTGAAGCTGATGTCGCTGAGCACCGGCGCCTCGGCGCCCGGGTAGGCGAAGGAGACGTTGCGGAATTCCACCCGGCCGGCCTTGGCGGCGGGGGCCACCGGGGCGGCGGGTTCGTGGATGGAGGGCTCGACGTCGAGCACCTCGCCGATGCGGTCCGCGCAGACCGAGGCGCGCGGGATCATCATCGCCATGAAGGTGCCCATCATGACAGCCATCAGGATCTGCAGCAGGTACTGCAGGAACGCAGTCAGCGACCCGACCTGCATCTCCCCCGCGTCCACCCGCTGGCCGCCGAACCACAGCACCGCGGCGGTGGAGACGTGCAGGATCATGCCGATGGCCGGGAACATCAGCACGAACAGGGAGCCGATCTTCAGCGACACGTCGGTGAGTTCCTGGTTGGCTGCGCCGAAGCGCTGCGCCTCATGCGGCTCGCGCACAAAGGCACGGACCACGCGGATGCCGATGATCTGCTCGCGCAGGATGCCGTTAAGCCGGTCGATCTTCGCCTGCATGGAGCGGAACAGCGGCATCAGGCGGACCACGAGGTAGCCGACCACGACCACCAGCAGCGGGACGGAGACCCATACCAACCAGGACAGGTTGAGGTCCTCGCGGAGGGCCATGACGATGCCGCCGATGCACATGATGGGTGTGGCCACCATGAAGTTCAGCGCCATCAACATCAGCATCTGGACCTGCTGGACGTCGTTGGTGCCCCGCGTGATCAGCGTCGGGGCGCCGAAGACGTTTACGTCCCTGGCGGAGAAGCTGCTGACCTTGCGGAAGACTCCCCGGCGCAGATCCCGGCCGAACGCCATCGCTGCCTTGGACCCAAAGTAGACGCCGGCGATCGCGGTGACCACCTGGACCAGCGCGACGCCGAGCATCAGCGCGCCGGTGCGCCAGATGTAGTCGGTGTCTCCGCGGGAGACGCCCTCATCGATGATTTGGGCGTTGAGGCTGGGCAGGTACAGGGCCGCAATCGTTGAGGCCAGTTGGAAGACGATGACGGCCGCGATATACGGCAGATACGGCTTGGAGTAGCGCCGTATGAGGGTGACAAGCATGCCCGGGTCCTTTGGACGGTTCAGGAAAACGCAGAAGAAGAATAAGAAAAGTATTAGCAGCTGGGGCCGACAGCCTTAGCTGTCCCACTCTACGAAATCCGGTGCCCCGGTGAAACCTCCGACATCCAAGGTTCCCGCTCTGTTGGTGAAGAAGAGAGCCCTGCGGCCCCCGGTTCGGGGGCCGCAGGGCTGTTGCCGGAGGGCTACTCGCCGCGGTGCCGGCCGTGCGTGGCGATGTAGTCGGCCGCGGCACGCTGCAGCTTGCGTTCCTTGGCGAGCTGGCGCTTGAGCGTGGTCAGCTGCTCGGCAACCCGGGCCTGTTCTGCGGCAATCGCGCGCTGCCCGGCGGCCTGCTCGTGGACGGCCCGCAGCGCCTCGGCCAGCTGCACCTGCTGCTCGGCGAGCAGCCGCTGGGTCTCAAGCAGCAGCGGCACGACGTCGGCATGGTCGGCGCGCGCCTCGGCCACCATGGTCCGGGCACGGAGCCGGGCTCCTTCACGCTCAGACCGGGCATCATTGTCGCGCTGGCGGCTCAGGACCTCGATGAATTCGCGGTCAAGGTCGACGATGCCGGAGGCCGGCACGGGTGCGGGTGCGGGGACCGTGGCGCGTCCCGGAGGCGCGGCGACGGCGGCAGCTCCGGCGTCGTCGGCAGCTCCGGAACCGGCGCCGGCGCCGGAGCCGGAGGCCGAAGCTTCCGGACGAATGTCGACGGTACGCCGCAGCGGCTTTTCCTTGATGAACAAGATGGCTACCAGCGCCACAAGGCCGATGATTGCGGAGATCAGGAAGACCTCTGCGATCGCGTCGCCGTACGCGGCCCGCATGATGTCGCGGATCGGTGCGGGCATGTCCTTGAGGTCCATGCTGGCCCCCGTGGATCCTGCCGGGACCTTGATTCCGGCGGCAGCGAGGCCTTCCACGGCGAGATCCTTGACCCGGTTGCCCAGCACGGCGCCGAGGACCGAGACGCCGATGGCGCCGCCGACGGACCGGAAGAAGGCTACCGAGGCGCTGGCCGTACCAATGTCCTTGGCCTGGACCGTGTTCTGGACGGCGAGGACGAGGTTTTGCATCAGCAAGCCCAGACCGATGCCGAGGATGGCCGTGTAGATCCCGGTCAGCCAGAGCTCCGTGGTGTGGTCCATGGTGCCGGCCAGGCCGAGACCGCCGATCAGCGCGACGGCACCCGCAACCAGATAGCGCTTCCATTTGCCGGTTCGGCTGATCAGCTGGCCGGAGAGCACCGAGCCGATCAGGTTGCCCGCGATCATCGGCAGCGTGAGCAGGCCTGCTTCGGTGGGGGTGGCACCGCGGGCGACCTGGAAGTACTGGCCAAGGAACGTCGAGGAGCCGAACATTCCCACGCCGACAGCTACGGAGGCGAGGATTGCCAGGGCCGTGGTGCGCTCGGAGATGATCTTGAGCGGAATGATGGGCTGGGCAACCTTGGATTCCACCAGGAGCAGCAAGCCCAGAAGCACGATGCCGCCGCCCACCATGGCGACAGTCTGCCATGACCACCAGTCGTAGTAGTCGGGGTTTCCGGCGAAGGAGACCCAGATCAGCAGCAGGCTGACGCCGGAGGTCAGCAGGATGGAGCCTAGCCAGTCGATCTTGGCCGGGCGCTTGACGTGCTGGATCTTCAACGTGACCTGCAGCAGGATCAGGGCGACGACGGCGAGCGGGACGCAGACGAAGAAGGTCCAGCGCCAGCCGAGTGGGCTGTCGACGATGAAGCCGCCGAGCAGCGGGCCGCCCGCGGTACCGACGGCCATGACACCGCCCATGTAGCCGGAGTACTTGCCGCGGTCGCGCGGCGGGATCATCGAGCCGATGATGGCCTGGGCCAGGGCGGTGAGGCCGCCCATCGCGATGCCCTGGATGACGCGGGCGGTCAGCAGCAGCGGGATGGTCTCGGAGAGGCCGGCCATGACGGAGCCGGCCACGAAGATCACGATGCTGAGCTGGACGAGGACCTTCTTGTCAAAGAGGTCCGCCAGCTTGCCCCAGATCGGGGTGGTGGCCGCGTTCGCCAGCAGTGCCGCCGTGATGACCCAGGCGAAGTCAGTCTGGGTGCCCTTGAGCTCGGACATGATGGTGGGCAGCGCGTTGGCCACGATGGTGCTGCTCAGGATGGCAGTGAAGAACGCCGCCAGCAGGCCGGTCAACGCTTCCATGATCTGGCGGTGGCTCATGGCCGCCTGGGGTGCGGGGTGCGAGTGTGGGGTCGGAGCCGGGGCGGGCCCGGCAGCGGCAGCGTGGCTAGCCATAGATTTACTCCTCAACAAAGTTGGTCGTGTCGGTGGATCCGGCCGTCTTTGCCCGGGCTGAATTCCTGAGGGATTCAGCTAGTTTTTTCAGGGTGCGCGAGGTCTCTTCGACGTCGTCCTCGCTCCAGTCCTGCAGGAAGCCCTGCAAGGTGGCGGCGCGCTGCGCCTCGATGGAGCGCAGTTTCTCGGTCCCGGCCGGTGAGAGCGCAATCAGCTGCGCCCTGCCATCCTCGGGATCCGGCCGGCGGACCACGTAGCCCTGCTCCAGCAGTTCGGCGAGGTGCCGACTGAGCACGGGGGCGCTGACGCCCAGCCGCTCCGCGAGCTGCGTGGCACGGGTTTCGCCCTCCCCCACAAAGCGCAGGACGCCTTGCAGCGCAACCCCGGTATCGTCGCCGCGGAGGTTGGCCGCGGCCACACACCGGACGGCGCGCTGGAGATCGAAGATCTGGTGGACCAGCTTGGCTGCAGTGGTCGATGCAACTGACATGTTCGAAAGCCCCTTACTTACTTGCCCGAAGCAACAATACTGCAAATTGATTGCTTTGGGAAACTAAGAACTCCGGCGGGTGAGCGCGAACGTACACTTCAGGCCCCTAAACCGGGCGGTTTAGGGGCCTGAAGTGTACGTTCGCGCTTTCTGAGGGTGGGGCTTAGGTGTCCAGGTGGGTGGGGGCGAACATCTTGAGCAGGGTTTCGACGACGACGACGTTCGGCCCGTCGGCCGCGAAGCCCGCCCTCAGCGCGTCCCCGACGTCCTCGGGGGCCACCCGGACCGCGGGGACGCCGAAGGCTTCGGCCAGTTTCACGAAATCGGGCCGGGCCAGCTCGGTGGCGGTGGCCTTGCCGAAGGCGCCCACCATGTATTCGCGCAGGATGCCGTAGCCGCCGTCGTCGACGATCAGCCAGGTGACCGGGACGTTGTGCTGCTTCGCCGTGGCCAGTTCCGAGATCGAGTACATCGCCGAGCCGTCGCCGGAGACGGCGAGCACGCGGGCCGAACCGCCGGGCGCGCCGGTGGTTTCCAACCCCACGGCGCCGCCGATCGCCGCCGGGAAGCCGAAGCCCAGGCCGCCGGCGCCCTGGGCCGAGTGGAACTGGCCTTCGCGGGCGTCCCAGCAGCTCCACGCCCAGTAGGCCGAGATCGTCATGTCCCAGAACGTCTGCATCTGCGCCGGGACGGCTTCGCGGATGTCGGCCATGAACTTCAGTTCCTTGCCGAGGTCCTGGGATTCCAGCCGGGCCTTGACCTTGGCCAGGGTCTCCCTGACCAGATCCTCCGGCGAGCTGCCGTGCCAGTCGGCGCGCTCCCCGTGCGGTTCCAGCAGGGCCTCATCGAGGGCGGCGAGCGCTTGGCCGGCGTCGGCCCGGATGCCGAGGCCCGGGCGGTTGGATTCGAGGACGCGCGGTTCGGCGTCGATCTGGATGATCCGGCCGCGCGGCTCGAAGGTGAAGTAGTTGGAGGTCACCTCGCCAAGTGAGGAGCCGATGACGATCAGCACGTCCGCATCTTCCAGCAGCTCCGTCATGTACTGGTCCTCGATCCAGGACTGCAGCGAGAGCTCATGGTTCCACGGGAAGGCGCCGTTGCCGCCGGGCGTGCAGATGACCGGCGCCCGCAGCTTCTCCGCGATGGAGAGCAGGGATTTCTCGGCCCGGCCGCGGCGGGTGCCGCCGCCGGCGATGATGGCGGGACGGCGCGCCTCCGAGAGCCATTTCACGGCTTCGCGGACCAATTCCACACGCGGCGGATTGTCCGCGGCCTCGGCGAGCGCATCCTCCACCGGCGGGACCATGATCGGGTCCAGCAGCACGTTCTGTGGGATTTCGATCCACACGGGGCCCTGAGGCGAGGAAATCGCCTCGGTCCAGGCGTCCTGGATGGCCGAGGGGATGCCGGAGGCGTGCTGGATCAGCCGCTGGCTCTTGGTCACGTTGGCGGCCGAGGCCTTCTGGTCATCGAGCTGGTGAAGCATGCCCTTGCGCCGCGCGCCGAGCCCCTCGAGCGGGATCTGGCTGGCCACGACCACCATGGGCACGCCGGTGGCGTAGGCCTCCTGCAGCCCGGCGAGGGACGTCAGCGCGCCGGGGCCGGTGGAGAGGAAGAGGACGCCGACCTCGCCGGTGGCGCGAGAGTAGCCGTCGGCGGCGAAGGCCGAGTTGTTTTCCACCCGAGAGGAGACAAAGTGCAGCTTCCCGCGGCCCATAGCGTCGAACAGCCCAAGGGCGTGCTGGCCAGGGATGCCGAAGACGGTCTTGGCGCCGAGCGCTTCGAGGGTTTCGACGACGAGATCGCCGCCGTTGCGCACCCCGGTCACCGGGAGACTCCGGTCTCGACGGGCTTCCCCGCCGAGAAGCCGGCCGGACGCCGGGCCTCCCGGCCGAGGGCCTGGGCGGCGTAGCCGTTGGGCGCGCCGGTCCGGTCGCCGTCGACGGCGCGGTCCGCCAGCAGGGTGACGAGTTCGTAGGCGACGTGGCTCGCCGCCACGCCGGTAATTTCGGCGTGGTCGTACGCCGGGGCGACCTCGACGACGTCGGCCCCCACCAGGTTCATGCCGCGGAGGCCGCGGATGATCTCGATCAGCTCGCGGCTGGTGATGCCGCCGGCTTCCGGGGTGCCGGTGCCGGGCGCGTGGGCCGGGTCGAGCACGTCGATGTCGACGGAGATGTAGAGCGGGCGGTTGCCGATCCGGTCGCGGACCTTGGCCACGGTTTCCAGCACGCCCTGGTAGTAGACGTCGGCTGAGGTGACGATGCCGAACCCGAAGCGGTGGTCGTCGTCGAGGTCCTTTTTGCCGTAGAGCGGGCCGCGGGTGCCGATGTGGCTGATCGCCTCGGTGTCGAGAATGCCTTCCTCGACGGCGCGGCGGAAGGGGGTGCCGTGGGTGTATTCGGCGCCGAAGTAGGTGTCCCAGGTGTCCAGGTGCGCGTCGAAGTGCAGCATGGCGACCGGCTGCCCGGCGCGTTCCGCGGCAGCGCGCAGCAGCGGCAGGGCGATGGTGTGGTCCCCGCCCAGGGTGACCAGCTTGCTGCCGTCGGTGGTCAGGTCCAGCGCGTTCTGCTGGATAGTTTCGATTGCCTCGTGGATGTTGAACGGGTTGACCGCCATGTCCCCGGCATCGGCCACCTGGATGGCCTCGAAGGGGCTGACGTCCCAGGCGGGGTTGTAGGGGCGAAGCAGCCGGCTCGCCTCCCGGACGTGGTTGGCGCCGAAGCGCGCGCCGGGGCGGTAGGAGACGCCGGAGTCGAAGGGCACGCCGACCACCGTGACGTCCGCCTTCGCGACCTGGTCCAGCCGCGGCAGGCGGGCAAAGGTGGCCGCACCGGCGAAGCGCGGAATGCGGGAGGAATCGATGGGGCCAAGGTTGCCATTGGCCTCGATGCGCAGCTCTTCCAAGAGAGGCGCCTCCTTCGTGGATTGTCCGACGGGTGTGACTGCCATCATACACTGGAAAGTTGCCTGTGGCGCATCAGATGTTTACAAACGACGGCGACTGCGCTCGCGCTCGACCCGGCAGCGAGCGCTCCCGCCCAGTTCTTGGGTCGCGCAGCGTGCGCCGCCGCGGCCGGTCCTCGGCTTTCCGGGCTTTCCACGTCCACCGGGGCCGGCCGGGCCTGGAGAACTGGGCGGGAACGCGGCCGCCGACGGGTCCGGGCGGGCCCGGGCGCCCTCGGGGTTTGTCCAGATAGCCCGGTTGCCGGGTGTCGCCGGACCCGTCACGCCCCTGTACTGGCCTGATGGACCTCCTCGACTACCTCGGCCGGGTGGGCGGCGTCGCCCGGACCGGCCAACTCCTGGCTGCCGGCTTTTCCCGAACGGACGTTGCCCGGCTGCCTGACGCCGGCGTGCGCCAGCTGCGGCGGGGCGTATTTGTCCTTCCCGGATGCGGTCCCGAGTTCGTAGCCGCAGTCCGGCACAATGCCCGGGTCAGTTGCGCCAGCGCCGCCGGGCACTACGGCCTCTGGCTGCGTGAACCGCCGGACCGGCACCACCTCGCCTGCAACCACGGCCACGGATCCGGCTTCATCAGACACAGGACCGTCAGGTTCGAGGGTCATGCGACACTGCCGCTGGCGGCGGTCGAGGACGTGGTCCTGCACGCCATGGGCTGCCTCGCTCCCCCGGCGTCGACGGCGATGGCGACCTCGGCGCTACGGCTGCATGGTGTGCCTCTGGAGTTGCTGAAAGGCGAGCTCCCGGGCAAAAGATCCGGACCGGTGCGCACGGCACTGCATCTCTTGGACCTGCGGGCCGAATCCATTGTCGAGGTCGACGCCCAGCACCTCTTCAAAACCAACGGAATCGGCTACGACGCCCAGGTCTACCTGCCCGGAATTGGCCGGGTGGACTTCCTGCTCGACGGATTCCTCATTGTGGAGGTGGACGGCTTCGCGTTCCATTCCAACCGCGACGCGCTCCGACGCGACCTGGGCCGGAACAACGCCTCGACCCTGCACGGGTTTGCCGTGCTCCGGTACATGCCCGAACACATCTGGTTCGAGCCGCAACGTGTCCTGGCCGAGATCCGGGCCGTGCTGGGCCGGGGCCCGCAGTCTGCCCGCTGACGTTCCAGCCCAGTTCTTCGACGTCGGACTCCCGCGCCGCAGCGTCGACCCGCGGAATTCCGGGGCTCGCCTCGGCCAGGCACTAGCCGGGGAGCCAACAACCGGGCAGGAACGCGGGAGGCCCGGGCAGGAACGCAGCCGGGCCGGAACAACGGCGCGGCGGGCCCGGGAGGACGCTACCGGCTCGCGGCGGGAACCAGCACCCAGAGCACCTCAACCGGATCGTCGGTGGGGTTGATCCAGGTGTGCGGCTCCCGGCCCGGGAAGGTGACGGTGTCGCCGGTCCCCAGCTCGAACTCCTCGTTGGTCAGGATAAGCCGGATGCTGCCCTTGACCACGTGGAGCACATCGACGTCGCAGTCCACGGCGTACAACTCGGACTCGCCGCGCCCGCGGGGCTCGATCACTGCCTGGATGATCTGGACCCGGCGCTCGGAGCGGGCGGTGAGCAGGCGTTCCACGATCCCTTCGCCGCCGAGCGAGATCCGGGGGCCCTCGCCCTGCTTGGTGAGGTGGGTTTCCGGGGCGGCAAACAGCTCGCCGATCGAGATGGAGAGGACCTGGCAGAGCGTCACCAGTGAACTCACCGAGGGCGAGGTGAGATCCCGCTCGACCCTGCTCAGGAATCCCTTAGTCAGGCCGGTGGCATCGGCGACCTGCTCGATGGTGAGCCGCTGGGACTGCCGGGCGGCACGGATCCTGGAACCGATGGCAACGGGTACGTTGCTCGGTTCTACGGGTAGAGCCTTCATAAGGGAACCTTTCACGGCCGGCCGCGCGGCCCCATCATTGGAGCCAATCCTAGCCGCAGACCGGTACCGGGATGCCCGGAAGGACACGCCGCGGCAAGAGCTTGACTGTTACCCCGGTCACAATCTACCGTTTGGCAACAACTGTTGCCTATTAGGCAATGGGAGCAGGCCGCTGATTGGCTGCCCTCCCGAAATCTACCGTCAAGCCGTAACGGACGCCGGGCCGCACTGTTGCGGCCCGGACGCCCTGCGCTGCTTCCTAACAGCTCCAAGGAGCCCCTTATGGACGCAAGTTTCGTCAATATCGCCATCGTGGTGGTGTACCTCGTCGCCATGCTGGCCTTCGGCTGGTGGGGCAAGTCCCGCACGAAAAACAACAGCGACTTCCTGGTGGCGGGCCGCCGGCTGGGGCCCTTCCTCTACACCGGCACCATGGCCGCCGTCGTCCTCGGCGGCGCCTCGACCGTCGGCGGCGTGGGTCTCGGCTACAAGTTCGGCATCTCCGGCATGTGGCTCGTGGTCGCCATCGGCGCCGGCGTGCTGCTGCTCAGCCTGCTCTTTGCCAGCACCATCCAGAAGCTCAAGATCTACACGGTCTCCCAGATGCTGACCCTGCGCTACGGCAGCCGGGCCACCCAGACGTCGGGCATCGTCATGCTGGCCTACACGCTGATGCTCTGCGCCACCTCCACGGGCGCCTACGCCACCATCTTCGTCGTCCTCTTTGGCTGGGACCGCGCGCTGGCCATCGCGATCGGCGGCGCCATCGTCCTGGTCTACTCTACTATCGGCGGCATGTGGTCCATCACCCTGGCCGACCAGGTGCAGTTCGTGATTAAGACGGTCGGCATTTTCCTGCTGATGCTGCCGTTCACCCTCAACGCAGCCGGCGGCCTCGACGGCATCCGCAGCCGCGTGGACGCCAACTTCTTCCAGATTGACGGCATCGGCATCCAGACGATCATCACCTATTTTGTCGTTTACACCCTGGGCCTGCTGATCGGCCAGGACATCTGGCAGCGCGTGTTCACCGCCAAGACCCCCGCAGTCGCGCGCTGGGGCGGCGCGACGGCGGGCGTCTACTGCATCCTCTACGGTGCCGCGGGCGCCCTGATCGGCCTGGGCGCCCGGGTCGCACTGCCCGACATCGACGTCAAGGCGCTCGGCAAGGACGTGGTCTACGCCGAGGTCGCCACCAACCTGCTGCCGATCGGCATCGGCGGCCTGGTGCTCGCCGCAGCCGTCGCCGCCATGATGTCCACCGCCTCCGGCGCCCTGATCGCCGCCGCGACGGTGGCCCGCGCCGATGTCCTGCCCTTCGTCGCCGGCTGGTTCGGCAAGAACGTCAACACCGATGACACGGACAACCCCGAGCACGACGTCAAGGCCAACCGGCTGTGGGTGCTGGGCCTGGGCGTCGTGGCTATCGTGATCGCCATCATCACCAAGGACGTGGTTGCGGCGCTCACCATCGCCTACGACATCCTCGTGGGCGGCCTGCTGGTCGCGATCCTTGGCGGCCTGGTGTGGACGCGCGGCACCGGGGTGGCTGCGGCTGCCTCGATGGCCGTCGGGTCGGTCCTGACCCTCGGCACCATGATCGTGCTGGAGATCAACGCCGAAGTCCCGCTGGACGGCATCTACGCCAACGAACCGATCTACTATGGCCTGCTGGCCTCAGCGGTGGTCTACGTTTCCGTCTCACTGCTGACAAAGCCGACGGATCCCGCGGCGATGAAGAACTGGCGCGAGCGTGTTGCCGGCGAGGCCACGGAGGAACCGGAGAAGGTCCCGGCACTGACCCACTAGGCCACGCCTGGGCCCTTGCCGGGCCCGGCGAAAAGGGGCCACGCTCGACCGGCTCTCATCACCACGACGGCGGCGCCTCCCATGCGGGGAGGCACCGCCGTCGTGCCTTCCGGCGTTGTTGCTGGACCGGAGTGCCTACTCCTCTTCCTCCTCCGGCGCGCGGAACTCATCCGCGTCGACGGGTTCTATTGGCTGCTCGTCGCCGAGAAAATCCTCCGTGTCCAGGGGAACGAGCCGGTCGGCTTCCTCCAGCAACTCCTCGTCCACGGTTTCCGCAGCCCCCACCGGGGCATCCTCGGCGAAATCGTAGGCGGGGTCCGACTCCACGGAGTCCCTGGCCGGCTGGCTGGCCTTCGATCCGGTGTTGTCCATCGTGCAACCTCCGTGCGCTCGGGCTACGGCAGTATTGGCGAGCCGTCCGGACCCGTCGTCGGCGCCCGGGACGCGGCAGGGCAGGCCTGCCGGAGAACCCGCCCTGGCCTTTATTCGAACACCGCGCGGGGTGGGGGTCAAGGGCCGTCCTGCCCGCCCCACGGCGGCCCGCGCCGGCCACTTCTTTACGGCCTGCCTAAACTTCGCACTGAGGATTACCGGCCGAAAATCCGCCAAAATACGGGGTAGGCTGGGTTCGCAATGGGGCCGAACCATGCCCCGTCAAGCCCAGGAGTTTCCGTGTCTCAGCACGCCCCATCTGACCCAAACCATTCTGTTCACGGCCCCGCCGCGGGCTCCCGGATGACCCCCGTGAACCCCGAACTACGCCCCGGTTTGAGCCCCGCGGCGCGTCCCGCCGATATCAAGCGCTGGCGGCAGTACCTCGCCGACGAACGCGCCGAGGCCCGCGTCTACCGCGAGCTCGCGCAGAACCGCAGCGGCGAAGAACGTGACATCCTGCTGGCCCTGGCCGAAGCGGAGGGACGCCACGAGGCACACTGGCTCCAACTGCTCGGCGAACATGCGGGCCGGCCGCGGGCCGCCTCACTCCGCAGCCAGTTCCTCGGCTTCCTGGCCCGGCATTTCGGCTCCGTCTTTGTCCTGGCCCTGGCCCAGCGGGCCGAGAGCCGCTCGCCGTACGCCAACGACCCCGCCGCCACCCCCGCCATGGTCGCCGACGAGCAGATCCACGAGGAAGTCGTGCGGGGGCTGGCGACGCGAGGCCGCAACCGCCTGGCCGGCACGTTCCGCGCCGCCGTCTTCGGCGCCAACGACGGGCTGGTCAGCAACCTCTCGCTCGTGATGGGCATGGCCGCCTCCGGCGTGGCAAGCTCCGTGGTGCTCCTCAGCGGCGTTGCCGGCCTGTTGGCCGGAGCGCTCTCGATGGGTGCCGGCGAGTTCATCTCCGTGCGCTCCCAGCGGGAACTGCTGGCCGCGACCCGCCCCACCCAGATCACGCTCTCGGCCGCGCCGTCACTGGACATCGAACACAACGAACTCCTCCTTGTCTACCTGGCCCGCGGCATGTCCCGCGAGGCCGCCGAGCACCGCGTCGCCGAGCGGATGGGCTTGCTGGACTGCGACTGTGATCCGAGCCTGTCCCTGCGGCCGGAGCTGCCCGAAACGGAGGACCAGCACGAGGCCGTGGGCACCGCGTGGGGCGCCGCGGCGTCGAGTTTCTGCTTCTTCGCCTCCGGTGCGATCGTGCCGATCATTCCCTTCCTGTTCGGGTTGACCGGCGTCCTCGCCCTTGTGGTGTCCGCCGCCCTGGTGGGAATCGCACTGCTGCTGACCGGCGGCGTCGTAGGGCTGCTCTCCGGCACCTCCCCCGTCACCCGCGGGCTCCGCCAGCTCGCCATCGGCCTCGGTGCCGCGGCTGTGACCTACTTGCTCGGCATGGCGTTCGGCGCGGTGGTCGGCTAGTGGATGATCCCGGGTTCCGGGACCGCACTCCGCGGCACAGCCGCGCCGGCAGCGCCTTCCGGGCGGTCCGGAACCTTGCCGTGGTGGTCCTGATTACCGGCGCCGCCTTCCTGACCGCCGGTCTGGTGTACGGGGATCCCCGGCTGGTCGGGCTGTTCGACTTCAACGGCGGAGCGAACCCGCAGTCCCGCGGCATGGCGAAGCATCCGACGGCCGTCCCGGGCGGCCGGCAAGCAGGCCTTCCCGGGGACGGATCGCACATGGCCGTGCCCCCGCCGGGCTTCGAGGAGCAGGACCAGCCGCTGGGCCAGCCGCCCAAGCCGGCGTCGGAGAGCAAGTCGTACAAGTTCCTGGCCACCAACGCCGACGGCAGCCCGGTGGGCTACTCGCCGTGCCGGCCGCTGCACTATGTGGTCAACGCCGCGCTGGCTCCCAAGGGTGGGGAACAGCTGGTTGAAAATGCGATCAAAACGGTCTCCGAGGCGACCGGGATCAGGTTCGTCAACGACGGCGCCACCACCGAGGCCCCGTCCCAGTCACGCGCCCCCTACCAAAAAGAAGCGTACGGGGACCGCTGGGCTCCGCTGCTCATCGCCTGGACGACGCCGGAACAGGCACCGCAGCTCCAGGGTCCGGTGATCGGCACCGGCGGCAGCACCCACTTCAGCTTCGGCGACGGCCCGAAGAGCTTCGTCACCGGCAGCCTGGAACTGGACGCACCGCAGATCACCGAAGACCTGGACCGGGGGGACGGCACGGGCTACGCCACCGCGGTGGTCCTGCACGAACTGGGCCATGTGATGGGACTGGAGCATGTCGAGGACCCGAAACAGCTGATGTATCCGGAAATCGGCGCGCCGGATGGGCTGGCCGACGGCGACTTGAACGGCCTGTACGAGCTGGGCCGCGCCCCGTGCCGCAAGGACCTCTAGCGATCCAAACCGGGCCCAGCGTGCCCGCGCGGCGTTAGCGCTCCAGCACGGCGAGGGCTTCCTCGATGCTGTCCACCAGGAAGATCCGGTTCTCCATCCGCCGTCCCGCGGCCAGGCTCTGCAGCAGGGGCCACGCCGGGAACCGGCGCAGCCAGTGCTCCTTGCCCACCAGCACCATAGGCGTGATGGTCTCCGGGGCGCCGTAGTAGTTTTCGCAGGCGTCCTGAAAGATCTCCTGCACGGTGCCGCCCGAGCCCGGCAGGAAGATGATCCCGCCGTTGCACAACTCCAGCAGCACCGCCTCGCGGATGGCGTTGGCGAAGTACTTGGCGATGTGGGTGGCGAAGAAATTGGGCGGCTCGTGGCCGTAAAACCAGGTGGGAATACCCAACGACGGCGTCCCGTCCGGATGGCGTTCGACGACGGCTGCCGCGGTTCGCGCCCACGCCGACACCGAGGGGCGGAAGCCGGGCACGACGGCCAGGTCCGCCAGGGCCTGCTGGAAGTCAGTCTCGTCCGCCGCGCTGAGGTAGGCGCCCAGATTGGCGGCCTCCATGGTGCCAGGGCCGCCGCCGGTGGCGACCACCCGGCCGTTGCGGGCCAGCAGGCGGCCCAGCAGCGCCGCCTCGGTGAACCCTGCCGAGGCGCGGCTCGCGGCGTGCCCGCCCATCACGCCCACCAGGATGCGTCCGAGGCACAGCTCCGAACGGGTCAGCTCCTCGAGTGCGTCGCCAATTGAGTGGTCATGCAGGGCCGCCGCCAGCGTCGCGTCCAGCCGGTGCCGCTGGCCGGGCCGGATGCTCCACTGGTACACCCTGGCGTCCAGGGTGTCCTCGTACCGGGCCTCCTCCACACCCTCGTAAAGCTCCTGCGGAGTGTAGAGCCGTCCGCGGTAGGGGTCGAACGGAACCTTTTCCAACTTGGGGAAGATCAGCGCCCCGCGGCCGCGCAGCGATTCCTCCACCCCGTCGTCGAAGCCGCAGCCCAGGAAGATCGCGCCCTGCGGGTCGAGGGACTTCAACGGCTCACGGCGGCCGCGGAGGTCCAGCGATTGGAGGTGCCAGCCGTGCATGGATCGGGCTCCGCCCGCGACCAGCCGGTCGAAGCTCTCGAGGCTCTCGACTTCGAGGGTGCGCGGGCTCGGGTGCAGGCTGCGGGCAGCGCTCATCCGGACGGTCCTAGTCCCGGGGGTCGGTTGCGGGGCCCGAGGCGGAGCCCGCCGGACGGCCGGCGCTGCCGAGGTAGGCGTCGAGCTTCGCCAGGGTCTGCTCGAGGTTGGCCGGGTGGCGGCGGAGATAGCCGGCCAGCCGCAGGAAGATCTTGCCACGGACCTGCCGCGCGTCCCACTGCTCGGTGACCAGCGTGCCCGGCCGGCCGGCGGCGTCGGTGGCCGGCTCCAGCAGGTAGCGCCACACGTGGCCATAGAAGTGGCGCCAGGCGATGCGGCGCCCCTCCTCGAACTCGCAGACGGTGTTGAGGATCTTGTAGTCCACGCCGATTTTCATGTCCATGCCAAACTTCGCACCCGGCGCCAGCCGTTCCGGGCCGCGGGGCTGGGCGCCCTTGACCGTGTCCGAGCCGTCGATCACGCTGTGCAGCGCCGGGGTGGCGAGCACCTCGAAGATGGCTTCCGGGGCGGCCGCGATGAAGCGGCTACGGGACACGAGATACCTGTTGTTCATCCGGCAATCCTAGCCCTGCGTGATGCTGCAGAAGTTGTGGTGCAGAATGAATCATGCAGACTCCAGCCCGGCCCGACGGCGGCCGCCCGCGCATCGGCCTACCGGTCCGGCTCAGCAGCTCCGCGGACTCCGATCCGCGGGTGGGCGAAGCCAACGGGCTCTTCTATTACATCGTCGACCTGCTGCGCGACGGCGGCGCCGACCCCGTGCTGCTCACTTCCTCCGAGGGACTGGCCGGGCTCGACGGCGTCCTGCTTCCGGGCGGTGGCGACCTGGACCCGCGGCTGTATGGCGAGGAACCCGGCGTCGCCTGCTACGACGTCAACCACGGCCAGGACGCCCTGGACCTGGCCGTCGCCCGGCAGTCCATCGACGCCGGGCTGCCGGTGCTGGGCATCTGCCGGGGGCATCAACTGCTGAATGTGCTCTACGGCGGAACCCTGATCCAGGACATGGACCCTGGCACGGTGGCGCACCGGGAGCCCACTCCCCTGCACGGCGCCGGCCCCTGGGCCTGGCACGAGGTCGGGATCGCCGCCGGTTCGAAGGTCGCCGCGTTGTACGGGGGTTCCGGCGCCACGGCATCCGGAAGTCCCGCCGGGGTAACGGTCAAGATCGCCTCCGGCCACCACCAGGCGGTGGCGCGGGTGGCCGACGGGCTCGTGGTGAGCGCGGTTGCCGACGACGGCACTGTGGAAGCGCTGGAGGATCCTGCCCGCTGGGTGGCCTCCGTCCAGTGGCATCCGGAGGCGCTGGAGCTCCCCGCCGCCGAACGGTTGGCGCCGTTCCGGGCCTTTGTGGAGGTCTGCCGGGCCCGCGCAGCCTCGCTTTAGATCCGCTGCAGCTCGGCGCTTTCCACTGCGGCGTCGTCCCGTGCGGCGTCGTCGAGTCCGGCGTCGTCGCCCGCAGCGCGGTGCCGGGTTGCCTTCTTGGCGGCGACGGCGGCGAACACCATCACGCCGAGGCCCAGCAGGGTGATTCCGGCGCCGGCCCAGATCGGCGAGGTGTAGCCGAGCCCTGCGGTGATGGTCACGCCGCCCATCCAGGCGCCCAGCGCGTTGCCCACATTGAAGGCGCCGATGTTGGCGCCGGAGGCCAGGGTGGGCGCACTGTCGGCGTATTTCATGACGCGCATCTGCAGTCCGGGAACGGTGGCGAAGCCGAAGCCGCCCAGCAGCACCATGGACGCGATAGTCATCGGTTGGTTGGCCGAGGTGAGGGCGAAGACCACCAGCACCACCACGAGGGCGGCCAGCACCACGAGCAGGGTGCGGTCGACGTTCCGGTCCGCGGCCTTGCCGCCAATGGTGTTGCCGATGAAGAGGCCCACACCGAAAATGATCAGGAGCCACGGCACCGTGGCCGCGGAGAAGCCGGTGACCTCGGTCAGGGTGAACGCGATGTAGGTGAAGGCGCCGAACATGCCGCCGTAGCCGAGGATGGTCACGAAGATGGACAGCCAGACCTGGCCGGACCGGAAGGCCCGGAGTTCGCCGCGCAGCCCGCCAGAGGCAGAACCGGGTGCCGAGTCGCCTGCACCGGTTTTGGGCACCAGGGCCAAAATGCCGACCAGTGCGAGCACGCCGATGCCGGTGATGGCCCAGAACGTGGAGCGCCACCCGGCGGCCTGGCCGAGCATGGTGCCGAACGGAACGCCCAGGACGTTGGCCGCGGTCAACCCGGTGAACATGATGGCGATGGCGCCGGCCTTTTTGGTGGGGGCGACCATGCTGGCGGCCACCACGGCGCCGATGCCGAAGAACGCACCGTGGGCGAGGGCGGCGATGATCCGGCCAACCATCATCAGGGCGTAGTCGGGGGCGGTCGCGGAGACGAGGTTGCCGGCGATGAACAGCACCATCAGCACCGCAAGCACCGGCTTGCGCTCAAAGCGCGTCACCGCGGCGGTCAGGAGCAGCGCCCCGACGACGACGGCGAGCGCGTAGCCGGAGATCAGCCAGCCAGCTGTGGCTTCGGTGACGTGGAAGTCTGCGGCCACCTGGGGCAGCAGACCCATGATGACGAACTCGGTGAGTCCGATTCCGAGCCCGCCGAGGGCGAGTGCTATCAGGCCGATGGGCATGGGGGCTCCTTCAAAATCTGTACGGGAGGATGTGCGAAGCGTAAGCTATTAGTTGCAGACGCGTTATTTATTGTTGCACACGCAACTATAGCGCGCAAGCAACTACTTTTATGGGCTCGCGTCCCCGTTTGCCGGAACGTGAACTCACCGGCTGGAAGGAGCACAACTGATGGGCATCAAGGACGACGCCGTCGAGGTCCGGGCGCAAGGCTGGCGGACCCTCGCGGCGCTGCACGGGCTGATCGAGGCTGAGCTGGAGCGCTCCCTGCAGGCGGAGGCGCAGCTCTCGGTGGTCGAGTACACCGTGCTGGACGCGCTGAGCCGGCAGGACGGTTGGCATATGCGGATGCAGCAGCTTGCCCGGGCCACCGCACTGAGTGCGAGCGCCACCACGCGGCTGGTGAACCGCCTGGAGGAACGCGGGCTGCTGACCAGGATCCTCTGCGCGGATGACCGGCGGGGGATCTACACCGAGCTCACGCCCAGCGGCATCGCCTTGCTCGAGCAGGCCCGGCCGGTCCATGACGTCACCCTGGAGCGCGCCCTCGCCCAGGCCCAGGAGGTTCCGGAGTTGGCGCCACTGGTGGACGCGCTCCCCCGGCTGCACGCAGGAGTCTAAGCCCCCTGCCGGCGGACCTCTTGCCAGCTCACAGAGACGGACGTACCGTTAAACAACCAGCAGGTTGATCAACGTATCAGTTGATTACAGCAATCGACTGATCAACCGATGCTGGTGACAGCTACACACATCGGGACTTGACCACATGGCTGACGACGACGAACGCCTCGACACCGCCTTCCTGGCGCTGGCCGATCCGGTCCGCCGCCGCATCATCGCCCGGCTCAGCCGGGGACCGGCCACGGTCAACGAATTGGCGGAACCCTTCGCGATCACCAAGCAGGCGGTTTCGAAGCACATCCAGGTCCTCGAGCAGGCAGGACTCGTCACGCGCACGCGGGACGCCCAGCGCCGGCCCGTCCACTTGAACCCCGCACGGCTGGAGGCCCTCACCGCATGGATCGACCAGTACCGGCTGGTCCGCGAAGGGCAGTTCCGCACCCTCGACGCCGTGCTCCAATCCCAGGCCGCTGCACGCGGCACCCAGGCAAAGGACTCATCATGAGCAACGCCCTGAAACTCACGGTTCCGGAAGGCCTGCCCTTCATCGACTTCGAGCGGGAGTTCGACTTCCCCGTGGCCGAAGTATTCCGGGCCCACAAGGAACCCGAACTCGTCGCCCGGTGGCTCGGCCCGCGGCGGCTCACCATGGATGTGGACCACTACGACTTCCGCACCGGCGGCAGCTACCGCTACACGCACACCGGGCCCGACGGCGTCGCCCACCTGTTCAGCGGCGTCTTCCACACCGTCCGGGAGAACGACTTAGCCATCCAGACCTTCGAATACGGCGGCTACCCGGACGTGGTCAGCATCGAGTCCATGACCTTCGTGGACCTCGGCGGGGGCCGCACCCGGCTGATCGCGCACGCTGTCTACCCCAGCATGGAGGCGCGCGACGGCATGGCCCAGTCCGGCATGGAAGGCGGATTGACCGAAGCCTACGAGCGGCTCGAGGAATTGCTGGCCGGTGCGACGGTCTGACGCGCCGTCGGGAGCTTAAAGAAACAACGCGGGGTCACTTCGAGCCCATCCCAGGGTGTGGGACGGGCCGGAAGTGACCCCGCGTTGCTTGGAGCGGTGAAGCCTAGAGCGCCGCGAAGACTTCGCGCAGCAGCTTGGCGGTCTCGGACGGCGTCTTGCCGACCTTGACGCCGGCAGCCTCGAGGGCTTCCTTCTTGGCCTGGGCGGTGCCCGCGGAACCGGAGACGATGGCACCGGCGTGGCCCATGGTCTTGCCTTCCGGGGCGGTGAAGCCGGCGACGTAGCCGACGACCGGCTTGGTGACGTGGGCCTTGATGTAGTCGGCCGCGCGCTCTTCGGCGTCGCCGCCGATTTCGCCGATCATCACGATCGCCTTGGTCTCGGGGTCAGCCTCGAAGGCTTCGAGGGCGTCGATGTGGGTGGTGCCGATGACCGGGTCGCCGCCGATGCCGATGGCGGTCGAGAAGCCCAGGTCGCGCAGTTCGTACATCATCTGGTAGGTCAGGGTGCCCGACTTGGAGACCAGGCCGATGGGGCCCTTGCCTGTGATGTTGGCCGGGGTGATGCCCACGAGGGCCTCGCCCGGGGTGATGATGCCGGGGCAGTTCGGCCCGATGATGCGGGTGACCTGCTTGCCGTCGGCGTCGACCTTGGACTGGGCCAGTGCCCAGAACTCGGCGGAATCCTGGACCGGCACGCCTTCGGTGATGACGACGACGAGGCCGATGCCGGCCTCGATGGCTTCGACGACGGCGTCCTTGGTGAAGGCCGGCGGGACGAAGACGATGGAGACGTCGGCGCCGGTTTCGGCCATGGCTTCCTTGACGGTGCCGAAGACGGTGATTTCGTTATCGCCGTGCAGGACGGTGGTGCCGGCCTTGCGGGCGTTGACGCCGCCGACAATGTTGGTGCCGGCCTTGAGCATCAGCGCGGTGTGCTTGGTGCCTTCGCCGCCGGTGATGCCCTGGACGATGACCTTGGAGTCCTTGTTCAGATAAATAGACATAGTCGGGTCCCTTTACTTCGCTGCGTTGGCGAGCTCGGCAGCCTTGTCGGCGCCCTCGTCCATGGTGGCGGCCAGGGTAACCAGCGGGTGGTTGGCCTCGGCCAGGATGCGGCGGCCTTCCTCGACGTTGTTGCCGTCGAGGCGGACGACCAGCGGCTTGTTCGCGGAGTGGCCCAGCTCGGCCAGTGCGCCGACGATGCCCTTGGCGACAGCGTCACACGCGGTGATGCCGCCGAAGACGTTGACGAAGACGGACTTGACCTGCTCGTCGCCCAGGATGACGTCGAGGCCTGCTGCCATGACCTCGGCGGAAGCTCCACCGCCGATGTCCAGGAAGTTGGCGGGCTTGACGTTGCCGTGGTTTTCGCCGGCGTAGGCGACGACGTCGAGCGTGGACATGACCAGGCCGGCACCGTTACCGATGATGCCCACGGAGCCGTCAAGCTTGACGTAGTTGAGGTCCTGCGCCTTGGCCTTGGCCTCGAGCGGGTCCGCAGCGTCCTTGTCTTCAAGGGCGGAGTGCTTCGGGTGGCGGAAGTCGGCGTTCTCGTCGAGCGAGACCTTGCCGTCCAGGGCGACAATGTCGCCGGCGCCGGTCTTGACCAGCGGGTTGACCTCCACGAGGGTGGCATCTTCCTTCTTGAAAACGTCCCAGAGCTTGAGGATGACGGCGGCGACCTTGCCGCGCAGTTCCTCAGCGAAGCCGGCGGCGGCGACGATCTCGTCAGCCTTGGCCTGGTCGATGCCGACGGCGGGGTCGATCGCGATCTTGGCGAGGGCTTCCGGACGTTCGACGGCGAGCTGCTCGATTTCCATGCCGCCTTCAACCGAGCACATGGCCAGGTAGTTGCGGTTGGCCCGGTCCAGCAGGACGGAGAAGTAGTATTCCTCGGCGATGTCGGCACCCTGGGCAATCATCACCTTGTTGACGGTGTGGCCCTTGATGTCCATGCCGAGGATATTGGTGGCGTGCTCGAGTGCCTCATCGGCAGTCTTGGCGACCTTAACGCCGCCAGCCTTGCCGCGGCCACCGACCTTAACCTGTGCCTTGACGACAGTTACGCCGCCGATCTTCTCGGCAGCTGCCTTTGCTTCTTCAGGGGTGTGCGCCACGATGCCAGCAAGCACGGGTACACCGTGCGCCTCGAACATATCGCGCGCCTGATATTCAAACAGGTCCACGGTTTAGTGTCCTTCTACGTCGAAGTAGTTTCTGTACAGCCGGACCCCACGTACTCGCGGTTACCGGGCTGCGGAATAAACGCACCCTGCGACAAGCTTGGAAACGAGCCACACGGCGCAATGCTCCTCTTTCGAACTCTAGTCCTTCCTTTGGACCAGCCCGACCCAGACTACCGGTTATGTGAGTAAGGACACTATTCTATTGAGCGTAGAAAAACCGCTAGATTACGGGGTTTTTGAGGCCTCCGACGGTGCCGGGGAAGCCGTCTTGGCGGCCGGCGAGATCAGCTCGTAACGGTCGCGCGCAATGAAGAAGGCGACGCCGGCAGAGATGTTTCCGCAGGCGACGCCGCCGTTGTATGCGGAGCAGCGCAGGCCGTTGCGCTCGACGTTCTTCCCGTCCTCGAGGACGGGAAGCTGCGAGATCGCCCCGCTGCGGCTGCCCTTGGGTCCGAATTCGGCTTCCTGTTCTGTGACGCCGGAACGGCACTCGCCGTAGACGGCCCGGTCCGGGGTCAGCAGGGCTGTGCCGCCAAGATAGCCCAGGCCCGTCCCGCCGCAGTCGTCCCGGATGTCCCGGGCGTCAGGCTTCGGGTAGGTCGCAAGCTCGCAGTGGGCCACCGGCACGGTCGCGAACTTGCTGTTCCCGCTGGCCGAGAGAACCCGTTCTGTTCGTAGGGCAGGTTGATGTGGCCGCCCCGCATTATGCCTGCCTGGCCCTCGGTGGGCGGGCTGGTCCGCGGGCCCGTCGTCGCCCGCCTAGGCGTCGATCTTGGTGAGCGGGGCGTACCGCAGCAGGAGCCGCTTCTCGCCGACGCCGAACTTCACCTTCGCTACCGTCTTGTCCCCCGCCCCCTCGACGGCCAGTACGGTGCCGTTGCCGAAGCTGGTGTGGTTGACCTTGTCTCCGACGCTGACGGCGACGACTTCCTTCTGCGGCTGGACCCGGTTCTTGGCGATCGCGGCCGGGACGTCGGCGTTGAAGCCCGCCGAGGAGTCCGCCCCGGTGCCGCGGGCGGTGCCGGCTCCCCAGAAGGATCCGCCGTAGCGGCTGGAACCGATCGATCCGCCGCTCCCCCAGCTGCTGGCCTGACGCGTGGATCCTTCGCGCTTCCACTCCACCAGCTCGGCCGGGATTTCCTCGATGAACTGGCTCGCCGGGTTGTACTGGCTCTGACCCCACATACTGCGGACCTCGGACCGGGTTAGGTACAGCCGTTTCCGGGCCCGGGTGAGTCCCACGTAGGCGAGCCTGCGTTCCTCCGCCAGTTCCTTCGGGTCGGTGGCCGAACGCTGGTGCGGGAACAGCCCGTGCTCCATGCCGGTCAGGAACACCACCGGGAACTCGAGGCCCTTGGCGGTGTGCAGCGTCATCAGGGTGACGACGCCGAGCCGCTTGGCTTCGGCGACGGCGGCGTCGATATCTGCTCCGGGGGCGTCCGGGATCTGGTCGGCGTCGGCCACCAGCGAGACCTGCTCCAGGAACGCGCCGAGCGAGCCCTCCGGGTTGTCCCGCTCGTATTCGCGGACGACGGCGACGAGTTCGGCGAGGTTTTCGACCCGGGATTCGTCCTGCGGGTCGGTGCTGGAGCGCAGGGTGGCGAGGTAGCCGGTCTGTTCCAGGACGGCTTCCAGGGCCGCGGCCGCGCCGGAGCCGGCGGCCACCTCGGCCAGGTCGTCGAGGAGCTTCACGAAGCCCAACACGGCGTTCACGGAGCGGGTGGCCATGCCGGGCGCTTCGTCGGCGCGGCGGGCGGCAGCCATAAAGGAGGTGCGGTCGCGCTGCGCCAAGGACGCCACGGCCCCCTCGGCCCGGTCGCCGATGCCGCGCTTGGGTTCGTTGAGGATGCGGCGCAGGTTGACGTCGTCGTCCGGGTTGACCAGCACGCGCAGGTAGGCGAGTGCGTCCTTGATTTCCTTGCGCTCGTAGAAGCGGGTGCCGCCCACCACCTTGTAGGGCAGCCCAACACGGACCAGCACGTCCTCGATGGACCGGGACTGGGCGTTGGTGCGGTAGAAAATCGCGACGTCGCCGGGACGGAGGTTGCCCTCGTCCTGCAGCCGGTCGATTTCCTTGGCGATGAACTGCGCCTCGTCGTGCTCGTTCTCGCCGACGTAGCCAACGATTTTCTCGCCGTCGCCCTCGGCGGTCCAGAGCCGTTTCTCCGGCCGGTTGGGGTTGCGGGAAATCACCGAGTTGGCGGCGCTGAGGATGGTCTGGGTGGAGCGGTAGTTCTGCTCGAGCTTGATGGTCCGGGCGTCCGGGTAGTCCTTCTCGAACTCCACGATGTTGCGGATGTCGGCGCCGCGGAACGCGTAGATGGACTGGTCCGAGTCGCCGACGACCGTGAGTTCGGCGGCGCCGGGACCCTCGCCGACGATCTCGCGGACCAGGGCGTACTGGGCGTGGTTGGTGTCCTGGTACTCGTCCACGAGCACGTGCCGGAAGCGCCGACGGTACGAGTCGGCGAGCGCCGGGAACGCCCGGAACATGTAGACGGTTTCGGCGATCAGGTCATCGAAGTCCATCGCGTTGGCCTGCCGCAGACGCTGGGTGTAGCCCTTGAACACTTCGGCGACGGCCTGTTCAAAGGGGTCGGTGTAGTTGGCGCTGGAGGCGTAGCTGTCGGCGTCGATGAGCTCGTTTTTCAGGGCCGAGATCTTGTGCTGGATGGCCTTGGGGGCGAAGCGCTTGGGGTCCAGGTCGAGGTTCTTGGCCACCAGCGTGATGAGCCGGAGCGAATCGGCCGAGTCGTAGATCGAGAAGTTGGAGTTCAGGCCGACGTTGGCCGCCTCGCGCCGCAGAATGCGCACGCAGGAGGAGTGGAAGGTCGAGATCCACATGGTCTTGGCACGGCCGCCGACCAGGAGTTCGATCCGCTCGCGCATTTCCGCCGCGGCCTTGTTGGTGAAGGTGATGGCCAGGATCTCGCCGTGGTGGGCCCGGCGGGTGGCGATCAGGTAGGCGATGCGGTTGCTGAGCACCCGGGTCTTGCCGGAGCCGGCGCCAGCCACAATCAGCAGGGCACCGCCGGCGTGCTTGACAGCTTCTTCCTGCTGCGGGTTGAGCCCCTGCAGCAGCTCGTCCGCGTTCGGGAGCCGGGGGCGGTCGCCGTCGTCGTGACCCCCGCCGTTTCCACCTTGGGACCCGAACATGGGCGCGGCCGTCAGGCCCGGCATGCCGCTGCCAGCCCCCGGGTTTCCGGACGCTTTGGCGGCCGCGGCCGCCTTCGGTGCAGCTTGGAAGGGTCCGTCGGCATAGGGGTCAAACAACATATCCATGGTGTTAACAAGTCTAGGCGGTGCCACTGACAGCACGTTCCGCAGCTCTCCCACCCCGACGGACATGCCCATCCTCTGGGCGCAGGCGTGGACATATTGCCATTGTGTCCACGCTTAGGGCTGACGGATGAGCATGTCCATCCGTACTGCTCCTGGGGAATGGCCATGTTCATCGGCCGCGGCAAGGATTGAGCATGCCCGTCCGGTCCTGCAAGGCGTGAGCATGTCCAGCCGTGCCAGGCTCGGGGAACGGGCATGTCCATCCGCTGCGGCGAGGAGCGAGCATGCCCATCGCTGCCGGGCCCGGGAAATGAGCATGCCCATCCCTGGCGGCCCCGGGACTTCCTACCCGACGGAGCCTGATTCCAGCGCAGCGCGGAGCTGCTTCACCGCCGTCGTACCTCCGGCGACAAACCACTCGAGGCCGTTGACGCGGACGACGTCGGTGGCGCCGCCGGCGGCGTGCACGATCGCCTGGCCTGGCAGCCAGTCCCACTCCGGGGAGCTGTGCTGGAACCAGCAGTCCAGCTCGCCGTCGGCCACCCTGCCGAGGTCGCACGAGCCCGAACCAAACATGCGCAGCGCCGCCGCCGCGGTCGCCGCGGCATGCCAGGGCATGGCGCACATCGGGTCGGCAAGCCACGTTGGATGGATGTACGTGGCGGCTCCCAGCTCCGCCAGCTGCGCCTCGGCCCGGCCGCGGCCGCCGGCGTCGAGGGGCCGGAAACTCGTCAGCGGCTCACCGTTGAGCGTGGCAGCCCGCGTGGTGCCGCCGAGCCAGAGCTTGTCCTCCTCGGGCTGGAAAACGGCCCCGAGCAGCGCTCCGGACGAATCCTTCAGTGCGATCGCCGAGCACCAGTAACTGGAGCCGTGCAGGAAGTTATAGGTGCCGTCCACCGGGTCGATCACCCAGGTGCGGCCGCTGCTGCCCTGCCGGGAGGCCCCCTCTTCGCCGAGGATGCCGTCGTCGGGCCGGCAGCGCTGGAGCTGTTCGAGCACATAGGCCTCGGCGGCGTGGTCCGCCGCGGTCACGACGTCGGAGACGGAGGTCTTCTGCTGCCCCTCCAGGCCGCCCTGCCGCATCAGCAGCGCCAGGTTGCCGGCCTCCCGCACCAGGGCCTCGGCCAGCTGGTAGTCGTCCAGTTCGGAGCTGAGTTCCGCCGTGCTGTGCCGGCCCATCCGGTGTCTGCCAAGTTCGTTGCTGCCTAGTTCGCTCACTCATTCAGCCTATCGGGCGCCGCGCGGCGCTGAACAGGCGCGTGGCCTCGACGCGGCGCCAGCCCTGGACCGGCCGGCGCGGCTCCGGGGAAAGGCGATAATGGTGCCATGGCCAAGACACCCGCCCAGCGGATCAAGAAGCACGGCGCGAGCGCGGCCGTCCCCCAGCACCACCTGCCCGCGGTGATTAATCCCAGCACCACGCGGTCCCCGCAGAAGGCACAGGGCAACAGCAACCTGATCCTGATCGCGGGCGTCGTGGCGAGCCTGTTCCTGTTCTGGTACGTCCACCTGCTGACCCTGAACCAGCTCACGCAACTCAGCGGCGGGCTCCCGATGCCCGATTCGCTGCTCGGCGGCTTCGACCAGGGCTTTGTGGAGCAGCTGCGCACGGCCATGGACGGGGACGCCCGCGGACAGCTCAACTACGTGCACAAGACTGCCGGGACGCTGTTCCCGCTGATCTTCGGTTTCACCTGGTTGCTGCTGATCGGGACGAATGTGGCCCGGAAGGGACTCCGCTGGGCCCTGTGGGCGGTGCCGCTGCTGTTCGCCGTGGTGCGGCTGTGGGGGAACGCGGCGATCGACGCCATGATGTCCGCGGAGACGCCCGACGGCGGCCAGGTCGCCCTGGCGTCCGGGCTCACGCTGGCCGGCTGGATCCTCCTGATCCTGAGCCTCGTGGTCGGCGGCGCGGCTGTGTTCCTAGGCCGGAAGTCTGCTTCGGGGCGGGCCGACGCTGCGGGTTCCGCCCGGGCCTAGCGGATCGGGATTCTGCGGACACGGAGCCCCGAGACTCGCGGCACGATGGACATGCCCACTCCTAGCCGCGATGGACATGCCCATTCCTGCCCCCGGCGAATGAGCACATGCCCTATATGTCCACTGCACGACGCGGGCGGAGGGCATGCTCAGGAAACGGTGTCAGTTGCGGTCGAAGCCCGTGACGTGGACGAGCCAGGACCAGAAGGATGCCCGGCCTAGTTCGGCCCTGAGGAAGTCGCGGGCTTGCTGGCCGCGGTGGGGAGCGCCAGATGCATCAAAGTTACTGGCGGCCCGCAGGAGGCAGTCGCGAGCCAGGGAATTTTTCCCAAGGGCCAAATATGCGCGTCCGAGGAGGAAGCACGCCTCGCCTGCTCTTTGAGGCGCAAGCTGATCCTCCGTGCCGCAGAGGTCTTGAAGAAGAGCTACCGCCCCTTCAGGGTCTCCCGCCAGAAGGTTCCAGTGGGCTCGATTAAGCCGGAGGAGGAGATAGTCATTGGCGGTCCCCCCGATGACGTCAGTCGCCAACTCCGCGCGTTCTATGCATCGCAGCGTGTCGGTGTCGGCCACATCAGCCGTTAAGCGCATTGCGGCAGATGCCTTGTTGAATTTGGCCCAGACATCGAGGTTTCTCGAGGGCGAGAAGGTCGTGGCAGCCAACTCGTGATAGCGAAGGCCTTCCCCCACCCGGTTGGATAAAAAGGCAACGTTTCCAATGACCCAATAGGCCTTGCCTGCCACTTGATCGTCCAGGTCTTCCGAGATTATGCTGGCCAGCACCCGACTCTCATTCCAAGCCTCGACGAGCCTGCCGCCATCCGCAAGGGCCGCGATTAATGCTTGCCTCGCCTTCACATTAATTTCAATATCGGCCTCATCCGAAGTGAGCTCTGCAGCCGTACGAGCGGCTTCCGCGGCACTCTCTAGAAGTCCCGCTCCCTGCCATGCCTTCGAGAGCAAAATGTGTGCCCGCGCTTGTGTTTGCTCCTCCGGCGCGGTGTGAGGGTGATCAATGAGCTCGCGGGCCAAGTCGGCGCACTTTTCAAAGTCGCCAGCGTCCATCAAATTCTCTGCCTGGAAGTACTTCATCGCCCAACCAGCCGCAGGATCGCCTTCGGCCAGAGCAATCGCGGCAGCGTCGTGCGCACTGCTAGCCGCCGCGGCGAACTCGTGGTTGTCCCGGTGACTGCGAGCTTTGAGCTCTGCCGCGACGTAAGCCGTAGAGGCTATCTTCTCAAGCATGTATCAATTATCCGTTGCCACCGGCGTAAATCCGTACAGCACACGCATAATTTCGGCGGGGGGAATTGGCAATATTCACGCGCAAATAACACAGTTTTCGTGCAGCTGAGACAAATCGTTACCTGACGGCGTGTCGGTGGACCCTATACTAAATCTGCACCACTTGAGTCACATCCGTCCCTCACGTAACAGGAGTCCTACATGAAGAAGACCATCGCAACCCTCCTCGTCGCCGGAGCCCTGGCCGCCGCAGGGCTCTCCGCCTCAGCAGCTGTCTCGGCTACCGGTGGCAACTCCGGCAGCACGGTTGTGGCAGCGCCGGACTGGTGGCCGAACTCCACCACCAAGTAGAACTGACAGCAACCGCAAAGGGCGGGGACCGGATTTACGTCCAGTCCCCGCCCTTTGTTATGTCCGGCCGCAAACACGCCGCCCGCAAACACGCCGGCCGCACCGCCGTCGTTCTTTCCGTCGGAGCATTACTCCGAAACTGCGCTCCACTGCCAAAGGGTTTCCTCCACGGCTTCCGCCGGTGCCGGGCGTCCAAAGTAATACCCCTGGCCGCTCCCGCAACCCAACCGGATCAGTTCCTCGGCCTGTTCGGCAGTCTCAATACCCTCGGCCACCGCTTTGAGCCCGCAGGCGTGGATCAGGTGCAGCACGGCCTCGACAAAGCCGCCCTGCTCCTCGTCCGTCCCCAGGCCCGCAATCAGACTCCGGTCAATTTTGACCACGTTCACGGGGAGCCGGCGGAGGTAGCTGATCGAGGAGTAGCCCGTGCCAAAGTCGTCGATCTCAAGCTGCACGCCGAGCTGGCGCAGCCCGCTGAGCGAGTACTTGTCCACATCACCGCCGGTGACGGCCATCGATTCCGTCAGTTCGATGATCAGGTTGGACGCATCCACACCGGTCTCGCGGAGGATGTCCTGGACGTGCTCGATGAGTTCGAGGTTTTGCAGCTCGGTGGTGGAGATATTCACCCGGACGGAGAATTCGCTATCCAGCGGCAACCGGTCTTGCCAGTCGCGCAACTGCCGGACCGCGGTGCGCAGGACCCAGTGCCCCAGTTCCACGATCATCCCGGTCTCTTCTGCCAGCGGAATGAACTGGTCCGGCATCAGGAGCCCGCGCTCAGGGTGGTTCCAGCGCACCAGCGCCTCGACGCCCTCGATCCGGCCGGTGGCGAGCTCCACCACCGGCTGGTAGTGCAGGGTCAGCTGGTCCTGGAGGATCGCTTCACGCATCTCGGTGACCATAAGGCTCTGCAACCGCCGGGCGTAGAGCAGCGCCGGTTCGAAGATCTTGATCCCGCTGTGCGGCTGTGCCTTGGCGGCGTACATGGCCGTGTCAGCTTCCATCACCAGGTCATCCACGGACTGCCCGGGCTCGGCCACGCGCACGCCGATGCTCGTGCCGCAGGTGATCCGGAGGTCGCCGATGTCCAGGCTCTCGCTGAGCGCCTTGAGAATCCTGTTGGCGACCCGACGGGCACGCACCAGGTTGGATTTTGGCAGCATGACGGCGAATTCGTCGCCGCCCAGCCTCGCCACGGTATCCGTGGCCCGGACTGCGTCCTGGAGACGCCGGGCAATCACACGCAGGACATCGTCGCCCGCGCTGTGGCCCAGCGTGTCGTTGATGCCCTTGAAGGAGTCGAGGTCGAGGATCAGCAGGGCCGGCGGCTGCTCACCGCGGGATGTCTCGGCTAGCGCGTGGCTGAGCACCGAGTTCAGGGCAGTCCGGTTGGCCAACTGGGTCAACGGATCCGTCAGCGCCATCCGCTCGAGCTCCACCTGCGCTTGGCGCAGCATGGCGGTCCGGCTCTCGACGCGCTCCTCGAGCTCCTGGTAAATGGTCTGCAGATCGTCGGCCATCAGGTTGATTCCGGCAATCACCGCCGCGACGTCGTCGCGCGCCCCGGAGTGGGGAATCCTGGTGCTTAGATCACCGCTGGCGATCCGGACAATGCCCTCCACGAGGGTATGGAGACGGGGGTCTGGAACATCACTTTTCACTCGTATAGGGCCTTAACCACTCAAGGGCTTCCGTGCGCGAAAGGAAGAACTCCGCCGGGATTGTTTCGGTTCTGGAGCGCAGCAGGTAGTGCGCGATCACGCGGTCCACGGGGCTCTCTCCCACCAGCGCGAATGCCGAAGCGGCAATCGAACCAGCATAGACCTGGCGGGCTTCCGCGCTGACGCCGACGACGCCGGAGATGTTCAGCAGTACGGGCACGCGCAGGCCGTCGGCGAGCGTGCGGACCGCAGCCCCGGCCGCCCGTGCTTCGGGGCCCTCGATCTCACGGTTCGGCGGCAACGCGACTTCGATGATGCCGCCTTGGAGTTGACGGACGCCGATGATCGGCTCCGGGGTTGGCTCCGCGGCCAACGTCGGCTCCGCGGTCAACAATGACTGAGCCGCCGCGGCGGGCGCTCCCGCAAGTGCTCGGGGGTCTTCCGGGATTTTCTCGTCCGGGGCGTCCGGAGCAACCGGCGCTTCAACCGTCACTGGGCCACCACCTGTGGCGGACGAACATTTGCCGGGACGCCGAAAACCGTTGTCGCTGCCATGCGCGGCACAACTAGCTGATCAGACATTCGTCCCCAAAGGCTACAAGTCGGCATTCCGGCGTGCGCTGGAGCCAGCTCCTGCACGAGGCACCGGAACGTTCCGGCGGATGCCCTCATAATAGTGCAAGCCTGCCCGTGGATGAGACATAAGACACCACCGCGACACGCATTCGCCAAAAGTGCCGCCGGAAAGGCCGGTCCGGGCAAATTCCACATGACTGGGCGAGGTATTCGAGGCTTTAGTTCGATCCCACGAACGCCCGCTTTCTGGCAACGAGTTCCTGCCGGACGCGCTGTGCCACGACCAGCCCCAGCACCGCCATGCCGATGGTGATGGGGTATCCCATCAGCCGTTCCAGCGTGCCCGGTTCCGGCACCTTCATCCCCGTCAGCCCGCCCGCCGCCAGCGCGGCCAGCGAAACGGCGCCGCAGCCAAGGATGAACCAGCACAAGGGTGTCTGGTGGCGCCACAGCCAGCCGACCAGCAACAAGGCCACCCCGCCGGCGGCGAAATACATCAGCGCGCCCACCAGATGCCAGCCGGAGCCGGCGTCTTCCGGCACCAGTCCGACCACCACGGTGCCCGCGCCGGCGGTCACGCTCAGTGAGCGCACGGCAAAAGCAGCGCGGGACGGCGAGCGCCGCCCGGGGGCAACGGCCAGCCGGGCCCCGGCCCGGGCCGCCACGCCGAGAACGGCGGAGCTGAGCAGCAGCGCCCCGACCATCATCCCGATCCCCTGGACCACGAACGAGGCGTTCATCAGCAGGTGTGCGGGCGAGCAGACGTCCCGGCCGGAAAACTCGCCGCACCGCAGGGCACCGAGATCGCTGATGTACCCGGTGCGCCGGCTGTACCGCTCCGGGCCCGCCCACGCGCCGATGACCGCGGCCTCGGCGACGAAGTACTGCAGCACGCTTAGTTTGGCGAGCGCTCCGAGGTAGAACCGGGTGGTGGCCACGTCGGGGATGTAGATAAGTTCGCGCGAGGCGGTGGCGGCAGAGGCTGTCATGCGAAGAGCGTAGTACGTGCCCTCACCTTGTATGCTGGTATCCGTGTCCGGACGGGCAGGCCAACCGCCGCCCGCCCCGTACGCCCGCCCTCGTAGCTCAGTGGATAGAGCACGGCTCTCCTAAAGCCGGTGTCGTTGGTTCGATTCCAATCGAGGGCACTTGAACTCCCAGCTGCCGGCCGCCGGTGAAGAAGAGGAACGGCCCTTCGATCTGCGCGCCTACCTCGTGGGCGACTGGAGCGTGGACCGGACCCTGCTGGACCGGGCCACCGGCAGCCGCGGAACCTTCACCGGCGTCGTCCGCTTCACAGAAACCAACGACGGCGGCCTCCGCTTCCGCGAAGACGGCACCGTGCAGTGGAACCCGGCCGGCGGCACGTCCTTTGCCGGGCCGGCCAGCCGCGAATACCTGCTCCGGGCGGCGGCAACACCGGACGCCATGGACATGTTCTTCCCCGACGGCCGCCCGTTCCACCGCATCGGCTTCGGCGGGCAGGACCACCGGGATACGCACTGGTGCGACCCCGACACCTACCGGGTCGAGTACACGAAGCTCGGGCCGGACGAGTTCCACTACCGCTGGGACGTCACCGGCCCGGCCAAGGACCTGCTGCTCGAATCCGCGCTGCACAGGACGGCCGTGAATCCCCGCATCGTCGTCTCCGCCGTCTGCGTCTTCGACGACGCCGGCCGCCTCCTGACCGTCCGCAAGCGCGGCACGGACAAGTTCATGCACCCGGGCGGCAAGCCCGAACCCGGCGAAACCGCCGCCCAGGCCGCTTCCCGCGAGCTCGAGGAGGAAGTGGGAATCAGCGTGGCCCCCGGGGACCTGGTGCCCTTTGGCCGCTGGCTGGCCGACGCCGCAAATGAGGCTGCCACGCAGATCGAGGCCACCGTTTTCACCGCGCCCACCTTGATCAACGCACCAGGCAGCTGGACCGCGCACCCGTCGGCGGAGATCGCCGAAATCCGTTGGCTGGACCTGTCCGGCGAGTTGCCGGACGATCTGGCGCCGTTGCTCACGGACCACGTGCTGCCGCTCCTCGCGGCCCAGGCGGACCGCCGCGGCTAGGGCTCCGGCACCGCCTCCGCGGCCACCGCGGTAGCCTCGGCAAACTGCGTCCGGTACAGCTCGGCGTAGCGCCCCTCCGCGGCGAGCAACTCGTTGTGCGTCCCCCGCTCCACAATTTGGCCGTCCTCGACCACCAGGATGGCGTCGGCGGCGCGAATGGTGGAGAGCCGGTGGGCGATCACGACGGCGGTGCGGCCCTCGAGCGCGGCGCCGAGCGCTTCCTGCACGGCGGCTTCGTTGGTCGAGTCCAGCGCGGCCGTGGCCTCGTCGAGGATCACGACCCGCGGCTGGGCGATCAGCAGCCGGGCGATGGTGAGCCTTTGCCGTTCGCCGCCCGAGAGCCGGTAGCCGCGCTCCCCCACCACGGTGTCCAGCCCGTCCGGCAGGGACCGGATCATGTCCTCGAGCCGGGCCTGGCGCAGCACGTCCCACATCAGCTCCTCGCTGGCGCCGGGCCTGGCCAGGCGCAGGTTGGAGGCGATGCTCTCGTGGAAGAGGTGCCCGTCCTGGGTGACCATGCCCAGGGTTTGCCGCATCGAATCGAAAGTCAGGTCGCGGACGTCCACCCCGGCGCCGGCTCCCGCACCGCCGAACCGGACGGCGCCCGAATCGACGTCGTAGAGCCGGGAGAGCAGCTGGGCGATGGTGGACTTTCCGGCGCCCGAGGAACCCACCAGGGCCACGGTCTGGCCCGGTTCCACCCGGAAGCTGATGCCGTGCAGCACTTCCTCGCCGCCGCGGGTATCCAGGGTGGAGACGTCCTCGAGGGAGGCCAGCGAGACCTTGTCCGCCGAGGGGTAGGAGAAGCGGACATCGTCGAACTCCACGGACAGCGGGCCGCGCGGCGATTCCACCGCATCCGGCTTCTGCTGGATGAGCGGCTTGAGATCCAGGATCTCGAAGACGCGCTCGAAGCTGACCAGGGCGCTCATGATTTCCACCCGGGCATTGGACAAGGCGGTGAGCGGCGCATAGAGGCGGGTCAGGAGCAGCGCGAGCACGACGACGTCGCCCGCGGCCAGCTGCCCGCCGAGGGCGAGCCAGCCGCCCAGGCCGTAGACCAGGGCCAGGGCGAGGGCGGAGACGAGGGTCAGGGCCGTGACGAAGGTGAACTGCAACATCGCGGTGCGGACGCCGATGTCCCGGACCCGCCCGGCCCGGAGCGCGAACTCGCGGGATTCCTCGTCCGGACGGCCAAAGAGCTTGACCAGGGTGGCGCCGGGGGCGGAGAAGCGTTCGGTCATCTGGGTGCCCATGGCGGCGTTGTGCTCCGCGGCTTCGCGGCGCAGTTCGGCAAGTCTGGAGCCCATCCGGCGGGCCGGAATCAGGAAGATCGGCAGCAGGATCATGGCCAGGACGGTCACCAGCCAGGACTTGTTCAGCATCACCACGAGGGTGAGGGCCAGCGCCACCACATTGCTGACAACGCCGGAGAGCGTGCCCGCGAAGGCCGACTGGGCGCCGATCACGTCGTTGTTGAGCCGGCTGACCAGCGCCCCGGTGCGGGTCCGGGTGAAGAACGCGATCGGCATCTTCTGTACGTGGTCGAAGACCTTGGTGCGCAAGTCCACGATGACGCCTTCGCCGATGGTCGAGGACAGCCAGCGCGTCACCAGCCCGATGCCGGCCTCAGCGACGGCCACGACCGCGATCAGCACGGCGAGCCAGATCACCGTTCCGGCGTCCGCCTTCGCGATGATCGCATCCACCACCTGGCCGGCAAGGACCGGCGTCGCGACCGCCAGCACGGCCATCACGATCGACAGCAGCACGAAGGCGATCAGCCTGCCGCGGTGCGGCCGCGCGAAGCCGAAGACGCGCTTGAGGAGCTCCTTGGAGAACGGTTTGGAGCCGCTCGAGGCGCGGGTGATGTTGTAGAGGGAGCTCCAGGCAACCCGGTCCATGCTCATGTGTTCGTGCCTTTCGGGGCGCTCGCGCCCTGCAGTTCGGTAACGACGCCGTCGACGACGTGCCAGCGCACGTCCAGGCGCACGTTTTCCAGCAGCCTGCGGTCGTGCGTGACGAGCAGCAGGGCGCCGTCGTAGCTTTCGAGGGCTTCCTCGAGCTGTTCGATCGCGGGGAGGTCAAGGTGGTTGGTCGGCTCGTCGAGGACCAGCAGGTTCACCCCGCGGGCCTGCAGCAGCGCCAGCGCGGCCCGGGTCCGTTCCCCCGGCGAGAGCGAGTCGACGGGCCGGGAAGTGTGGTCGGCCTTGAGGCCGAATTTGGCCAGCAGGGTGCGGACCTCGGCCGGGGACAGTTCCGTCAGGACCGCCTCGACGGCGTCGGCGAGTTTGAGCTGGCCGGCGAGCAGGCCGCGGGCCTGGTCGATTTCTCCCACGGCCACCGAGGCGCCCATGGACGCATCACCGGCGTCGGGCCGTGTCACCCCGAGCAGGAGGCGCAGCAGGGTGGACTTGCCCGCGCCGTTCGGCCCGGTGATGCCGATCCGCTCGCCGGCGTTGAGCTGCAGGTTCACCGGGCCCAGGGTGAAATCGCCCTGGCGAACGACGGCGTCGCGCAGGGTCGCGACGACGGCGCTCGAACGCGGCGCCGCCCCGATGCTGAACTGCAGCTGCCATTCCTTGCGCGGTTCCTCGATTTCCTCCAGCCGGGCGATCCGGGATTCCATCTGCCGGACTTTCTGGCCCTGCTTTTCGGAGGACTCCGTGCTGGCCGCCCGGCGGATCTTGTCATTGTCCGGATTCTTCTTCATGGCGTTTCGGACGCCCTGGGAGCTCCACTCGCGCTGGGTGCGGGCCCGCGAGACCAGATCCGCCTTCGTAGAGGCGAACTCCTCGTAACGTTCCCGCGCGTGCCGGCGGGCGACGGCGCGTTCCTCCAGGTAGGCCTCGTAGCCGCCGTCGTAGACCGCGACGGCGTTTTGCGCGCGGTCCAGTTCCACCACCGTGGTGACGCAGCGGGCCAGGAACTCCCGGTCATGCGAGACCAGCACGACGCCGCCGCGGAGACCCTGGACGAAGGACTCCAGCTTGGCCAGGCCGCCCAGGTCGAGGTCGTTGGTGGGCTCGTCGAGGAGCACGATGTCGAAGCGGCTCAACAGGAGGGCCGCGAGCGCCACCCGGGCGGCCTGGCCGCCGGAGAGCCCGGTCATTGCCGCGTCGGGTCCCACCTCGAGACCCAGATCCGCCAGCACCGGCGGAATCCGCTCCTCAAGATCGGCGGCGCCGGAAGCCATCCAGCGGTCGAACGCTGCCGAGTACGCGTCCTCGGAGCCCGGGGCGCCGGTTCCCAGCGCCTCGGCGGTGGATTCCATCTCCGCCGTCGCCTGCCCGCAGCCGGTACGCCGGGCGATGTAGCCGGCCACAGTTTCGCCGTCGATCCGTTCGTGTTCCTGCGGCAGCCAGCCGACAAAAGCGTCGGCCGGGGCAAGGCTCACCGTGCCCTCCTGCGGCTGGTCGACGCCGGCGAGCAGCCGCAGCAGCGTGGACTTGCCGGCACCGTTGGCGCCCACGACGCCGACGACGTCGCCCGGCGCGACCGTGAGGGAGAGTTTGGAGAAGAGTGTGCGGTGGTCGTGACCACCGGAAAGGTCCTTGGCAACAAGGGTTGCAGTCATTAGTCCATTCTCTCACCGAGGCCCAAAACGGACGGCTGGGGGGGCGGCCGGCCGGGGCTGAAATCCGGCGAAAATCCGCGCACCTGCCGCCCGGCATAGAAGAACCCGCTGGTCCGGACTTGGGGGGTGTACGGACCAGCGGGTTCGAGCATCTAGCATAGTTGAAGAACACGAGCAGGTAAAATCGCAAGCTAGCCCCGCTCTTTGATTCCACGACGCAGGAAGCCCCTCGATGCCATTACCCGCCAAGGCGTTCCAACACTGGCTTCACCGTGTCGCCCCGGCGATGAGCACCGCCGACATTTGTCGGATCTCCGGCGTCAAACGAACCACCTTGGCGCAGCAACTGGTGCGCGGCAAGGTCGCGGAATCCTCCGTCGTGAGCATCAGCCGGGCCCTGGGCCTCAACCCCCTGGACGGCCTCGCCAGCTTCGAGAGCTATGCCGGCCTGACGGGTCCATCGCGGCCGCCCACGCCGGCCGAGCTGGTCAGCCAGATCGCGACCACGGATTTGCTGCACGCCGTGATCGCACGCACCGCGCCGGGCGGCGCGGCCACCCCGGCGCTGCGTCCGGCCCCGCACGCCACCTCGGTGCGGAACTGGGTGGACGCCATCGACGACGGCGACCTCCGGCACCGGGTGTCGGCGGCCACCGGGATCGCGCCACAGAACTACTCGGCCCAACTGACCGCCAACCGGCTCTCCCCCGAACTCGCCGTGGCAACCTCGCGCGCCGCTGGCGTCGGTTTCACCGGCGGGCTCGTCGCCACCGGGCTGGTCACCGAAGCCGAGGCCGGCTGGCTGCCCGGCGCGCGGCAGGCGGCGCTGGATGCACTCTCCGACGGCGAACTCACCGTGCTGGCCGGCGACCGGTTGCAGGCGCTGGGAAGGACCCTGCGCCGCCAGGAACAAGAACAAGCGCAAACGGAAAAAATCTGGGAGAACCTGGGATGATCGAAATCCTGCAATGGTCCACCCTGGCCGTCTGCGGCGCACTGGCCGCGGCCAGGATCCCGAGCGCACGCCGCGGCGAGAACCGCCTGCTCTTTGGCATCCTGCTGCTGATGACCGTCGCGATCCTGCTCAGCATGCGGGCGCCTTATGTGGCCATCGACCAGGTGCTGGGAGGCCGCAACCTGGCCAACCTGATCCTCCGCTTCATCATTTTCGGCGCCATCCTCCTGGTGGGCATCCGCGTTGCGAGGGCTTTCGGGGCACGTCGCGCGCTGACGCTGATCACCGGCCGGGCCGGGGCCGTTGCCCTCGCCATTGCCGGCGTGGCCGTGATCGTGACGTTCCTGTTCATGGACACGGCGGGGTCCTCCGCCGGGCTGGAGGCGATCGCCGCGCAGGATGCCCGCAACGCCATGCTGGTCGAGTACTACGGGGCGGCGGGACGGCTGTACCCCAGCTACGTCGCGCTCGTCCTCCTGCCGGCCACGATCGGGGTGCTCCGCAGCCGCCTCCCGGCCCTCATCCGGACGGCGGCGCTGCTCCTGTCCGTGGGTGCCGTGGCCATCGCCTTGAGCCTGCTGTTTCCGATGATCCCGCCGGGCCTGGGCATCCTGCGGTTTATTGTGAACTACACCGCTATCCTCTGCTACGTACTGGGACTGGCCCTGATCTGGATGGCCAAACTCCGGGCCCACCCGTCGCCGCGGAACCGGCGCCCCGATCCAGCGGCCACGGCACCGGATTAGGAGTGCAGAAACATGGCAGTGCTTCAGTGGGGGACGCTGATCGTTTGCGGCCTCGCCACGGTCGTCCGGATTCCCGACGCCCTGCGCGGGCGCAACCGGACTGTTTTCGGGATCCTCTTCCTCGCCACGCTGTGCAGCCTGCTCAGCATCCCCGAGCCCTACTCGGCTATCGACAAGGCGCTGGGGAGCTGGAACCTGACCAACCTGATCCTGCGCTTCTTCGTTTTCGGAATGGTCTTCCTGGTCGGCGTACGGCTGGCCAAGGGGCTTGGCGCCGCCCCCGCCCGGCGCCTGATCACCGGCGCCCCGGGACGTTGGGGGCTGGCGGCCGCGTGCCTCGCGGTCACCGTCACGTTCCTGCTGATGGACACCGGGGGTTCCTCCGCCGGGCTTGAAGCCCTCTCGGACGAGGGCCGCCGCAATGCCGCCCTTGTCCCGTTCTATGCGGCGGCCGGGCGCAGTTATCCGGCGTTCGTCTCATTCGTTCTGCTGCTTCCCCTGCTGGCGACGATCAGGACACCGCTGCCGCGGCTGGTGCGGGCCGGCGCTGCAGTAACCCTGGTGGGGGCCGCCGCGGCCATCGCGAGCGTGCCGGCGTCCTTCGCGCCGGACGCCTGGGATCCGGCCCGGATGCTCATCAACTACGTGGCGGTGCTCGGCTACGTGCTGGGACTGCTCACCTTTTGGTTTTCCGGCCAGATCGCAGGACCGCCATATAACGCTCCCGCAACGTTCCGTAAAAAGTAGGCCCGGGCGTTCACAAAATCATTAGACCATGAGAGAATCATGAATGTGTGAAAACGCTAGCCGGCTTCGTGAATGGGGATTCAGTCTAACGGGCCTGGCGAAACGTGCAAGCGCCATTGGGGGGATGAGTGGTAGCGGTCCGGAAGGACCGCTCCCACTCAGCCTGTTTAAGCGGCAGGTGGCTCTCTTTATCCCACCACCACCCGACGGGCGTCAGCGCCGGAACCGGAGGGTCAGCAGCTGGAAGGGGCGCAGCTCAAGCTCCGCGGACCCAGCCCGGGTCGTCACCCCGGGTGCATCCACGGGCCGCTCCAGGAGATCCACGGTGAGCACTCCCGCGGCGTCGAAATTGGCTGAAACCGTGCCGGATGAGCGCTCCCCGAGGGATTCGTAGAGCCTCACGATCACGTCGCCCGAGCCGTCCTCCGCGAGTTTGACCGCCTCGACCACGAGGGCGGGATTGGAGACCGTGAACAGCGGCTCGACACCGCGGGCACCCCTGACCACGCGCGGTGCGAGGTTGGTGCGGTAGCCCTCCTCGACGGCGTCGGCTATCCCGGCGCCGGGCCGGACGGTGACCGTCAGCTCGTGCGGACCACGGTCGGCGTTCGGGTCCGGGTACTTGGGAGCCCGCAGCAGCGAGACCCGGACCGTTGTGGTGGTGCCGCCGTCATCCTCTCGAACGGCGCGGGTGACATCGTGGCCGTAGCTGGCGGCGTTGGAAACCGCGACGCCGTAGCCGGGCTCGGCCACATGGATCCAGCGGTGCGCACAGATCTCGAATTTGGCCGCCTCCCACGAGGTGTTGAGGTGGGTGGGACGGAAGACGTGGCCGAACTGCGTTTCCGAGGCGGAGCGGTCGGCCCGGACGTCGAACGCGAAACCAAGCTTGAGCAGTTTCTCGCGTTCCTGCCAGTCCACCGCGGTGGTGATGGCCAGCGAGGACGCACCGGGTTCCAGCAGGATCCGCTGGGTCACGGCGGAGGCGCCGGCCAGCCGCTCCACCACGACGGCGGCAGCGTCACCGAGGCGTTCCAGGGTCACGGAGCGTGCCTCGGTCAACGCTGTGACGTTGCGTCGGTAGAACGCGTCAATGTCCCACGCGTCCCATTCGTTGGGCGTGTCCCGGTGCAGTTCGAGGAGGTTGCCGAACTGGCCCGGGGCGATCGCCTCGCGTCCGCTGCCGTAGTCCTTGAGCGACACCAGCAGGCCATCGGCGTTCACCTCGGCGCGGATGATCCCGTTGTCCAGCACGTAGCCGCCGCCGGCCGTCGCGGACCGGACGGGCGCGGCCGTGCGGAGGGGGATGCCGCCGGCGAGGGCCGGTACACCGTGACGGGCGTGCGGGGCGGCGTTGAGCAGGAACTCCTGCCCTCCCTCCCCCAGGATGGCGCGGGCGGCCTCGGCGATGATCGCCTCCAGGTCGCGGGCGACGGCGTCGTAGTTCCGCTCGGCGTCCTGGTGCACCCAGGCGATCGAGCTGCCCGGCAGGATGTCATGGAATTGCTGCAGCAGCACCAGCCGCCAGAGCCGCTTGAGCTCGGCCGCCGGGTAGCGTGCGCCGGCACGGACGGCAGCCGTGGCGCACCACAGCTCGGCTTCCCGCAGCAGGTGCTCGCTGCGCCGGTTGCCCCGTTTGGTGTTGGCCTGGCTGGTGTACGTGCCGCGGTGCAACTCGAGGTACATTTCGCCCACCCAGACGGGAAGCCCCGGGTATTCCGCTTCGGCGGCGGCGAAGAAGTCCGCGGCCGCGCCGAGCCGAACCCGCGGGGATCCCTCCAGATCCGCGGTGCGCCGTGCCGCGGCCAGCATTTCACGGGTGGGTCCGCCGCCGCCGTCGCCGTAGCCGAAGGGAAGCAGGGACATGGTGCCGCGTCCGTGCTCCCGGTAGTTCCGCTCCGCGTGCGCGAGTTCCCGGCCGCTGATTTCGGCGCTGTAGGTGTCCACCGGGGGGAAATGCGTGAAGAGCCGGGTGCCGTCGATCCCTTCCCAGTGGAAGGTGTGGTGCGGCATCCGGTTGACCTGGTTCCAGGAGATCTTTTGGGTCAGGAACCAGCGGCTCCCGGCGGCCTTAACGATCTGTGGCAGCGCGGCTGAGTAGCCGAAGGTGTCCGGCAGCCAGGCCTCCCTGCACTCGACGCCGAACTCGGCTAGGAAGAAGCTCTTGCCCTCCAGGAACTGGCGGGCCATGGCTTCGCCGCCGGGCATGTTGCTGTCCGATTCGACCCACATGCCGCCTACCGGGACGAACTGGCCGGTCTTGACCTTTTCCCGGATGCGCTCGAAGAGCTCCGGGTAGGACTCCTTGATCCAGGCGAGCTGCTGCGCCGAGGAGCAGGAGAACACGAACCCGGGGTCCTCGTCCATGAGCGCCACCACGTTGGAGAAGGTCCGCGCGCATTTCCGGATGGTTTCCCGGACCGGCCACAGCCAGGCGGAGTCGATGTGCGCGTGGCCGGTCGCGAGGAGGCGGTGGGCCGAGGCGTAGGCCGGCCGGGCCAGCACCTCGGCGAGCACCGCCCGGCCGGCGGCAGCCGTGCCCGCCACGTCGTCCGGGTCCATAACGTCCAGCATCCGTTCAAGGGCGCGGAGGATCTCGTGCCGGCGGGGCAGCTCCATCGGCAGTTCGTGCATCAGCCCGCTGAGGGTCCAGATGTCCTGCTGCAGCTCCCACACGGCCTGGTTGAGCTCGGCGATGACGACAGGGCCCAGCCGGTACTGCGGCTCGGATCCGGCGGTCGCCTTGTCGCCGTAGGGGGTCGCCGCGAAGGTCCAGCCCTGGGACAGGTCCGGGTTGGCCGCCGCCTCGACGTAGAAGTCCACGGACATCCCGCTGCCCAGCAGCTTCAAGGGAATGTACTGGTTGCGCGGGGAGATCGCCTTGATCACGGTGCCGTCGGCCCGCCAGGCGGTGCCCTCGCATTGGAACCCCGGAAGGTCGCTGCTGAAGCCGAGGTCCACGAGGATTTCCACGCAGGTGTCCGCCGCACTGCCCCAGGAATCGGGAACCTCGCCCTGGAGCCGCAGCCACTTGGTGCTCCAGGGCCGCCCCCAGGCCTCCCCCTGCTCCTGCGGCGTGAACTGCTGCCGCACCGCCTCGAGCGCCGGGACGGGTTCGCCCGGCGCCTCCCAACTGCTCAGCGTGAGCGGCGCGCTGCGCGGGTAGACCGCGGGGATGATGCGTTCGCGCAGAAAGCGGTCCAGCCGGACTTCCGTGAGACGGCGGTCGTCGTGCAATGTGATCCTCTTCGCGCTGGTGCCGGTGGTTCGTGCGGGGTCGAGTCGTGTGTCCAGTCGATGGATAAAAATCTACGTCGGCCGCCGCGGTTAAGCCAACGCGCGCCTAGTCGGTGCCCTCCGGGGAGGACACGCGTTCGTGGCCGGCGTAGACGTTGAGCGTGGTGCCACGGCTGAACCCCGCGAGCGTCATTCCGCTGGCCTCGGCGAGTTCCACTGCCAGGCTGGAGGGGGCGCTGACGGCGGCCAGCACCGGGATTCCGGCCAGCGACGCCTTCTGCACGAGTTCAAAGGACGCCCGGCCCGACACTTGGAGCACGGTGCCGCTCAAGGGCAGCAGGCCTTCCCGCAGCGCCCAGCCGACGACCTTGTCCACCGCGTTGTGGCGGCCCACGTCTTCCCGCAGGCAGAGCAACTCGGCGGAACCGTCGTCGGAAATCCGGAAAAGTCCCGCGGCGTGCACGCCGCCGGTGACGTCGAAGACGGCCTGGGCTTCCCGCAGCCGGTCCGGCAACGAGGCGAGTGTCTCCACCGGCACGGTCAGCGGGTCGTCGGCGGGGTGGAAGTGCGAGGACTTACGCACGGCGTCGATCGAGTCGGTGCCGCAGATCCCGCAGGAGCTGGAGGTGAAAAAGTTGCGCCCGGTATCCGGCCGGACGACGTCGGGGCGCAGTTGCGCCTCCACGACGTTGAAGGTCTGGACGCCGTCCTCGTCCTCGCCGGCGCAGAACCGCAGGGAGACGAGTTGCTCCGGCGTCCAGATGACCCCCTCGGAGACCAGGAACCCGGCGACGAGGTCGAAGTCGCTGCCCGGCGTCCGCATGGTGACCGAGTAGGAGAGGCTGCCCAGCCGGATCTCGAGTGGCTCCTCGACCGCCAGCACGTCCTCCCGGTGCCGGACCGGGAACTCCAGCGCCTGCGGCGAGCCGTCCAGGACAAATTTGTGCACCTTGCGGCGCTGTGTCACGCGGCCCATCCGATACTCCTCATCAGCATTGCATTCGGGGTCGGCCGCCGGCGGCGGCACGCCCCTGGATCAATCATGAACTCTGCCCGCGCCTCAGCCAAGCAGTCCGCTCCAGTCCACCGGGCCGTCCGCGGCCGGCTTCCGGGCGGCACGCTTCGTGGCCGGCTTGGCGGGCGTCTTCGCCGGGGCAGGTTCCGGCAGCGCCGCGCCCCACGGCAGGGCAAACGCCGGCACCGGCTCGCCCAGCTGCACGCCGTGCGGCGGGACCACCAGGACGCCGTCGGCGGCGGCCAGTCCGCGCATCATGCCCGGACCGGTGTGCTGCGCCGGCGATGCCATCCCGTACACCATGCGGAACGGCATCAGCCGGGTCCGGCCGGGGTCGGGGTCGATCATGGTTCCGCACGGCACCTCGGTCACCGGAGGCGGCGTTCCGTGGCCCAGGGCGGCCAACAGAGGGGCGCCGAGGGTGGACAGCGCCATCATGGCGGCGAGCGGATTTCCGGGGAGCCCGATGATGAAGCGCCCGTCCGGCAGTTCCGCCAGCACCGCCGGGTGGCCCGGGCGCATGGCGATCCCGTCGACCAGCAGCCGGCCGCCCAGTTCCGCGACCGTTCGCCGGAGATGGTCGGTGCCAGAACGGCCAGTGCCGCCGGTGGTGATGACGACGTCGGCCGGCAGCGGTTCCGCGGCGTCACCGGCGGCCGGGCCGGCCTGCGCCGCCGGGGCGTCGGTGTCTTCAAGGGCGGCGAGCCACTCGGCGTCGGCGTCACCGATCTTGACCTCACCGGCGAAGATCCCGCCGAGCATTTCAACGACGGCGGCCAGCTGCGGCCCGAAGGTGTCCCGCACCTCGCCCGGTTCGGGGACGCCGCTGCTGACGACCTCGGAGCCGGTGAGCACGAGCCGGACCACGGGCTTGCCTAGGACCGGCAGCTCGTCGTGTCCGGCGAGGGCTGCCAGGGCCAGGTGCGCGGGGTTAAGGACGGCGCCAGCCTTGATGAGCACCTCACCGGCGGCGGCTTCCTGCGCGGCGTTGCGGATGTGGTCGCCGTTGCGCGGTTCCCCGGGCTTGGCCCCGCCGCCGAGTTTCAGGACCGGCAGCCCGTCCTCGTCCGGGGCGATGACGCCGCTCTCACTCCGGAGCACGGCTTTCGCGCCCGCCGGGATCAGTCCGCCGGTGACGATCGGGCTGGCCTGGTGCGGGGCCAGCCGCTGCCCGGGCTCGGCGAGGATCCAGGGGCCGCTGCCGTTGACGGCCCAGCCGTCCATCGCGGAGGAGGCGTAGTGCGGCATGTCATGCAGGGCTCTCAGGTCCTCGGCCAGGGTCCGACCCAGCGCATGCCGGAGCGGCACCGGTGCGGCCGGGATGGGGGTGGCGCAGTCGAAGGCCAGCTGCCGCGCCTCCTGCCAGCCGTGTGCAAGGTGCCGGTGGGGAGCCTCGGCGGAATCTCCGGAGGCTCGGTCGTCGGGGACCGAGGCGGCGTCGGCGGCGGCATGCCGCGTGGGCGGGGGATCGTCGGGGCCGGCGCTGCTGTCGGGCGGCTCAGGCGTCATGCCCCGGGAGCCTCGGCGGCGGCGTATTCCTTCGCGAGTTTCCGTGCCACGCCCATGGCGGCCTGCATCGACACACTGTCTGGGGCCTGGCCTGAACCCGAGGCCAGGCCGGCGGCGAAGCCCGCGATGAAGGTGGTCAGCGGCGCGGCGGGGCGGACGATGGAATGCGCCGCCACGCCAGCCAGTCCCAGCACTTCGTTGATGTCGATTTCGACGTCGTCGAGCTCCAGGGCCTGGAGCAGCGCGCGGCACCAGTCTTCCAGCGTTTCATCCTGGCTTTTCACTGTTTGCCTCCAAAGTCGAATTCGGCCGCTCCGTCCCGGACCGGCCTAAGCCGGGGTCTGAAACCCCCAGCGCGGAAGCGTCATCCCAGGTGTCCACGTCATCGGTGGAACCCGGCGGAACCGGAACCTTCCGCAGTTCAAGACTAGCAAGCAGGGCGAAGACGGAAGCCCCCTCGAGGGCGTTCCGCCGGGCCGCGTCGTCGACGGCGTGTTGTAGCGCGGCTGTGCGATAAAGCCCGACGAGGGGCTGGGTGCGCCCGTCCGACGAAACTGCCATGACCCCGTCGCGGCCGGCCGGGACTCCCGTGCGGCCCTCCTCGCCTGCAGCCAGCAGGGTGCCGACGGCGGCGGCGACCCGCGGCATGTCGCAGGCGAGCACCAAGGTCAGAACGGCGGGGCTGTTCCCGGTCCCGGCCAGGGCGTCGAGCCCGGCAGCGATTGCGGCGGCAGGTCCGGCGAACGGGGGGTCCTCGCGGCAGCCCAGCACCTCCGGCGGGAGGCCGCCCACCTGCGGGCCGACCACCACGGCCCGGCGCGCACCACGGACTGCCGCGAGGGTGAGTTCCAGCAAGGTGGCGCCGTCAACCGCCAGCTGGGCCTTGGGCACGCCGCCGAGCCGGGAGGACCTGCCCCCGGCGAGGATCACGACGTCGAATTCCACCCGCCCAGCCTAGCCGCAGCGGCCGGCACAGAGTGCAAGCGTGGGCCGTTCAGTGCGCCTTTTCGGGGAGCAGGAACGGGTCCCACGCCGGCGTCGGCTTCTCCAGTTCCTTGATCTGCCAGATGGTGCCTTTCGGTGGCCCCGGGACGAAGCCGAGTTTCCAGCCCATTTCCGCGGGCGTATGGTCCCCCTTGGCGTTGTTGCAGCGCAGGCAGGCGGCGACGAGGTTCTCCCACGAATCCGCGCCGCCCCGGGACTTGGGCTGGACGTGGTCGATGGTGTGGGCAGCTTTGCCACAGTAGGCGCAGCGGTGGTTGTCCCGGCGGAGCACTCCCCTGCGGCTGACCGCCGTCATGGTGTTGTATCGGGGCCTGATGTACCTGTTCAACAGGATCACCGAAGGGCGGCCGAGGATGTCCTGCGGGCCCACCACGGGATCGTCGCCTTCGGCCACCACGCTGGCCTTCCCCGTCAGCACAAGGACCAGCGCCCGGCGGAAGGTGACTACCGCCAGCGGTTCATATCCAGCATTCAGAACGAGAGTGCGCATCCGCATACCTCTTCACGGCCGCACCCGCCAGGGGCACGAGGGCCGGCTGCCCTGTGCATGGTCGGGCTATGGATCGACACCACAAGAGTAAACACCGGGAGCCCGGATTACCGAATTTTTCTTATCCCGGGCGCGCGCGGCACGGCCCGGCGGCGGGTCCGCCAACGCAAAGGACCCCTGCCGCGGGGCAGGGGTCCTTCACAATGCTTCCGGCGGGCGCCGGGATTCAGTCCTAGCCGCCGACGCGGATGAAGACCGGGCCGGAGCCTACGTTGACGCTGTAGAGCGCGGTGGTTCCGCCGTTCCAGCCGCCGTGGACGGCCATGCCGTTGCCGACGTAAACAGCGATGTGGGCCATGCCCATGCCGCCGTTCTGGTAGTAGGCGAGGTCGCCCGGCTGAGCCTCAGCGGCGCTCACGGTGCGGCCCAGGGACAGGTAACCTGCCGGCCAGCCGTGGTAGTTGATGCCCACTGCGGCAAGTGCGTTGGTCGCCAGCATGGTGCAGTCCTGGGAGACGCCGATCTGCGCGTAGGCAGCTGCGGCGATCGAAGCGCCCATGCCGCTGACAGCAGCCGGAGCCTTCGTGGCCAGGGAAGCCGTCACGGCGGTGCCGGTGGAAGCAGCAGCTTCCTTGACCTGGACAACCGGCTTGGGTGCCTCGACCGGGGCCGGTGCGGTGGTGACAGCAGGCTTCTCGTAGGAGATGGCGATGCTGGAGGCCGCGGAGATCGTGGCCGGTGCGGTGGACTGTACTTCCATGGCGGAAGCAGAAGTCGATTCGCGCTGAACGTTGGTCTCGGCAGCGTTGGCTGCGATACCGCTGGTCAGTACCAGGCCGGAGGCTGCAGCGATAACCGCGGCCTGGCGACCCATACCACCGGCGTTGTCGCCGACGGCCTTAGCAATGACAGCCAGCGAGTTGGTCTTGGTGACCTCCGCGCGGTGGCGTGCAATGGTTGCACGAGTAGTCATTCAGTTCTCTCTTTCGTGATCCTTTTGTCCGCGCTTTTACAGGCGGGACTGAGGACGCTCCGGCATCTTGGGGGTACGCCGGATCGCCCCGAAACGGGTTTCTTTAGCGAAGGGTGTACTGCGAAGACGCGCCAAAAGCGGGAACTGCGTTGTGAGATCCAGTCCGGGCGCCGGCAAGGGCCGCGCGGAGCATGGAGTTCAGCGGGCTCAAGTGAGCCTCGCCAGCGCGAGAACGCGCAGCATTGTGGCGTGAAGACACGAAAGTAGCCTCTCCCAATGCCTACGAGGTGAGCTGTCGGATTCGGATGGGAGTCACCCGGCCGCGCCGCTTCCTGGGAAGCTTTGCGACTTAACCCCAAGGTCTTCTTGCGAAGACCAAAATTGGTTCCCCCGCCCCTGCCAGACGATGTCATGCGAACGGACCTTGAGCGGTGGCAGAGTTAGGCAATCCACTCAAGAGCGCCAACTTCGGTGAAGTTGGCGTGCTTCATACGGTACAGCAGTTAGGACTCAATGTCACATTCAGATCACGGCGTGTCACAGAAATGCGAGTGGTCCCTCGGGTCGGTCTAAAGCCAGCCCAGCGGATCAACGACTTCTCCGTTGACCATCACCTCGAAGTGGAGGTGGCAGCCGGTGGAGGCGCCGGTGGTTCCGCTCATCGCCACCACATCGCCGCGGGAAACCTGCTGGCCCACGCGGACGTTTGAGGACGACAAGTGGTTGTACGTGGTCTCCAGGCCGTTGCCATGGTCGATCACGACGCGGTTGCCGCCCCCGTAGGGGTGCCAACCGGTAAAGGTTACGGTGCCGCTGGCCGCGGCGTGCACGGGGGTGCCGCACTGGGCGGCGTAGTCCTGGCCGCGGTGGAATTCGCCCACGGCCCCCGTGATGGGACTGATCCGGTAACCGAACGGCGAGGCGGTCACCATCACGTCCAGCGGTGCCCCCAGGCTACCGGCCGAGGCTGCCCTGGTAATCGTGCTGGCCGACTGGGCACTGAGCAGCTGCTTGAGCTTGCCATCCGGGTCGCCCTTGGTGGTGATAGCCGTGCGGTTGAAGTCGATCTGGGCCGCTGAGGCCTTGACCTCGGGCTGGGCCGCGGCCGACACAGAGCCGGTCTTGGCGGCGTCGTTGGCCATGACCGGGCCAGTGGCCGGGACGCTGATGGTGAGGACCAGTCCAGTGGCCGCCAGGGCGATGCCTGCCTTCTGCCCAACGCCGCTGACGGCGGCGAAGTCTGTCATCTGGCGGAACGCGCTGCGCCGGCCGCGGCGTTCATCGCGGTGCGCGTCACGCGGGCGCTCGGCGGTCACGACGGCGGCGGCCGGGCGCGGCTCCGGAGCGGGACCGGTCGCGCGACGGCGGCCCCTGACGGTCTGGGTGGTCAAGTACGGTTCCTCTCTGGATAGCCTGCGAAGTTAGCTGTCGGATTCGGGTCAGAGAGATCAAAGACCCGGTCCGCCGATGCAAGCATCCAGACACAGGGACATCCAGGGAGGCCCTCGTAGAGTTTGCTTGCCGCTAGCGGACTTCACCCCAAGGCTGTTGAATCAACAGCCGCTTGTGGTTCCCCCGCCTCTGCCAGAAGGTGACTCGCCTACTGATCCGCTGGCAGAGCTCGGCTTCGGATCAGATAACGCTTTAGTATCAGTGCCAGTGCTCAACTATAGGGGATTAAGGCAAGCAGTAATAATTTCGTTATCTCGCCTGTGCACAACCCCTGGCCGGCCCCGGGCATGCCCGCCCCGCGCGAGCTACCCGAGAGTAACAAAGACGTGGGCTGCAACCTCGGGAGGCAGTTCCAAGGCGCCTTCAATGTCCGGGACCCGGACCGAGATGTACTCCCCCACTCGTTCCAGCGACACCCTTGCGCCGGGACGGATTCCGCCTTCGTCCAGCTGGACCAGCAGTTCCGGCTCCACCTGGATGGGCTCGGCCAGGCGGCTCACGGTGATCCGGGAGTCCGCGCCGTAGCCGGCCATGGCGTCGAGGAGGTTGACGACCCCGTCCGCGATGCCTGATTCGGGGAGCCCGCCAAGATCTGCCAGTCCCGGGATCGGGTTTCCGTAGGGAGACACGGTGGGGTGGTCCAGCATCTCAAAAATGCGCCGCTCAACCCGTTCACTCATCACGTGTTCCCAGCGGCAGGCTTCCTCGTGAACGTAGGCCCAATCGAGTCCGATCACGTCGGCGAGCAGCCGCTCAGCGAGCCGGTGCTTGCGCATGACCTCGATCGCGCGCTTGCGGCCCGCTTCGGTCAGCTCCAGGTGCCGGTCGCCGGAAACCACGACCAGGCCGTCCCGCTCCATGCGGCCGACAGTCTGGGAAACGGTGGGGCCGGAATGGCGGAGCCGTTCGGCGATGCGGGCGCGGAGGGCGACGATGTTCTCTTCTTCAAGTTCCAGGATGGTCCGAAGATACATCTCGGTGGTATCAATCAGATCCGTCATTCAGCTCAGCTCCTCGAGCGCCGTCCTTGCGTCATTCCCACCGTACCGCGTCCGGGATGCGCCCCGGCGAGATCCGCCGTACGTCACCGCACAGCCTAGCCTATTTTGAATTACTCCGGATAATCCCGGACCCCGACGGCGCCGCCCCACCGTGCCTGTCTCAATGACCGGACTATGACGGACGTTTTTCCCGCCTGCCCGGGACCGTCGGGCAGAATAAGGGCAGGTCCCCGGCCGCAGCCCACGCACGATCCGCCCGGGCCACGCCACGCACCCAGCCGACAATTGGAGCCACTGTGAGCGACACCCGCATCACCATCCCCGCGAACCTCCTGCCCAAGGACGGCCGGTTTGGCGCCGGCCCGTCGAAGGTCAGGCCGGAGCAAATCCAGGCCCTGTCCGCGGCGTCGGCGACGCTGCTGGGCACCTCGCACCGCCAGGCTCCGGTCAAGAACCTCGTGGGTTCGGTGCGCACCGGCCTCAGCGACTTCTTCCGGGCCCCCGAAGGCTACGAGGTTATCCTCGGCGTCGGCGGGTCCACGGCGTTCTGGGACATTGCCAGCTTCGGCCTCGTAGAGAACAAGGCACAGCACCTGTCCTTCGGCGAGTTCGGCTCGAAGTTCGCCGCGGCCACCAATAAGGCGCCGTTCCTGGCCGAATCCTCGGTCATCACCTCCGAGCCCGGCACCCGCCCCGAGGCCCGGGCCGAGGCCGGCGTCGACGCCTACGCCTGGCCGCAGAACGAGACCTCCACCGGCGTTGCCGCGCCGGTGCGGCGCGTGCCGGGGGCGGACGAGGGCTCGCTCGTACTGGTCGACGCCACGTCCGCGGCCGGCGGCCTGGATGTCGACGTCGCCGAGGCGGATGTGTACTACTTCGCCCCGCAGAAGAACTTCGCGTCCGACGGCGGACTGTGGCTGGGCCTGTTTTCCCCGGCAGCGCTGGAGCGCGCCGCCCGGATCAAGGCCAGCGGCCGCTGGATCCCGGATTTCCTGGATCTGCAGACCGCCATCGACAATTCACGGCTGAACCAGACCTACAACACTCCGGCGCTGGCCACCCTGGTGACCCTCGATGCGCAGGTGCAGTGGCTCAACGCCAGCGGCGGCCTCGACTTCGCCGCCGCACGGACCGCCGACTCGGCCGGCCGCATCTACCGCTGGGCCGAGGCCTCCTCCTATGCCACGCCTTTCGTGGCCCGGGCGGAGGACCGCTCCAACGTGATCGCCACGATCGACTTCGATGACTCCATTGATGCCTCGGCCGTCGCCAAGGTCCTGCGCGCCAATGGCATCGTGGATACCGAGCCGTACCGCAAGCTGGGCCGAAACCAGCTGCGCATCGCCACCTTCGTGGCGATCGAGCCCGACGACGTGTCCGCGCTCCTTGAGTGCATCGACTTCGTCGTGGGCGAGCTCAAGCAGTAGCGGCGGTGTCCCCCCGCGGGACGAGTCAGCGGCCGACGGCGTCGCCGGGGGTTTCCCCCCGGTCGGCGCCGTCGGCGTTCTCACCGGAGGTTGCCTCCCGTCCGGCGGCACCGGTCGACGGGCTGCCGGGGATGACCCGGAAGTAGCGCAGCCCGCGGGCACGGCGGTTGAAGCGGATCCGGAGCTGCTTTGCCCGCACAATCCAGGCCATCCCGATCAGGGCCGCGGCAACTCCCGCGGCCGCCGCGACGCCCATGGACCAGCGTGCGCCGGCAACGTTCGCCACCCACCCCACGAAGGGGGCCCCGATGGGGGTGCCGCCCATGAAGATCGCCATGTACAGCGCCATCACCCGGCCGCGCATCACCGGATCGGTGGTGGTCTGGACGTAGCCGTTGGCGCTGGTCATCATGGTGATCGCGAAGAGGCCGACCGGCACCAGCGCGACGCCGAACCAGAAGTAGTCGGGGGCCAGCGCGGCGAGGCCGGAGGTCAGGCCGAAGGCCCCGGCCGCCCCGAAAATCACACGCATCCGCGGCCGTCCCCGGCCGGCCGAGAGCAGCGCGCCGGCAACCGAACCGATCGCCATGATCGAATTCATCAGGCCGAAGGCTCCGGCGTCCAGGCCGAACTCCGTGCCGACCATGGCCGCAATGAAGAGGACGAAGTTCAGTCCCAGGGTTCCCACGATGAAGACCGCCACGAGCACCACCACGATGTCCGGCCGGAAGCGCACGTAGCGCAGGCCCTCGCGGATCCGTCCCTTGCCGGCCGGCGCCCGGGGCAGCTGCCGCAAGGAGGCTACCGGGATTTTGGCCAGGCTCAGGAGCAGGGCCAGGAACGTGACGGTGTTGACCAGGAACACCCAGCCGGGCCCGATGGCCACGGTGAGCAGGCCGGCGACGGCGGGCCCGATCATCCGGGCCACGTTGAATGAGGCGCTGTTGAGGGCGACGGCGTTGGGCAGGTAGTCGTCGCGTACCAGCTCGGAGACGAACGTCTGGCGCACGGGTGCGTCGAGGGCGGACACGACGCCCAGCAGGAGCGCAAAGATGTAGACGTGCCAGAGCTGCGCGGCGCCGGAGAGCACCAGGACGCCGAGCGCCGCGCTCAGCAGTGCCATGGCGGACTGCGTCAGGACCAGCAGTTGCTTGCGGTTGAAGCGGTCGGCGACCAGTCCGGCCACGGGGGCGAGGAACAGCTGCGGTCCCAGTTGCAGGGCCATTGTGATGCCCATGGCTCCGGCGTCCTGCGCGCTCAGGTGGTCAAAGACCAGCCAGTCCTGCGCGGTGCGCTGCATCCAGGTCCCGATGTTGGAGACCAGGGCGCCGATGAACCAGATCCGGTAGTTCAGGATGTGCAGCGATTTGAAGGTGGACCTCATGCCCGAACCCTCCGCTGCCTTCCCCCGAACGGAGCCAAATCGCTAGTCGGCCTCGACGGTGGACTCGTCCTCCGCCGCCCCGGTATTGGCGTTGTCGTCGGGCGCTGAGTGCGCCTCCACGGCGTCGTCGGCGGCGGGCTGTTCCGTCGGGGCGCCACCGGCGGGGGCGGCGTCGTCGTCCTGCTGGGCGTCTTCCGGGCGAACCCGTTCGGCCCACGGAACCCACTCCGGGGCCAGGATGGAATCCTCGGAGGGCAGCAGGCCCAGTTCGTCCACCGTGATGACCTTGGAGCGGGAGTTGCGCGTCAACACCGCGTACCACTGCCAGCCACCGTAGCCGGGCAGTTTGGACTCGAAAAGGTGCGTGACCAGACGGTCGCCTTCGCTCTTGGCACCCAGATGCCGGCCGATCTGCTCCGCCGGAGCGATGCCCTCCACGGCCGTCCGTGCGGCGTCCACCGCAGCGGCCAGGAAGGCGTCGGGCTTGCCGGTGCGCCAGACGGGGACGCCGTAGCGCGGCTTGGATCCTGCTTTGGCGCCGGCGGCCTTGGCGGCCGCACCGGCCGTCGCGGCGGCGTTCTGTTCAGGTTCCGGAGTCATCGCGGGCCCTTACGCGTCCAGCTCGTCGGCGACCTTACGAAGCGCGGCGGCAATGGCCTTGGCCTTGTTGCCTTCCGGGTACTTCCCCGCGGACAGTGTTCCGGAAAGGTTGTCCAGCACGCTGACGAGGTCCTGCACCAGCGGTGCGAGGTCCTTGGCGCTGGGCCGCTTGGCCTTCGCGATGGACGGCGTCTTGTCCAGCACCCGCAGGCCCAGGGCTTGGGCTCCCTTGCGGCCGTCTGCCACACCAAACTCCACCCGGGTTCCGGCCTTGAGCTCCGTCACGCCTTCGGGCAGCGCCGACTTGGGCAGGAAGACCTCCTGGCCGTCTTCGCCTGCGAGGAATCCGAAGCCTTTTTCCTTGTCATACCACTTGACCTTGCCGGTGGGCACGTAATCAACCTTCTTCGTTCTGCGGGGGACGCGGCCGGCGGTCAGCGCATCCGCATGGATATGCGCGTTCAGGGTGTGACTGCCAGGTCCGTGTTGGTCTGTTCCTCCAAGGTTATCCTGCCTTGGCCACTTTGACGGTTTGAGGCGCGGGCTGGACCGGGCTGTTAGCGTTGGCTGCATGACACCTCAGCGTTTCCGGCGGCCCGTGTTGATCCTTGCGGCCGCCGTTGCGGCGCTCTCGCTGGCCGCCGTCGGAGCCGTGATGGCCATGGCGTTCAACACCACGGTGGCCCCGGCGTGGGTCACCTCCGTTGCCCTGTACGGGCTGCCCCTGGCGTTCCTGCTCATGCTGGCCCTTGTGATCGACGCCGTGGCCAGTCGTCGCCGGACACCAGAGCACGGCGAAAGGTAACGTTGGACTGATGTCCCTGATCCGCGCGCTCAGCAAGGAACTGCAGGCCCGCAGCGACGACTCGTTGCGGGCCCTGTTCTCCGCGCGGCCGGACCTGATCTCCCCGGCGGTCCCGGACTTCCCCGCCTTGGCCGCGCGGGCCAGCGGCCGGGTCAGCGTCCAGCGTGCGTTGGAACGACTGAACCGTCCCGAAATGCAGGTGCTGGAAACCCTGCACCTCTGCACCAACACGGACACTGGCCACAGCGCGTCGGCCGCGACGCTCAAACGGCTGATCAACGGCTCCACCGTGACCGCGCTTGAGCGGCTGCTGCACTCGCTGCAGGAACTCGCCCTCGTGCACCGGGCCGAGCCCCCGCATGGTTCGACCCCGGCCGCGGGCCGGCAGCGCTTTTACCTTCCGGTCGGGAGCCTCAAGGACGTCATCGGCATCTATCCTGCCGGGCTGGGACGGAGCTATACAGAACTGGTGCGGCTGCAGCCTGCCTTCGCCCAGCGCGTGGTCCAGCTTGTCGGCGAACTGCACCGCACCGGGGCCGACATTGCCCCGGCCACGACGCCGATGGAGGCCGCGCTGTCGTTACAGCACTGGACCGCCTCACCGGAAGCCCTGCGACAGCTGCTCGCCGACGCCCCCGACCGCACGGCGGCGCTGCTCGCCCGGTTCGGAAACTGGGCCATGGGCGCGGTCCCCCAGGCGCAGCGCCGAGCATCCGTGCTGAACGAGGGCTCCGACGTCGGGCCGGTCGACTGGTTGTTGGCCCGCGGGCTGTTGGTGCCGCTGGACGCCGCACATGTGGAGCTTCCGCACAGCGTCGGCATTTCGCTGCGGGGCGGCTTCGTGATCGAACACTTCGCGCTCAGCCCGCCGGTTCCACGGCTGGGACAGACCAGCGCGGCGCTGCGCCGCAATGCCGCGCTCGGCGCCATCGCCGAGACGCTGAGGCTGGTCGGCGAACTGCTCCACGCCGTGCGGGAACAGCCGCTCGTTACCCTGCGCAGCGGCGGCGTGGGCGTCCGGGAAATGAAGCGCCTCGCCGACGCCCTGCGGATCGGACTGACCGAAGCCGGTGGGCTGGCGGAGCTCTGCGCCCTCTCCGGGCTGCTCCGCCTGGACGTGGACAGCTCCGCCTGGATCCCGGCGCCGCAGCTGGAATGGCAGGCGCTGCCCCGGCAGGAGCAGTGGCTGTGGCTCGTCAACGCCTGGCTTGCCAGCGAACGCGTCCCGTCCCTGGTGGGCCAGCCGGTGAGCGGCGTCGCCACCGCCCAGGCGCACCGCGGCACGGCCGCAAGCACCATCAACGCCCTCTCCGCGGAAGCGCAGCGGCCCGATGCCCCGGTGGTCCGGAAACGGATTCTGGAGATCCTGAACGAACTCACCGTGGAAGCCGACGCGGCCGACGGCGAGGCCCCGGTGCTCGACGCCGCCGCCGTGCTGGAACGCGCCGACTGGTCGCAGCCGCGGATGGCGCGCCGCTTCAGTTCGCTGATCCGCGGGGTCCTTGCCGAAGCCGAAATGCTGGGCCTGATCGGGTCCGGCGCCCTGAGCCAGATCGGGGCGGCGATCGCCGTCGAACAGCCCGACGAGGCCCTGGCCATCCTGGGCGAGCACCTGCCGGCGGCGCTGAACCACGTGCTCCTCCAGGCGGACCTGACCGCCGTCGCCCCGGGCTACCTGGACCCGGAGCTGAGTGAGAAACTGCTGACCATGGCGGACGCGGAGGGCCAGGGCCCGGCCACCATCTACCGCTTCTCCGTGGCCTCGGTCCGGCGTGCCCTGGATGCCGGGCAGGACGCCCGGGGGCTGCTGGAGTTCCTGCGCGAGCACTCCGCGACCGCGGTGCCGCAACCGCTGGAGTACCTGATCGAGGACACGGCCGCGCGCCACGCCCGGCTCCGGGTGGGTCCGGCTGCGAGCTTCATCCAGAGCGAGGACGAGACCTCCCTGCTGGAGCTGCTCAATACCCCGGCTGCCGCCGGCCTGGCCCTGGTCCGGATTGCCCCGACCGTGCTGATCTCGCCGGCCGCGCCCCGGGAAACCGCCCAGGTGCTGCGCGGCCTGGGCCTCTCCCCCGCGCTGGAGGACACCGGTTCCGCCGTCGTCCGGCTGCGCCGCAGCACCGCGGCGCCCGGGAGCACCCGACCGGTCTACACAGCCCCCCGCACCGCCCCCGCGGACGCCGACGTCGACGCCCAGCTGGCCGTGCTGCGCGACGGCCGCACCCCGCACGCCTCCGGTGCGCCGGAGGGCCGCGGCACGGCGGCGCCCGACGCCGAGGCCGCGACGCAGCTGGGCCTGGAGACCCTGCAGAAAGCGATCCGGCTCAAGCAGCCGGTGGTGATGAACGTGGTGGACAGCCTGGGGAATGCCAGCCGCGAAACCGTTGTTCCGGTAGCAGTGAACGGCGGCCGGGTGCGGGTGTTCGACCCGGCCAAGGACACCGAACGCGTCCTGTCCATCCACCGGATTATTGATGTTGAAGCCACAGAGGAACTGCTCCAGTGAATGACGGACCGCTGATCGTCCAGAGCGACAAGACCATCCTGCTGGAAGTGGACCACGAACAGGCTACCGAGGCGCGCCACGCGATCGCGGCCTTCGCCGAGCTGGAGCGCGCCCCGGAACATGTCCACAGCTACCGCCTGACGCCACTGGGGCTCTGGAACGCCCGGGCGGCCGGGCTCGACGCCGAACAGGTGCTCGACACCCTGCTCAAGTATTCCCGCTTCCCGGTGCCGCATTCGCTGCTGATTGACATCGAGGAAACCATGTCCCGGTACGGCCGGCTGCGGCTGGAGAAGGACCCGCAGCACGGCCTCGTCATGCGCACCTCCGACTACCCGGTGCTCGAGGAGGTCAGCCGCGCCAAGAAGATCGCTCCCCTGCTGGGGCCGCGGATCGATGCCGAGACGGTGGTGGTGCACTCCTCGCAGCGGGGCCAGCTCAAGCAGCTGCTGCTCAAGATCGGCTGGCCCGCGGAGGACTTCGCCGGCTACGTCGACGGCACGCCGCACCCCATCATGCTCAATGAGTCCGGCTGGAAACTCCGCCCCTACCAGCAGCTGGCCACGGAGAACTTCTGGGCCGGCGGCAGCGGCGTCGTCGTGCTTCCCTGCGGCGCCGGCAAGACGCTGGTGGGCGCTGCCGCGATGGCCACGAGTTCCACCACCACGCTGATCCTGGTGACCAACACGGTGTCCGCGCGGCAATGGAAGGACGAGCTGCTCAAGCGGACCTCCCTCACCGAAGAGGAGATCGGCGAATACTCGGGCTCGGTCAAGGAAGTCCGCCCCGTCACGATCGCCACCTACCAGGTGCTCACCACCAAGCGCGGCGGACTCTACCCGCATCTGGAACTCGTGGACGGCAACGACTGGGGCCTGATCATCTACGACGAGGTCCATCTGCTGCCGGCGCCGATCTTCCGGATGACCGCGGACCTGCAGGCACGCCGCCGCCTGGGCCTGACCGCCACGCTGGTCCGCGAGGACGGCCGCGAGGGCGAGGTCTTCAGCCTGATCGGTCCCAAGCGCTACGACGCCCCGTGGAAGGACATCGAGGCGCAGGGCTACATCGCGCCGGCGGACTGTGTGGAGGTCCGGGTGGATCTTCCCCGCGACGAACGCGTGGCGTATGCCATGGCCGAGGATGCGGACAAGTACCGGCTTTGCGCCACCTCGGAGACCAAGACCGGGATCGTGGAGCGGCTGGTGGCCGAGCACGCCGGCGAGCAGCTGCTAGTGATCGGGCAGTACATCGACCAGCTGGACGAGATCGGCGAGCGGCTGCAGGCCCCGGTGATTAAGGGCGACACCTCGGTCAAGGAACGCCAGCGGCTCTTCGACGCCTTCCGCGCGGGAGAAGTGCAGACCCTGGTGGTGTCCAAGGTCGCGAACTTCTCCATCGACCTGCCGGAGGCCTCGGTGGCGATCCAGGTCTCCGGGTCCTTCGGCTCCCGCCAGGAGGAGGCCCAGCGGCTGGGGCGGCTGCTGCGGCCCAAGCAGGACGGCAGGGCCGCACGCTTCTATTCGCTCGTGGCACGGGACACCTTGGACCAGGACTTCGCCGCAAAGCGCCAGCGCTTCCTGGCCGAACAGGGCTATGCCTACCGGATCATGGACGCCAAGGATGTCGGCGCCGGCAGCTAGCCGACCTCCATTCAACACACATCTGCCTCTCAGAAAACTCACAGAGTCTGGGAGCATCATGGGAATCATGAAAAAGAACGGTCCCGAAGCCAAGCTGCTCGTTGTTGACGATGAACCCAACATCCGAGAGCTGCTCTCCACCTCGCTGCGCTTCGCCGGCTTCGAAGTCGTCTCCGCCGGCACCGGGCGCGACGCCCTCGCCGCCGCGGAGCTCCATGCCCCCGACCTCGCCGTGCTGGACGTGATGCTGCCGGACATGGACGGGTTCACCGTCACCCGCCGGCTGCGCGCCTCGGGCAAGCACTTCCCGGTGCTGTTCCTGACCGCGAAGGACGACACCGAGGACAAGGTCACCGGCCTCACCGTCGGCGGCGATGATTACGTCACCAAACCCTTCAGCCTCGACGAGGTGGTGGCGCGCATCCGCGCGGTGCTGCGCCGCACGCAGCCGCTCCAGGACGACGACGCCGTCATCCGCGTCGACGACCTTGAACTCGACGACGACGCCCACGAGGTCCGCCGCGGCGGCACGGTGATCGAGCTGTCCCCCACCGAGTTCAAGCTGCTGCGCTACCTCATGCTCAACCCAAACCGGGTGCTCTCCAAGGCGCAGATCCTGGACCACGTCTGGGAGTACGACTTCAACGGGGACGCCTCGATTGTGGAGTCCTACATCTCCTACCTCCGGCGCAAGGTGGACATCGATCCCGAGGCGCCCGCCCTGATCCAGACCAAACGGGGCGTCGGCTACGTGCTGCGGACGGCTGAGAAGCGCTGACCTTGCTGCACCGTTGGAGGGCGGCCTCGCTGCGGTCGCAGCTGGTCGCGATCATGATGGCCCTGATGCTGGTGGCACTCACCGCCACCGGCGCCGGCACGCTAGCACTGCTGCACAGCTACCTGCAGGGCCAGGTCGATGACAAGCTCAAGGCCGCCGTCGAGACCGCCCGCCAGCAGCAGTCCTTCAGCCAACTGCAGGACCAGAACCCGAACGTCCCCACCGACTACTCGCTGATGCTCTTCAGCCCGGGCCAGCCCGCCTACGTCTTTGGCGGCAGCAAGGGCTCGCGCCCCTCCATCGGCAGCATCAGCCCGGAGGACGCCCGCAGCCGCGGCGAGGCTCCCTTCCAGGTCCGCGGCACCGACGGCCGCAACTGGCGGGTCGTGGCCGTCAACGTGCTGGATGGGAACCAGCGGGCCGCCGTCGTGGTGATCGGCCTGCCGCTGTACCCGGTGGATTCGGTGATGGAACACGCCGCGCTCGTGGTGGTCGGCGTCGGGCTGCTGACCCTGGTCCTGGCCTTTTTCATCGCCACCTGGACCGTCACCCGGTCCTTCCGTCCGCTGGCGCGGGTGGAAAAGACGGCCGCGGCGATCGCCGCCGGCGACCTTTCCCGGCGCGTGGAGGTCGAGAACCCTGACACCGAAGTCGGCCGGCTGAGCCGGTCCCTCAACGCCATGCTCGCGCACATCGAATCGGCCTTCGCCTCAAGGATGGCCTCCGAGGCGAGGATGCGCCGTTTCGCGGCCGACGCCTCCCACGAACTTCGCACCCCGCTGGTCACCATCCGCGGCTTCTCGGAGCTCTACCGGCACGGTGCCCTGGCCACGCCCGAGGACGTTGCCACCGCGATGGGCCGGATCGAGAGTGAAGCCAAGCGGATGGGCGCCATGGTGGAGGACCTGCTGCTGCTGGCCCGGATTGACGAACAGCGCCCGCTGCAGCAGAAGCCTGCCGACCTCCTGCTGCTGGCCCACGACGCCGTGGTGGACACCCAGGCCAGCGACCGCAGCCGGGTGATCTCGCTCCGGGGGCTCGACGGCGGTTCCGGTGCCCCGGCCCCGGTGCTGGGCGACGAAGCGAAACTGCGCCAGGTCATTGGCAACCTTGTGGGGAACGCCCTGCGCTACACGCCCGAAGGCACCCCGATCGAGCTCGCCGTGGGGGTGCGGACGGACGCCGACGGCGCACGCCGCTCGGTGATCGAGGTCCGCGACCACGGGCCCGGCGTCCCCGAGGACGAGGCCGCGAGGATCTTTGAGCGCTTCTACCGGGCGGACACCTCCCGGACGCGGGAGACCGGCGGCAGCGGCCTCGGGCTGGCGATCGTAGCGGCCATTGTCGGTTCACATTCGGGCACAGTCCGCGTGCAGCCGACCGAGGGCGGCGGCGCGACCCTCGTGGTCAGCCTCCCGTACCTGGATGAAGTGGAGGCCACCGAGGCTGCTGAGGCGGCCGTGGAGGCCGGGGAGTCAGCGGGGGCCGCGGCCGTCCCGGCAGACGCTGCCGCAGCGGAACCCGGGCCGGACCGTTCCGTGCGCGGCTAGCGGTTGTCCACATAGCCGGGCTGCCCTCTGGGGCCGGTTCCCGTCGCTGCCTAGGCTCAAAGGGTCCGGAAGATCCGGGCGCTTCCACCCCAGGCAGCCGGGAATCCTGCTCCCCCTGCGATTAAGTCGGGATGCCCGGCTGCCTGCCGGCACACTCGAAAGGCAACCCGTGAGCATCATTTCTGTCGATACCGAACTCCTCCAGCTCAAGTCCGCCAACGTCCAGGCCACGGTCGAAAGGATCAGTGCCGATGTGCAGTCCATGAAGCGCGGGCTGGACGAACTTCAGGCGAGCTGGCGCGGCGCGGCCGCCACCAATTTCCAGGCCTTGATCACGGAATGGGCGCTGACCCAGGGAAAAGTCGAGGCCTCTTTGGCATCGATCAACCTGGCGCTCAACTCGGCCGCCGCCAACTACGCGCAGGTCGAGCTGAACAACGCCCAGCGGTTCGGCTAGCCGTTCCTGCACGTCCATGTTGCTGCACGCCCATGTTCCCCGACGCCGGTCAGTCGAGTTCGCCTGCCCGGGCCTGCGCCGTTCCTAGGCCTCGGGGGTGCCCTGATGGAAGCGGAGCCGCCACTGCGCACCGTCAAGGACCCACAGGGAACTGCGCAGCGCCGTTCCCGTGCGGGTGTGGCTGCGGTAGGTCAGGAGCACGGTGCCCTCACCAAGGCGCTCGGCGGCAATCAGCTCCAGCTCGGCGGGAACACCCGGATCGTCCTCAAGGGCCATCATCATCTCGTCGCGGGTCCAGAGCCGCCCGGAGCTGCCGATCTCGGTGAAGTCCGGATGCAGCAGCACTCCCGTTCGTCCCAGGTCGGAGCGCGTCGCGGGGAGCAGCAGTTCCCGCTCCAGGGCCTCTACGGTGGCCTCCGGCGTCTGTTCCGCGCCGGCCGCGGCTGCCCGGGATTCCTCTTCCAGCTCGCTGAAGAGGTCCGGCTCGGCGAACAGGCCGGATTCGCCGAACAGGGTCGGTTCACCGAACAGCTCCCGGGTTCCGGCCCGGGGTGCCGGCGGGGCGGCCGGGGCCCGGCGGGCGCTTGCGGCAGACATGGTCTGCCCCGCGGGAACAGGCTCGCCGGCAACCTGCGCTGCGGGATCCTGCTGCGGGTCGGGGGCGGAGGCTCCTCCAGCGCGGACGAAGCCGGGGCCCCGCCGGGGTGCGACGCCCTGCTGGTAGGCCGTGGCCGCTGCCCGCGCGCGGTCGTCCGCTTCCTCGTTGAGGTCGTGGCCCGCGTGGCCGCGGACCCACTCGAAGGTGTACTTGCGCCCGACGAGCGCCTGGTCGATTTCCTTTAGTAGTTCGACGTTAAGCACAGGCTTGCCGTCGGACTTCCGCCAGCCCTTGCGCTTCCAGCCCGGCATCCACTTGGTCACCGAATTGATGACGTACTGGCTGTCGCACAGAATGTGCAGGTCCTCGCCGGCTAGGTGCGCCGTGGACCGGAAGAGGTCCAGGACGGCCATCAGCTCGCCCTGGTTGTTGGTCCCATGCGGCCACCCGCCGGCACGCCAGCAGTCATCGTTCACGTACCAGGCCCAGCCGGCCGGACCGGGATTTCCTAGAGCCGAACCGTCGGCCGCTGCAGTAATCGTCACTGCACTATCCTGCCAGACCTCCGCACTCCGGCGCTCCCGCAGCACCGGCAACAAACCACCCGCCGCTCTCCCTCATCAATGTTTTTCGGGTGTGGGAGCGTCCCGCACGCCGCCCCCACAACTGCGGGAGCGTGTCTTAACGCCGACGGCGGCCCCACCCGAAGGTGGAACCGCCGTCGTCGAACAGCCAGTGGCCGGCGTGGGGGTTAGAAACCGCCCATGCCGCCCATGCCGCCCATGTCGTCGCCGCCGCCCATCTGGGCACCGGCCTTTTCGGGCTTGTCGGCCACAACGGCCTCGGTGGTGAGGAACAGGCCGGCGATGGACGCCGCGTTCTGCAGGGCAGAGCGGGTGACCTTGACCGGATCGTTGATGCCGGCAGCCAGCAGGTCGACGTACTCGCCGGTGGCTGCGTTCAGGCCGTGGCCTGCGGGCAGGCCGCGGACCTTGTCGACCACAACGCCCGGCTCAAGGCCTGCGTTGAAGGCGATCTGCTTCAGCGGAGCGTCGATGGCGACGCGGACGATGTTCGCACCGGTTGCCTCATCGCCTTCGAGCTGCAGGTTGGCGAATGCCTTGGCACCGGCCTGGATCAGGGCAACGCCACCGCCGGCGACGATGCCCTCTTCCACAGCAGCCTTGGCGTTGCGGACGGCGTCCTCAATGCGGTGCTTGCGCTCCTTGAGCTCAACCTCGGTTGCGGCACCGGCCTTGATGACTGCAACGCCGCCGGCCAGCTTGGCCAGGCGTTCCTGCAGCTTCTCGCGGTCGTAGTCGGAATCGGAGTTCTCGATCTCGGCACGGATCTGGGACACGCGACCGGCGATCTGGTCGGCGTCGCCGGCACCTTCGACGATGGTGGTCTCGTCCTTGGTGACAACAACCTTGCGGGCCTTGCCGAGCAGTTCGAGGCCGGCGGTCTCAAGCTTGAGGCCGACTTCCTCGGAGATGACCTGGCCACCGGTGAGGATGGCGATGTCGGCCAGCTGGGCCTTGCGGCGGTCGCCGAAGCCCGGAGCCTTGACGGCAACGGACTTGAAGGTGCCGCGGATCTTGTTGACGATCAGGGTGGCCAGGGCCTCGCCTTCGATGTCCTCGGCAATGATCAGCAGCGGCTTGTTGGACTGCATGACCTTTTCGAGGACCGCAACCAGTTCCTTGACGTTGGAGATCTTGGAGTTGACGATCAGGATGTACGGATCCTCGAGGACCGTTTCCTGGCGCTCTGCGTCGGTGACGAAGTAGGCCGAGATGTAGCCCTTGTCGAAGCGCATGCCCTCGGTGAGTTCCAGCTCGAGGCCGAAGGTGTTGGACTCCTCGACCGTGATGACGCCTTCCTTGCCGACCTTATCCAGGGCTTCGGCAATCAGGGCGCCAATTTCGTTGTCACCGGCGGAAATGGACGCGGTGGCGGCGATCTCTTCCTTGGTCTCGATTTCCTTGGCGGAAGCCAGGAGTTCGCGGGTGACCGCCTCGACAGCCTTCTCGATGCCGCGCTTGAGGGACAGCGGGTCAGCGCCGGCCGCGACGTTGCGCAGGCCTTCCTTGACCAGAGCCTGGGCCAGCACGGTGGCGGTGGTGGTACCGTCACCGGCGACGTCGTCCGTCTTCTTGGCAACTTCCTTGACCAGCTCGGCGCCGATCTTCTCGTACGGGTCGTCCAGCTCGATCTCCTTGGCGATGGAAACACCATCGTTGGTGATCGTGGGGGCGCCCCACTTCTTTTCGAGGACGACGTTGCGTCCACGCGGGCCGAGGGTGACCTTGACGGCGTCGGCGAGGATGTTCAGGCCCCGCTCAAGACCGCGGCGTGCCTCTTCATCAAATGCAATGATCTTGGCCATAACGGCAGTAGTCCTTTCGGGACAGTCGTTAAGAATGAACCTTGGCCGTGGTGCCCGCGACGGACGATTCCTGCCCGGCAGCCTCTGTATGCCGCCGGGCCGGGGATCTCACCCCAGCCAGGTGTTTCTCTCGCCCCCGGTGATCCCGCCGCCACGTCGCAGCCGGCCGAACCGGGCGTCGTGTTAGCAGTCAATACGCGGGAGTGCTAAGTCAATAATTAGCACTCCCCCGGGGAGAGTGCAAGCAGTGGCCGCCCCCGGCCCCGCCGCCACGGTGCGCTCTTCGCTACCAGCGATCAGGAGCCGGCGCTGCGGGCGGTTTCGCTGCCGGTCATCTTGGCGTTGTTGTCGGAGCCGTAGCTGTAGACCATGTAGGCGGCGGCGGTGACGTCGCCGTTGGCGTCGAAGTTGATAGGCCCGGACTGCCCGTTGTAGTCGGGGCGCTTGCCGGCGCGGAGGGCTGCCACGCAGTCCTGGTAGGACCCGCAGGCCTCGGCCTCGCCGGACGCCGTTCCTGCGGCACCGGCCGTCCCGCCGGAGACGGCAATGAGCCTCGAGGCGATCGAGGTCCCGGCGTCGTCCTCCGCGGCGGCAGCGGCGATGGCGGCGAGGTTGACGGCGTCGTACGTCTCGGCGGCGAAGGCCATGTCCTTCAGGCCGGGGTCGACGGCCACGAGTTCGGCCTGGAAGTGTGCGGAGGGGAAGGTGCCGGGGAGCACCCCGCGGGCGCCGTCCAGGGCCCTGGAGCCGAGGCCGTGGCCGTACTGGTTGACGGCGCCGTCGCTAAGGACGAGCTTGTTTCCGGCCAGGCCCGCGTTATTGAGCTCGGCGATGGCGCCTTGGGCGCCGTCCCGGGCCACCAGCACGACGGCGTCCGGGGAGGCCGCCTTGGCTGCCGCCGCCGCCTGCTGCGCGTGGCCGGCCGTGAACTCGGCGTCGACCGAGGTACCGAGGGCGGCGGCCTTCGCGGCAGCGGAGACGGCCACGGAGACTTCCTTGCCGTAGCTGCCCTCCTCGTGCAGCACGGCGATCGACTTGGCGCCGCCGTCCTTGGCGAGCTTAACGAGCACGGAAGCCTGCGCGATGTCCGCGGCGGCGGTCCGGAAGTAGTAGCCGCCGCTCTTGTACTTGCTGAGCCCCGGTGCTGCGTTGGCCGGGGAAATGAGGGCGACCTTGGCCCGGGAGAGCACGTCAATGGCGTCGGCGGCCCGGCTGGAGTCGGTCGGTCCGATCACGACGTCGGCCTTGGCCGCCACAAGGTTCTTGGCCTGGGACGCCGTATCCGTGCCGATCGATTCCGGCAGCAGTTCCACGGGCCTGCCCTTGTGGCCGCCCGCCGCGTTGATCTCCTTGACCGCCAGCTTTGCCGCCGCGAGCTGGGGGGCGTTCAGGAAGCTTTGTTTGCCGGTGTTGTCCAGGATCAGGCCGATCCGCAAGGTGCCGTCCCCGCTGGCGTCGGCGGCGTCCACCCGGGCGTTGCCGGTGGGCCCGGCGCACGCACTGAGCGCCACGGCTGCTGCCAGGCCGGCAGCCGCCGCGCGGCGGAGCCGCCTGGCGGACGGCCGGCGGTCCGGGCTCGTCGGGGCGGGTACGGCAGCGGAGAATGACACTAGGCGGGCCGGACGCTTTCGGCCTGCGGGCCCTTGTCGCCTTCGCCGATTTCGAGCTCCACCCGCTGGCCCTCGGTGAGGGCGCGGTAGCCCTCGCCGTTGATCGCGGACCAGTGCACGAAGACGTCGTCCCCGGAGCTGTCGACGGTGATGAAGCCGTAGCCCTTTTCGGCGTTGAACCACTTGACGGTCCCCAGTGCCATCTTCTCCACACTTTCAGCTAGCTGGCTAACGGCCCACCTCGTTGTGCGCCGCGGTATGCGAAACCAAATCCGCAGATACTCTACCCACAGCCTTCCACCGGGGTGCGGACCGGGCCCGGGACCGCGCGGATAGTTATTGAGGCGTAACCGACGCCGGCGGCCGGTGCTACTTGAAGCCGGGACCCAGGACGACGACGAGGGGCATCTTGAGTTCGGCCGAATCCACGAGGGTGCCGATTCCCAGGAGCGAGCCCAGTGCTTCGGCGTTCGCCTTCTGTGCCGGGCCGTTGTAGAAGACCACCGAGGTCTGCTGGCGGGCGCCGCCCCAGTTGCCGAGCGGGCCAAGGACCCACCCTGCGGAGGTGACCGTGGATCCGACGCGGCCGGCCAGCCCCGCCGTCGCGGTTCCGTTGTAGATCGCCACCGGCTGGGTTTTGTCCACGGCTGGGCTCGGGACCGTCGATGCGGACGGCGTCGAGGCCGCCGGGGCGATGCTGCCGCTCGGCTGGGCGCTGGCGGAAGGGGTGGGGCCAGCCGCGGCCGTGCTCGGGGCCTGCGACGTGGCGGCGTTGTTGCTGGCCTGGTCCGCCGTGATGGCCGATCCGCCGGCAGGGCCGAAGCCCAGCTTGGGCAGCAGGAGGAAGGCTACGAGGCCGATCGCGAGGGCCGCGGCGCCAAACGAGAGGATGGGACCCAACCGGCGGGAGTGGGGTGCGGAAGCCGTCCGGTGGACACCCTGGCGCGTGGAGGTCTCCGGGACCCGATCAAATTCATCCCGAGCGTACTTGGTCATGGTAAAACGACGTCCTTGCTGATTTCTGGCTGATGGCCCGCCGACGGTAACTGCGCGAATTTGCGCGCCTCCGGCTGGATTTCCCGCGGGTTTAAGCGTCTGAGCCGAGACGGCGGGCGGTGCGGGCACGTTGTCGTGACGTACGTAGTCTACGCAATCTCTTGACCAGCATGGGATCGTGGGCCAGCGCCGCCTCGGTATCGATCAAGGCATTGAGGATCTGGTAGTAGTGCGTGGCGGACAGGTCAAAAAGCTCCCGGATGGCCTGTTCCTTGGCGCCGGCGTACTTCCACCACTGCCGCTCCAGGGCGAGCATCTGCTGGTCCCGGCCGCTCAGCGGCGAGTCTTCGGCGACCGGCGACAGCCGGTCGCCCTCCGCCGGCAGGTACTCCGATGCTGCTTCGGCCACGACACACTCCCTGACTCGTTCCGATAGTTCTCCCCCACATGCTACGGCCGAATAACAGGCTTGTCATTTAACGGGCAGGTCGCGGGGCGTCCTGCGACAATGGGATCGTGCCTAATTCGTCGCAGCCCGATGCTCTGTTCCAGCTCGAACCGGCGGCTGCCGGGACGGCGGGCTTCGCCGATATGGCGCGGCAGCCGCTGGACGAACTCATGGCGCCGGACTGGGCGGCCGCACTCGCGCCGGTCGAGACGAACCTCCGGGCGGTCCTGGGGTTCCTCGCCGCCGAGGTGGCCGGCGGCCACGAGGTCTTGCCGGCGCCGTCGAACCTGCTGCGCGCCTTCCGCCAGCCGCTCGCCGGCGTCCGGGTGCTGATTGTCGGCCAGGACCCCTACCCCACCCCGGGCCACGCCGTGGGGTTGTCCTTCGCCGTGGACGGTGCCACCCGGCCGATCCCGCGCAGCCTGGCCAACATCTATAAGGAGCTCGAGGCCGACCTTGGGCTGCCGCCGCGGGTCCACGGCGACCTGGGCCGCTGGGCGGAACAGGGAGTGCTCCTGCTCAACAGGGTCCTCAGCGTCCGGGCCGGCGGGGCCGGGTCGCACCGCCGCAAGGGCTGGGAAGCCGTGACAGCCGCCGCCATCACCGCCGTGACGCACCGGTGCTCCGACGACGGCGCCCCGGCTCCGCTGGTCGCGGTCCTCTGGGGCAAGGAAGCGGAGGGGGTGCGGCCGCTGCTCGGGTCCACCGCCGTGATTGCCAGCGCCCACCCCAGCCCCCTCTCGGCTTCCCGGGGGTTCTTCGGCTCCCGGCCCTTCAGCCGGGTCAATGAGCTCCTCACCGCTCAGGGGGACGGCACGGTGGACTGGGAGCTGCCGCCGCTGCCCTGAGCCGTTGTTGGCTAGGCTTAGCCGCATGACTTCGCTCCCCGCCGCCACCACCGCCAACCGGAACTCCCGGCCCCAGACCAGCCTCACGGTCCTGCGGCGCGAGCAGCTCTCGCCGCACATGGTCCGGATCGTTGCCGGTGGCCCCGGTTTCGCCGGCTACGTCGACAACGGCTACGTGGACCGGTACGTCAAGATTGCCTTCCCGCAGCCGGGGATCGACTATCCGCAGCCGCTGGACCTTTGGGCCATCCGGGAATCCTTTCCGCGCGAACAGTGGCCGCACACCCGGACCTACACCGTCCGCTGGGTTGACGAAGCCGCTGCCGAGCTCGCGATCGACTTCGTGATCCACGGCGACGAAGGCCTGGCCGGCCCGTGGGCCGCGGCCGCCCAGGCCGGGGACGCTCTCGTCTTCACCGGACCGGGCGGGGGCTACAACCCGGACCCCGCTGCCGACTGGCACCTCTTCGCGGGTGACGAGTCGGCCCTGCCGGCGATCAGCGCCGCGGTGGAGACCCTGCCCCGGGACGCCCGGGGCTTGGCCTTCCTGGAGGTGGACGGCGAGGCCGACATCCTGGGCCTCGACGCCCCCGCCGGCCTCGAACTGCACTGGCTCCCCCGCCGCGGCGCCCCGGCCGGCAGCACCCCGCTGCTGGTGGACGCCGTGCGCGACGCCGTGTGGCCGGAGGGGCGCGTCCAGGTCTTCGCGCACGGTGAGCGCGGCTCCATGAAGGGCCTGCGCGAGGTGTTCTACGCCCAGCGCGGCCTCGAGCGCGGCCAGGTCTCGCTGTCCGGCTACTGGGCTCAGGGCCGGGTGGAAGACGACTTCCAGGCCGAGAAGAAGCTGCCGATCGGCAAAATCTAGCCGTTCGTCCCGGCCCGCCGGCCCCGGGCGACCGGGCATGGCGCCAGCCAGGCGGCTGCCGGGCAGGCTAGCGGCGGCGGGCCCGGCGCCGTTCGTTGCTGGCCAGGCTCCGGGTCAGCGGCCGGGCCAGGGTGTCACCGAGCACAATGCCGGCCGCAACGCCGAGCACGATTGCCCCGGCGTTGAGCATCCCGCCGGCGCCCATCAGGATCTCGGATTCCTCGATCGTCAATACATACATGGACCGGAATATAGTCAACCCGGGCAGCAGGATGAGCGCCGCAGGCACGGCCACGACCAGCTGCGGGGCTCCCATCCGGAGCGCCACCACCCGGGCCAGCAGACCGATGACGACGGCCGCCAGGGCCGGAGCAAACCGGGGGCCGATGCCCGCGGCCGTCCCGCCGATCAACACGAGGTGTCCGACGACGCCGACGGCCGCCGTCGGCAGCAACAGCTTCAGTGAGGTCTGTTCGGTCACGCCGATCGCGACCACGGCTATGGCGACCAGCGGCACGAGCGCCCACAAGGGATAGACCGGCGGGAATGTTTCGGTGACATCGATGGCTTTCATCCCGCTCATCGCCCCCACGACGAAGCCGACCGCGATTCCCGCGACGAGGGCTCCGAAGGTCAGCATGGTGGACAGGAACCGGCCGGCGGCCGTGACCGGGAAGCCGTTGATCGCGTCCTGCACCGAGGAGACGAGCCGGCCGGTGGGGAGCAGCAGGAGAATCCCGCCGACCACCACGATGGCGGGGGCGATCTGGATTCCGACGCTGCCGCCGAACCGCCACAGCAGCAACGCGATCAGCGTGACCACGAAGGAACACGCTGCCGTGATGAAGAAGTCCGGCGTGCGCCAGCGGCCCAGTTGCCGCGCCAGCAGGCTGATCAGCAGGTTGGACAGGAAGGCGACCCCGGAGGCTGCGAGGCCCCCGCCCAGCACGCCGACGAAAACTGCCGAGAAGACGCCGAAGGCAACGGTGACCATCCAGCGCGGGAAGGGTTTCGGGCTGTGCGTGATCTCGTCGAGCCGGCGCACCGCTTCCTCGCGGCCGACCCCGCCGGCCACGATCTCCGTGACCAGCTGGTGCACCTCGGCCAGGCCGGCGTAGTTGTTGGTCCAGGACCGCACGACGCGCAGCAGCGAGATGGGCGTCTGGTCCTTGGGCGCGTAGTTGATGGCCACTGACTGGTTAGTGATGTCCACCTCGATGTTCTTCAACCCCAGCGCGGCCGTGATGGCGATGATGCTGGTCTCCACTTCGAGGGCCCCGGCACCGTACCGGAACATCGATTCGGCCAGCTTGAGGGCAAAGTCGATGGTCTTGCGGGCGGACGCGTCCACGCCGCCGACCTGGATCATCGGGTTGGCGTACGGACTGCCGGCCAGCCGGTCGACGATGCTCAGCGGGGCCGTCGGCGGGTTTTCGCCCTGGACCAGCCTGCGGAGCATGCGTTTGGCGGCGGCGTTCTGCCGCACCTGCAGGGGCGACATCGGCTCGGTCTTGGGCAGTCCGTCGGTGTGCGGCCTCCGCTGCCCGTCGGTTTCCTTGGTCATTCCGGCGTCCTCAACTGGTCCGTGGCGTCCGGTTTAGTAGAACTGCTGGCCCGTGCGCCGCGTGTACAGCTGCCGGGCGACGCGCTCCCCGGCGGCCATCCAGGCCTTGTACTTCAGCGGGCTCAGGACCTGGTCGTAGCAGCCGACGAAGTCCGTGACGGTTTTGCTGAAGCTGGTCTTGAACAGGCCCAAACCGTGGAACGGGTTGGACGTGTCCTTGAGCTGGTCGCTGGGGGGCGTGCCGCAGAAATCGTATTCGGTGCAGCCGAGTTCCTTGAACTGGTTGATGGCCGTCCACTGCACCAGGTGGGAGTCGCCGTACTGGTTCCGCTTCTGCAGCGAGCCGCCATCCTTGTACGTGCCCTTGCGGCCGTAGTTGATGACGAATGCGCCCACCGAGGGCACGCCGTCCTCATAGACGAACAACAGCCGTCCCTGGTCGCGCTTGATGAAGTTGGTCCAGAACTGGCGGTAGTACTCGTATTCGCGGACCCGGACCTGGGACTTGGCTTCCACCGTGTTGGTCATCAGCGCGTACATGGCCCGGAAGTTCTCTTCGGTGGGGTCCACGTTGTGGACCTCCACGCCCTCCCGGATGGCGCGGCGGACGGCGTTGCGGCCGCGCGAGTGCAGGTTGCGCAGCAGCTGGTTCTCCTCCGGGGAGATGTCCAGCAGTGCTGTTGAGTCGTTGGGCTGCAGGTTGTGGGTCTTGACCAGGCCGGCACCTTCGATGACGCGCCGGGCCTCCTCGGAGAGGACGATGTCCGGTTCGATTTTGATCGCGAAGACTCCCAGCCGGGCGCGTTTCACAAACTCGGCGTTGGCCGCGGCGATCCCGGGGACGTCCTCGACGGACGCCACGTCCGGGCCCTTGATCAGGTACCAGAGCTTGCCGAGCAGCGGGAAGGACTTCTCCAGGATGAGGTTGTAGCTCGTGTAGTCAGCGGTTTCATAGACGAGGTGCAGGGGCTTCCAGCCAAAGTGCTGCTTGACCTCGGCGAAGGCCTCCGATTGCAGGAGATTGCCGCCATTGGGGTTCGCCGTGACGTGGGCATCCCAGTTGGCGATCTCTTCGGCTGAGGCAAAACGGGCAGTGAATTCACGCAAGGGGGCGGCATCCAATCATTGCGGTACGAGCATCGGCGGCATGGCTGGCATGCAGTCCCAAGTCTATCGGGGGCCGGGGCGGTCCGGGTCCCGCGGCCCTGTGCCAGCCGCCGGAACCGGGAATACTCTGGGGGTATGCATGAACGGCCGGATCCCCGGGGCCCCGTTGCGCAGGTGCTGGTCCTGCTCGCGCTGCTGGGCGCTTCGGCACTGGTTGCGGCACTCGGCGGGCTGGCCTCCGCAGCCAACGTCGACGGCTGGTACGCCGCCGCGGACAAGGCGCCGTGGTCCCCGCCGAACTGGCTTTTCGGGCCGGTCTGGACACTGCTCTACATCGCGATGGCCGTAGCCGCCTGGCTGGTGTGGCGCAGTCGGTCCCCCGGGAAAAGGGCCGCCCTCACCGTCTACGGCGCCCAGCTGGTGCTGAATCTGCTGTGGACGCCGGCCTTCTTCGCCTTGTACCCGTCCCTCGGCACACCGGCGCTGTGGATCGGCTTGGTGATCATCGTGGGGCTGGCGGTCGCCGTGGCCGTCACCGTGTTGAGATTCGGACCGATCAGCCGTGCCGCGGGGCTGCTGATGCTCCCCTACCTGAGCTGGATCGTGTTCGCCTCGTCCCTGAACCTGTGGGCGGCGCTGAACAACTGAGCCTCAGCACTCCACCACGTTGACGGCGAGTCCGCCCATGGCGGTCTCCTTGTATTTGGAGCTCATGTCCTTGCCGGTTTCGCGCATGGTCACGATGACCTCGTCGAGCGAGACGCGGTGCGTGCCGTCTCCCCACAGGGCCATCTTGGCCGCGTTGATGGCCTTCGCCGCGGCGATCGCGTTGCGTTCGATGCAGGGGATCTGCACCAGCCCGCCGATAGGGTCGCAGGTCAGGCCGAGGTTGTGTTCCATCGCGATTTCCGCGGCGTTCTCGACCTGCTGCGGCGTGCCGCCCATGACTTCGGCCAGCCCGGCGGCAGCCATCGACGACGCCGAGCCCACCTCACCCTGGCAGCCAACCTCGGCGCCGGAGATCGAGGCCTGTTCCTTGTACAGCACCCCGATCGCACCGGCGGTCAGCAGGAACTTGACCACGACGTCGTCGCGGTCGGCCTGGGTGGCCTTGTCCATCCCGGGGGCGAAGTGCAGGGCGTAGTAGAGCACCGCGGGGATGATGCCGGCCGCGCCGTTGGTGGGGGCGGTGACGACACGCCCGCCGGAGGCGTTCTCCTCGTTGACGGCGAGCGCAATCAGGTTGACCCACTCCTGCCAGTACTTCGGGTCGCGGTAGTCGGGGTCCTGGTCGGCGTTTTCCTTGAGCAGGCGTTCGTGCCAGTCGGGTGCACGACGGCGGACCTTGAGCCCGCCGGGCAGCAGCCCCTCGCGCTTCAGGGAGGTGGCCACGCACTCGGCCATCACCGAGTAGATGTGCAGGAGGCCTTCGCGGATCTCCTCCTCGGTGCGGGACGCCCGTTCGTTGACGAACATGATCTCGCCGATCGAAAGCCCCTTGGACTGGCAGCGGCCCAGCAGTTCCGCGGCGGTGCGGAACGGCAGCGGTAACTCTTTCTTGGATTCGTCGAGTTCCTTCAGCGCGGCGTCTTCCTCGCCCTCGCGGACGATGAAGCCGCCGCCGACGGAGAAGAAGGTGGCGCTGTGCAGGGTGTCGCCGTCGGCGTCGGCAACGGTGAACGTCATGCCGTTCGTGTGCCGAGGCAGGATGGTGAGCGGCCGCAGCACCATGTCCTTGACGCCGTAGGGCAGGGTGACGGCGCCGGCCAGCTGCAGTTTCCCGCTGTCGGCGATGGCGGCCAGCCGCTCCTCCACCTCCGCGGGGAGGATCAGTTCAGGGTGGTAGCCCTCGAGGCCGAGCAGGATGGCCGTCATGGTCCCGTGCCCGTGGCCGGTGGCGGCGAGGGACCCGTAGAGGTCCACGCGCAGCGACGCCACGCGGTCCAGATCGCCCGAGGCCTTGAGTTCCTCGGCGAAGACGGCGGCGGCCCGCATGGGGCCGACGGTGTGCGAGCTTGATGGCCCTAATCCGATGGAAAAGAGATCAAAGACTCCAACAGCCATTGTCGGTTCCTAACTAGGTCTTGCTGTGGCCCGGCAGGGGGTTTTTGCCGGAAGGCGGTGTGGCCGCCGGTAAGCGGCCGTCCCGCCGGATGCACGACGCCGGGCGGCGGCTGGTGGCCGCGGCCCGCCCGGCGTCGTGTCCTCTTCAGTCATACGTCGCCTAGGCGAGGTTATCAACCGAGGGGTAGAGCGGATGGGCGGCGGCGAGGGCCTCGACCCGTGAGCGCAGACCGGACAGGTCCGCGCCGGCGTCGGCGATCAGCGCCTCAGCGATGATATCCGCCACCTCGGTGAAGGCGGTCTCGCCGAAGCCGCGGGTGGCCAGCGCCGGGGTGCCGATCCGCAGGCCCGAGGTGACCATCGGCGGGCGCGGGTCGAACGGGACGGCGTTGCGGTTCACGGTGATGTCGATTTCCGCGAGGCGGTCCTCGGCTTCCTGCCCGTTGAGCTCGCAGTTGCGCAGGTCCACCAGGACCAGGTGCACGTCGGTGCCGCCGGAGATCACGTTGATCCCCTTCGCGGTGACGTCCGGCTGGACCAGGCGCTCGGCGAGGATCCGGGCACCGGCCAGCACACGTTCCTGGCGTTCCTTGAACTCCGGTGACGCGGCAATCTTGAAGGCCACGGCCTTGCCCGCGATGACGTGCTCGAGCGGGCCGCCCTGCTGGCCCGGGAACACAGCCGAGTTGATCTTCTTGGCGATGTCGGCGTCGTTCGAGAGGATGATGCCGCCGCGCGGACCGGCGAGGGTCTTGTGCGTGGTGGAGGTGGTGACGTGGGCGTGCGGCACCGGCGACGGGTGCAGTCCGGCCGCGACGAGCCCGGCGAAGTGGGCCATGTCCACCATCAGGTAGGCGCCCACCGAATCGGCGATCCGACGGAACTCCGCGAAATCGAGCTGGCGCGCGTAGGCGGACCAGCCGGCGACGATCAGGGCCGGCTTGTGCTCCTGGGCCAGGCGCTCCACCTCGGCCATATCGATCCGGTGGTCATCCTCCCGGACCTGGTACGGGATCACGTTGTACAGACGGCCGGAGAAGTTGATCTTCATGCCGTGCGTGAGGTGGCCGCCGTGCGCCAGGTTCAGGCCCATGATGGTGTCGCCCGGACGGATCAGGGCGTGCATCACGGAGGCGTTGGCCTGGGCACCGGAGTGCGGCTGGACGTTGGCGTACTCGGCGCCGAAGAGGGCCTTGACCCGGTCGATCGCGAGCTGTTCAATGACGTCCACGTGCTCACAACCGCCGTAGTAGCGCTTGCCCGGGTAGCCCTCGGCATACTTGTTGGTCAGCACCGAACCCTGCGCCTGCATGACGGCCTTGGCGGTGTGGTTTTCCGAGGCGATCATTTCCAGGCCGTCGCGCTGGCGGCCCAGCTCGGCGTCGATCTTTGCGGCGATCTCCGGATCCAGGGCGGATAGCTCCGCGTCCAGGGACGGGGACACGACCTGCTCGAACACCGTTTCGGTCCCCGTCGCTGCCCCGCTCACAGTTCGCCGCCGTTCTTGGAGGCGTAGTCCTGTGCGGAGAGCAGCGGGCCGTCGGACTCGGCGGCCACCTTGAAGAGCCAGCCGGCGCCGTAGGGGTCGCTGTTGATCAGTGCGGGGTCGTCGACGACGGCGGCGTTGACTTCGGTGACCTCGCCCGTGACCGGGGCGTACAGGTCCGAGACCGACTTGGTCGACTCGACCTCGCCGCAGGTCTCCCCCGCGGTCACCGCGGAGCCGACCTCGGGCAGGTCAACGTAGACGATGTCGCCGAGGGCATCTGTGGCGACCGCGGAGATGCCGATGGACACAATGTTTGATCCGGCGTTGCCGGAGTCCCGCGCAACCCACTCGTGCTCGTCGGAGTACTGCAGTTCAGGGGCAACTTTTGCCATGTGTTTTTCCTTTACGTTTGAAAAAGTCGTGGGTCACGTTAATTGTGGCTGGGTTGGGTGGCGGGTGAGGCGATTCCTCCGCGTGCTCGCTCGTTCCTCGCTTAGACGCACGCTTCCGGAATCCCCTCACCCGCCGCTATTCAGTTCAGTTTTCGGGGCCAACAGTTCCCCGGAAAGAAACATGGCCGTTCGAATTCTTCTAGGGCCGAGCCGCGGGAGGCGGTACGTTCCCCAGCACCTTTGGCTTTCGAAGGCGCTGGCTCCTGTTGGTCTTGGTGTGGCGGCTTGTCCTCAAAGGTGAGATGTCCACGAGGGGCCGGCCGGCCGCGGTTTTCGAAAGCGTGCGTCTAAGCGAGGGACGAGCGAGCACGCGTGAAAACCGGGGCCTGCCGGTCCCGGAGCCGGGAACAGACGGCCGGTCCCGGAGCCAGCCACGGCCCCGGGACAGCCGGCTACTTTTGGCGCTTGTAGAAAGGCAGTGCGACAACTTCGAAAGGCTCGCTCTTGCCGCGCAGGTCGATTTCCAGGGCGGTGCCGGGTTCGGTGAACTCGACGTCGACGTAGGCCATCGCGACCGGGTAGCCGAGGGTCGGGCTGGGCTGGCCGGAGGTGACTTCGCCGACCGTGGTGCCGTCCTTCAGGACCGGGTAGTGGCCGCGGCCGGCCCGGCGTCCGAGGCCTTTGAGTCCGACGAGCTTGCGGCCCGTGGTGGATCCGGCGCCGGCTTCCTTCTTGGCGGCCAGGGCTGCCTTGCCGACGAAGTCGCCCTCCTTGGAGAGCGCGACGACGGGGCCGAGCCCGGCGGCGAACGGGTCGCCTTCGAGGGAGAGTTCGTTGCCGTAGAGCGGCATGCCGGCCTCAAGCCGGAGCGAGTCGCGGGAAGCGAGGCCGGCCGGGGTCAGTTCGCCCTCCTCGGCGATGGCGATGAGCGCCTGCCAGAGGGCGGCGGCGTCGTCGTTGGCGACGAAGATTTCGAAGCCGTCCTCACCGGTGTAGCCGGTGCGGGCCAGCAGGAGTTCCTGGCTGCCGCCGCCGAACATGAACGGGACGTCGACAGCGGCGTAGTACTTCAGCCCGGTGACAAGCTCGTGCTGCGCCGCGGGGACCAGACGGAGCAGGATGGCCTCCGCCTTGGGACCCTGGACGGCAATCAGCGAGGTTGCCGCGGAGGCATCCTCGACGGTGACGTCAAATCCGCCTTCTTGGGCAGAACCGGCGCGCTCCGCCAGGGCCTCGGCCACGACCTTGGCGTTGCCCGCGTTGGGAACCACCAGGAACTTCTCGTCACCGCGCCGGTAGGTGATGAGGTCGTCGATGATGCCGCCGTCTTCGTTGCAGATCAGCGAGTACTTGGCCTTGCCGACCGCCATGGCGGAGATCTTGCCCACGAGGGCGTAGTCCAGGAAGGCGGCAGCGTCCGGGCCGGTGACCCAGACTTCGCCCATATGGGAGAGGTCGAACAGGCCCGCGGAGTTGCGGACGGCGTGGTGTTCGGCGAGTTCGGAGCTGTACTTGAGCGGCATCTGCCAGCCACCAAAGTCCGTGAAGGAGGCGCCGAGTTTCTTGTGCTCTTCGTACAGGGCCGTGTAGTTCTCAGTCATCAACAATCCTTAGTTTTCGAATTCGGACAGCGGCGGGCACGAGCAGATCAGGTTGCGGTCACCGGCCGCGCCGTCGATCCGGCCGACCGGCGGGAAGTACTTGTCCTGCTTGAGCGTGTGGACCGGGAAGGCCGCCTGTTCGCGCGGGTAGCTGCGCTCCCAGTCGGTGCTGATCACGGCGGCAGCGGTGTGCGGGGCGTTGCGCAGCGGGCTGTGCTCCACGCTGAAGTCACCGTGGGCCACCTGGTCGATCTCGGCGCGGATAGCGATCATGGCCGTGATGAAACGGTCGATCTCGCCGAGATCCTCGGACTCGGTGGGTTCGACCATCAGGGTGCCTGCCACGGGGAACGCGAGAGTGGGGGCGTGGAAGCCGTAGTCGATCAGGCGCTTGGCGACGTCCTCGGCGGTCACGCCGGTCTTGGCCGTGAGCTCGCGCAGGTCCAGGATGCACTCGTGGGCCACGAGGCCGCCCTCGCCGGTGTAGAGCACCGGGAAGGAGTCGTTGAGCCGGGCCGCGATGTAGTTCGCCGCCAGCAGCGCCGACTTGGTGGCCTCGGTCAGGCCCTGGCCGCCCATGAGCTTCACGTACGCCCAAGAGATCGGCAGCACGCCGGCCGAGCCGTAGCGGGACGCGGAGATCGGGGTGCCCTCGGCGCCGTTGGCGGGATCGGCCGCGTTGCCCGGCATGAACGGGGCCAGGTGTGCCTTGGCCGCGACCGGGCCGACGCCGGGTCCGCCGCCGCCGTGCGGGATGCAGAAGGTCTTGTGCAGGTTCAGGTGCGAGACGTCGCCGCCGAATTGGCCCGGCTGGGCGAGCCCGACGAGGGCGTTGAGGTTGGCGCCGTCGATGTAGACCTGCCCGCCGGCGGCGTGGATGGCGTCGCAGACTTCGCGGACGTCGGCGTCGTACACGCCGTGCGTCGAGGGGTAGGTGATCATGATCGCGGAGAGCGCGTCCTTGTGCTGCTCGATCTTGGCAGTGAGGTCCGCGTGGTCGATCGTGCCGTCGGAGGCGGTGGCCACGACGACGACCTTCATGCCGGCCAGCACTGCGGAGGCGGCGTTGGTGCCGTGCGCGGAGGCCGGGATGAGGCAGATGTTGCGCTGGGCGTCGCCGCGGGAGAGGTGGTAACCGCGGATGGCGAGCAGGCCCGCGAGCTCGCCCTGGGAGCCGGCGTTGGGCTGGATGGACACCTGGTCGTAGCCGGTGATCTCGGTCAGCTGGGCTTCGAGGTCCTCGATCAGTTCGCGCCAGCCGGCGGTCTGGGATTCGGGCGCGAAGGGGTGGATGGAGGCGAACTCCGGCCAGGAGATGGCTTCCATTTCGGCCGTGGCGTTCAGCTTCATGGTGCAGGAACCCAGCGGGATCATGGTGCGGTCCAGGGCGAGGTCGCGGTCCGAGAGGCGGCGGATGTAGCGCAGCAGCTGGGTCTCGGAGCGGTGCGTGTGGAAGACCGGGTGCTGGAGGTAATCGGAGGTGCGCTCGACAGCCGCGTCCAGGGCGAACGCAGTGCCCGTGCCTGCGGCACTATTTGCGACGCTGGCGCCGAAGGCGGCGACGACGTCGGCAACGATCGCCGCCGTCGTCGCTTCATCGGCGGAGATGCCGACCGAGTCGGCGTCGATGGCGCGCAGGTTGATGCCCCTGGCGTCGGCGGCGGCGATGATTTCCGCGGCCTTGCCCGGCACGGACACCGTGACGGTGTCGAAGAAGGAGGTGTGCTGGACGTCGAGTCCGGCGGCCTTCAGCGAGGCGGCGATGGTCCGGGCGTGGCCGTGGACCGTTTCGGCGATCGCCTTCAGCCCGTCGGGGCCGTGGTAGACGGCGTAGAAGGAGGCCACGATGGCCAGCAATGCCTGGGCGGTGCAGATGTTGGAGGTGGCCTTCTCGCGGCGGATGTGCTGCTCGCGGGTCTGCAGGGCCAGGCGGTAGGCGGGTACGCCGGCGTTGTCCTTGGAGACGCCCACGAGGCGGCCGGGCATGGAGCGCTCCAGGCCCTTCTGGACGGCCATGTACGCAGCGTGCGGGCCGCCGAAGAACAGCGGCACGCCGAAGCGCTGCGCGGAGCCGACGGCGATGTCCGCGCCCTGTTCGCCCGGGGAGGTGATCAGGGTCAGGGACAGCAGGTCCGCGGCGACGGTGACAAGCGCGCCCCGCTCCTTGGCGTCGGCAATGACGGCCGAGTGGTCGAACACGCGGCCGGAGGCACCGGGCTGCTGCAGCACGACGCCGTTGATGACGCCCTCGGGCAGGCCCTTGGACAGGTCTGCGACCTCGACCTCAAAGCCGAGGGCCTCGGCGCGGCCCTTGACGATGGCGATGGTCTGCGGCAGGCAGTCGGCGTCGAGGACGGTCTTGCCGTCGTGGGCCGTCTTATTCTTGTTGGCCCGGCGCATCATCAGTACGGCCTCGGCGACGGCGGTGGCTTCGTCCAGCAGCGAGGCGTTGGCGATCGGCAGGCCCACCAGGTCCTGGACCATGGTCTGGAAGTTCAGCAGCGCCTCGAGCCGGCCCTGCGAGATTTCCGGCTGGTAGGGGGTGTAGGCGGTGTACCAGGCCGGGGCTTCGAGGATGTTGCGGCGGATCACGGCCGGGGTGACGGTGTCGTAGTAGCCCTGGCCGATCATCTGCACGGCGGTCTTGTTCTTGGCTGCCAGCTTGCGCAGTTCGGCCAGCACTTCGACTTCGCTCAGCGCTGCTGCGAGCGCCAAGTCGGAGTCCTGCCGGATGTCCTTCGGAACGGCGGTATCCACCAGCGCGTCGACGGTGTCGTAGCCGACGGCCTTCAGCATGGTGTCGAGGTCGGCCTGGCGGCGCGCGCCGATGTGCCGGTCAACGAAGGACGTGGAGGCTGAGGTAACAGTCACAAGGAACTCCATAACTAAGGCGGCGCAGGGTACGCCACATTGATTCGGGTTCCTCCCCGCTCTGTATTGGACCTGAGAGTTTCCGCGCAGCCGCTTTCGCAGGGCTCCGCTTGCACCGTCGGTGAGCACGGCGCGTCACGAGACGCGCTTGCTGCTTTCCAGAGTTGCCTTGCCGCGGCGGTACATGGGCCTGAGAGATTCCTGGGGAGGGTTTGCTCCTACGGCGCCTGCTTGTACCTACTTGCAGAACTCTCCCGCCGCAGATCAAAGGCATATTCAGTTGCTCGTGACCGCAGTCACAACTTCCATTGTCCTATGCCGGAGACGCGTCCGCAAACTCCGGCACCCGGCGCGGTTCAGGTTACGCTCCGGGCGCCGCCGCAGACCCCAGTTGGGACGCTCGCTCAGGCGCGCAGCCGCTCGACGGCGGCCAGCAGCCTCTCGACGTCGCTGGCTTCCGTCAGTGGCGCCTCACCGGGGCTCCGCGCCAGCATGGCGTTGAAGTACAGCCCGTCCCCCATGTACAGCACGGCCTTCGCCATCGCGGGGCCGACGTCGGCCGCCAGCAGCGCCAGCCAGCTGGCCTGGACGCCGGCCATCCGGCGCAGGGTCTCGGCGTGCGCGACTTCGGCCAGCCGGGTGGCGGCCACGAACACCCGGTCCAGCGGTGTGTCGGCCCACACCGAGGACTTGATGAAGTAGGCCGCGGCGCCTTCGGGAGCGGCCGCCATGGCGTCGAGGTCCGCCGCGAGGAGCCGGTCCAGGCGCTCCAGCAGCACCGAGACCATGGCCTCCTTGTTCGGGAAGTGGTACAGCAGGCCGCCCTTGGAGACGCCTGCCAGCCGGGCCACCGCATCCAGCGTCGCGGCGCGTTCCCCCTCGGCGATGAGCAGGGATTCGAAGGCGTCGAGGACGGCTTCGCGGGCGACGGGTTTTCTGGCCATGGGTTACATCATGCCTGTCAGGAAGTGCATTTCTTAACTATACCGGCCAGACGGTATAGTTAAGCTCCATGAACACCGCACCCCTGTCCGCACACGCCCGCCCGGCGGCGGCCTCCACGCCGGCGCCACGCGCACCCTGGCACGACTGGCTGGCGTTGTCCCTGCTGATGTTCCCGGTGCTGCTGGTGGCCGTGGACAACACGGCCCTGACCTTCGCGCTGCCGGCGATTGCCCGCAGCCTGGATGCCACCGGCGTGGAACTGCTCTGGATTGTCGATGCGTACCCGCTGGTCCTGGCCGGCCTGCTCGTGGGGATGGGCAGCCTGGGCGACAGGATCGGCCGGCGCCGGCTGCTGTTTGTCGGCAGTGCTGGCTTCGCAGCAGTCTCCGCGGTGACGGCCTTCGCCCCCGGTGCGGCGTGGCTGATCGCCGGCCGGGCCGGGCTCGGCTTCTTCGGCGCCATGCTGATGCCATCCACGCTGTCGCTGATCAGGAACATCTTCCCGGAACCCAACCGGCGCCGGCTCGCGGTGGCGATCTGGGCTGCCGGCTTCTCCGGTGGCGCCGCGCTGGGACCGATCCTGGGCGGCTGGCTGGTGGAACACCTCTGGTGGGGTGCTGTCCTGCTCGTCGCGGTGCCCATCATCCTGCCGCTGCTGGTCCTGGGCCCCGCCCTGATTCCGGAATCGCGCGACCCAAACCCAGGCCCCGTGGACGCGCCCAGTATCGCGCTGTCCCTGCTGGCCATGGTCCCGGCGGTCTACGCCATTAAGATCCTGGCGACCCACGGCCCGGCGCCGGAACCGCTGGCTGCCCTCGGCGTCGGCCTGCTGATGGGCTACGCCTTCGTCCGCCGCCAGCGCCGGCTGGCGGCATCGGCGTCGGCCGCTCCCCTGCTGGACCTCAGCCTCTTTGGCAATCCTGTTTTCAGCCCCGCCATCACAGCCAACGTCCTGGCCCTGTTTTCCTACAACGGTTTCATCCTCTTCCTCGCCCAGCACCTGCAGCTGCTGGAGGGCCAGTCGCCGTCGGAGTCCGGCCTGGCGATGGTCCCGGCCCTGGCCGCCACGGTCGTCGCGGGCCTGCTCGTGGTCCCGCTGGTGCGCAAGATCCGCCCGGGCATTGTGGTCGCGGGCGGACTACTGCTGAGCGCTACGGGATATGCCTTGGTGGCCCTGGGCGACCACGGTGCCGGCCCAGGGCTGTTGCTGGCAGCCCTGCTGGTGCTCTGCCTGGGCGTCGGCGCGGCCGAAACTATCTCCAACGACCTCATCCTGGGGTCGGTCCCGGCAGCGAAATCGGGCGCCGCGGCGGCCATTTCGGAAACCGGCTACGAGGTCGGTTCCCTGCTCGGCACAGCCATCCTCGGTTCCATTCTCACGGCATCGTACCAGCGCAACCTGCAGCTTCCCGCCGGCGTCGCCCAGGCCGGCCCCGGGGCGGTCCACAAGGCGGGCGAAACCCTTGCCGGCGCGGCCGAGCTGGCCCGGACCCTCCCGGCACCGCTGGCGGAGGCCGTGACGGCTGCCGCCAGGAGCGCCTTCGATTCCGGCGTCCACATCACGGCCGCCATCGCACTGGTGCTGATGGCCGGCGCTGCCGTCCTGGCCGCCGTCGTCCTGCGTAAAGTGCCGACGGCGCACTGACCGTCAGCGCCAGCCGGCGCCTTGCCCGGTCGCTTAAAAGCGAACGTCCGACGCCGGGTGGGAACCCGGCGCCGGACGCTTGGAAGGCGCTGGCCTGCTACTTCTTGGTGTCCGGCGTGGTGACGCTGGCGGACGCACGCATGGTTTCGGCGTTCACCATCCAGGCGAACTGCTCGAACTTGGCAATGAATTCATGCAGCAGGTCGGCAGTGGTGGGGTCTTCCTCATCCACCTCGTCGTGCACCTTGCGCATGGTGCCGACGGCGGCCTCAAGCGCGGCGACGATCTTGTCGATCGCGTCCTTGGTGTTGATCAAGCCGGCAGGGAATTCCGCCAGCGCGGTGGACTTGGAAACCGTCGAGCTGCGGCCGTCAGGCAGCGCGTGGAGGGCGCGCATCCGCTCGGCGAGGTCGTCAGCGAAACCGCGGGCAGCTTCGATAATCTCATCCAGCTGGAGGTGGAGGTCGCGGAAGTTCGTGCCCACGATGTTCCAGTGTGCCTGCTTGCCCTGAACGTGGAGTTCAATCAGGTCCACGAGAACGGCCTGCAGGTTGCTTGTCAGGGTGGGTGTTGCTTTCATGCATCCTCCTTGATTGGAACGGCTGGTACGTCGTTATGCCTCAGACGCTACCCCAGTGAGAACGCACCCGCGATGGCCGCGGCTGAATTTCACGGTCAGCTTACTAAGTGAGCTTAGTAACGGACCGGATCGGCCTTAGACGGCCTGGTTCAGCATCGGCCCCTGCGGGAAGATGGCCCGGGTGATCCCTCCGGCGGTCGCTTCGGACAACTGGGCAAGGTAATCGTTCCGGCGGCGCGGCGTGATCCGCGACTGCGGTTCGAAGCCCTGGTCCGGGTCGTCTGCGTAGTGGGCGGTGAGGCCGTCGCGCATCAGCCGGATCGCTTCGGCGCGCTGCTGCGACACGGCCGCGTGCGTGGAACCCAGTTCAGCTGCCAGGTCCTTGACGGTGCGGTCGCCGAAGTAGATCTCCTCGACCACGTAGCGCATCCGCTCGGGCAGGGACTTCACGGCGGCCCGGAGGTACTGGAGACGTTCGTCAGCAAGCACCGAGTGCTCCGGCGACAGGGTTTCCGCCGCCAGCGTGTCCACAACGGCGTCGTCGAGCGGCGTGAGCGTGCGGGACGCATCTGCCAGCGCCGCTTCCACCACGCTTTGCTGGACGCCCAGCGCGGAGGCAATCTCATCCACCGAAGGCGTGCGGCCGAGGGCGGCGGCGAGGGTCTCCTGGACGGACATGGTCTCTTTGATCCGGCGGCGCGCGGAGCGGGTGGCCCAGTCGCTGGCCCGCATCTCGTCCGCGAAGGCGCCAAGGATGCGACGCCGTGCGAAGGCGCCGAAGGGCACGCCAAGGTCCGGGTCGAAGGAGTCTGCCGACGTAATCAAGGCAACGGCGCCAGCCGACGCCAAATCATCGCGCGAGAGGTGGGACGCCTTCGAGCACAAATCTGAGACGAGATAACCCACCAGCGGAAGGTGCTGGGTGACCATCTCGTTGCGTTCCACGCGATTCAATAGTGTGTCCCCCCATGAGACCGGATCAGGAGCTTTAAAACCCTGAGAGCCGCACCCGCAAACGGTCCCGCGCTCCCCCCATGGGAGGCGGTGTTCGAAGCTCGGGCGCAGCACCCAGAACGAAACCTATCACCTGATCTGGAATCTGCGTGTAGCCTCAGGGAAAAGCTTGGCGGAAAATGCGGAATGCCGTAATTTGGCCGGGATGGCAAGGGAATGGGGCCCATGGGTGCAGGGGATCTTTCGGCGGCGCTGTGGCAGGAGCGGCGGCAGTTGGAACTACTCCTGTTCAGGCTGGAAACCCAGCGCCTGCACGTGGCTGCCGGCAACACCCACTGGCTGACCTTTACCGCGTCCGAGGTGGAGTCGGTACTGGACCGTCTGCGATTCGAAGCCCTGGCCAGGAATGTCGAGTCGGCGGCCGTGGCGGCCGAGTGGGGCCTGCCGGCGCAGGCGACGCTGGTTGAACTGATTGCGGCCGCCCCGCCGGGTTCCTGGCCGACGGTCCTGCAGGAGCATCTGGACGGTCTGCGCCAGTTGTTGGCCCGGCTCGGCGACACGGCCCGCGCCAGCGAGGAGATGCTTCAGGGCCTGCAGCTGCCCGCCGGTTCCGGCGATCCGGCCGGGATGCTGGAGCAACTGACGACGGCGGGAAACATTGAACGGGCCTTGGCCATTACGCGCCGCGCCAGCCAGCCGCTGATGGCCCAGTACCTCGGCGACGACGCGAACTCCCACTAACCGCCGTCAGTCAACGGGTCGGGCGGCCGCCGGGGGAAGCAAGCCGCGCAGGGCGTCTTCGGTTCCCGCGCCGGCTTCCGCGCCCGCTTCAGCGGCTGCCAGGTTCGCCGCCGCGATGGCCTCGATGACTTCCCGCCGCTGGATCGGGACGCCGCGGGGCGCCTCGATGCCGATCCGGACGCCGTCTCCGCGGCCTTCCAGAACAGTGATGACGATGCCGTCGCCGATCATGATCTGTTCGCCCGGCTTGCGTGTAAGTACCAGCATTCTCTCAATCTACCCTTCGCGGCCCGGCGCTGCGTCCCACGGCAGCGGCCGGGTCGCCGGCCGGCCATCGATCCAGCCCACGGGCAGCCCGAGGGCGTCAACGCTTTCGGGGGTGGCGGTGTCCGCGGCGCCCACCACGGCCACCGCGGCCACGTCGAGCCGCGCCCTCAGCAGGCCCACCCAACGGGCCGAATCCTCGTGCTTGCGGCCGGCGTCCACGACGACCCAGAGCTGGTCCGGCGACAGCGCCGCGATCGTCTGGAGCCGGGCCAGGGTGTTGCGTGCCTTGCCCAGCCCGAAGGCCGCCAGCACCGTCTGCTCGGTTTCCACGGCGTGGGCGCGGGCCGCCGTCGCGCTCTGGCGTCCGTCCAGGTGCAGGTGGCCGTAGGCGCTTAGCTCCCCCGCGGTGCGGACGTCCGCACCGCCGGCGGCGATGGACATGGCCAGGGCGGTGTCGAGTGCGTCGTCGTCGAGGCCCACCAGCACCACCAGGTCGCCGGTGCCGCCCAGCGGGACGGGGACAGTCTCGCGGGCCGGCGCGGCGGCCCGCGACGACGGCGGGGGTGCCGCCTGGCCGGCGGATGTCGCGGGGCGCTCCCCGTCTCCGTCCCCCGGGCGCGCCGAAACCACGGGTGCGGGCTGTGCGGGCTCGGCTGCCTGCGGCCGGAGCCCGGAACCGAGCTGGTCCAGCAGTTCGGCGAAGCCCGGCGACTCGGTGGAGACGCCGTGGGCGGCCGTCCGGTGCAGGGTCAGTTCGGCGGCGTCGGCCTCGGCCAGCAGGGCAGCGATCGCATCGCCTTGCAGCTCGTGGCCGGGAGCGGCGCCGAGCCGCTGGACGCCCGGCCTCGTGGGCCGGGGGGTGGCCCGGGGCGTGTCGCCGCCGGTGGGCCGCGGCGTGTCGCCGGGCATGTCGACGATCTCGCCTTCGGACAGGATGTCGGCGTCCGGGACGACTTCACCGGTCACGACGTCGTGCCGGGGCTGGACCTCGATGATGGCTTCATAGCGGTTGGCGGCGAAGAGCCCGGCGATGCCGGGGCTGATGACACGTTCCGCGGACACGATGCGGGCCGCGGGGCCGTACTGGGCTTCCGCCTTGCTGCGGATTTCCTCCAGCGAGGCTCCCTTAAGCCGATAGCGGTTCGGCATGGCGCACGACTCCTACGGTTTCGATCCGGACATTGGCGGAGGTGACTTCGCGGTAGGACAGCACCGGCAGGGAACCCGGCTGCGCTCCGACGAGCCGGTGGATGGCCGGGCGCAACGCGGGGGCGCAGACCAGGACGGCCTGCCGGTTGGCGGCGGCCGCGGAGTCAACCGCGTTGCGCACCGAGCGGAGTACGGCGTCGAGCCTGTCCTGCCCCATCACAATCTGGCTGCCGCCCTCGGCCGGGCGCATATCCTCGAGCATGGACTGTTCCAGCAGCGGATCGATCATGATCACGTTGAGCACGGGGCCCTCCATGAACTTGGCAGTCAGCGCCGGTCCCAGGGACTGGCGGGCGGCCTCCACCAGCGATTCGGGGTCCGTGGAGATCTTGGCCCGGAGGGTGAGCGCCTCGTAGATGCGGGCCAGGTCGTTGATGGGGACCTGTTCGTCGAGCAGGCCCTGGAGCACGCGCTGCAGCTCGGCGAGCGAGAGCAGTGCCGGGGTGAGTTCGTCGACGGCCGAGGGGCTCTGCTTGCGGACGCCCTCGGTCAGCACCCGGACATCTTCGCGGGAGAGCAGCCGGGCGGCGTTGGCCGTGACGATGGAGGACAGGTGGGTGACAAGCACCGAGACGCGGTCGATCACGGTGGCCCCGGTCATTTCGGCGTTGTGCCGCATCTCGGCCGGAATCCACTTCCCGGCGAGGCCGAAGACCGGTTCGATCATCGCGACGCCGGGCAGCGAGTCCAGCGAATCGCCGAGGGCCAGCATCTGGCCGGCCGGGGCGGTGCCGCGGCCGGCTTCCACGCCCGCGATCCGGATGGCGTAGGTGGCCGGCGGCAGGTCCACGCTGTCCCTGGTGCGGACCGGCGGGATGACCAGGCCCAGTTCCATGGCGATCTTGTGCCGGAGCGACCGGACCCGGGCCAACAGGTCATCAGAGGCGCCGGAGACCATGTCCACCAGGTCCGGAGCCAGCAGGATCTCCACGGGGTGGATGCGCATGTCCTCGAGCAGCTTCTCGTTCGGGTCCAGCTCCGGGGAGTTCAAGGCCGCAGCCTCGGCGTCGCGGGCCCGCTCCGCCTCCTTCTGGCTGGCGGCGGTGCGGCGGGAGGCCAGGATCAGCCCGGCGCCGACGAGGATGAACGGGATGGGTGGCATGCCGGGGATGAGCGCCATGGCGATGGCGGCCACGCCGGCGATCAGCAGGGCATTCGGTGACTGCAGCAGCTGGGTGGAGGCCGTCCGGCCCATGTCCGCTTCGGTGTTGGACCGGGTCACGATCATGCCGGTGGAGACCGCCATGAGCAGCGCCGGAATCTGTGTGACGAGGCCGTCGCCCATGGTCAGCAGGCCGTAGGTGTTGAGGGCGTCGCCGATTTGCATGCCGCGCTGCAGCATGCCGATGGCGATGCCGCCGATGAAGTTGATGATGATGATGATGATGCCGGCGATGGCATCGCCCTTGACGAACTTGGAGGCGCCGTCCATGGCGCCGTAGAAGTCGGCTTCCGCCGAGACCTCCGCGCGCCGCGCCCGGGCCTGGGTGTCCGTGATCAGGCCGCCGTTGAGGTCGGCGTCGATCGCCATCTGCTTGCCGGGCATGGCGTCCAGGGTGAAGCGCGCCCCCACCTCCGCGACGCGCTCGGCGCCCTTGGTGACCACGACGAACTGGATCACCACCAGGATCAGGAAGACGACGGCGCCGATGATCATGGAGCCGCCCACGGTCACCTTGCCGAAGGCCTCGATGACCTGCCCGGCGTAGCCGTTGCCCAGCACCAGGCGGGTGGAGGCGACGTTCAGGCCCAGCCGGAACAGCGTGGCCACCAGCAGCAGCGACGGGAACACGGAGAAGTCCAGCGGCTTCCTCACGAACATGCTGGTCAGCAGCACCAGCAGCGCGAGCAGGATGTTGCACACGATCAGGAAATCCAGCAGCGGCGCGGGCACGGGAACCACCAGCAGCAGCACGATGCCTACGATGCCGATGGGCACCGCAAGCCGGGCGAGCCTGTTGTTCATGATGCGGTCCTTTCACAGACGCTGGTTCGAAAAGTGTGCTCAACGATGTGCCTGGCAATGTTCACAGCGCGGCCCCTGCCATGCGGTGCAGCCCGGCGCCGGCGCCGCGGGCCTTGAGGGACATAACGAAGGCGAGCACCCCGGCCACGGCGTGGTAGAAATCCACGGGGATCTCCTGCCCCAGCTCGCAGGCGCCGTGCAGCGCCCGGGCGAGCGGGATGTCCTGGACCATCGGCACGTTTTTCTCCTCGGCCTCCTGCCGGATGCGTGCCGCGACGTGGCCGGCGCCTTTGGCCACCACCCGCGGAGCGGACTTTCCCGGCTCGTATTTCAGCGCGACGGCGACGTGCGTGGGGTTGACGAGGACGACGTCGGCGTCGCCGATCGCAGCGATCATGCGGTTCCGGCTCATGGCCAGCTGCCGGGCCCGGCGCTGGGACCGGATCAGCGGGTCGCCTTCGCTGCTCTTGTTCTCGTCCTGGACTTCCTTCTTGGACATCCGGGTTTTCTTCCGGTTCCGGCGCATCACCACAAAGAAGTCCACCGCGGCCAGCGCAATGCCGGCGAAGACGGCGAACTGGACCAGTGAGGAGATGCCGCCGCCTGCGGCCGCGACGACGCCGGCCACCGGCAGGCCGCCCGCCGTGAGCAGCACCGGGATCAGGCCCTGCACCACGGAGTAGAGCACGAGGCCCACAACGCCGACCTTGAGCAGGGCTTTGACGCCGCCCCAGAGGGCCTGGGTCCCGAAAATACGCTTCAGCCCGCTCAGCAGCTTGAAGTTATCGAAGTCCAGGCGGAACTTCTTCAGGTGGACGCCGCCCTGCAGCGCGGAGCCGACCAGGACGACGACGAGCACCACGATCATCATGGGGCCGAGGATCCCGGCCAGCGAGCCGAGCCCCACTTCCAGGGCTTTGAGGGCCTTTGCCGGGTCCGGCTGCGCCATCACGCCCTTGACGCTGAAAACCTGGTCCGTGGCGGCGCTGGCCCCGCGCTCGACGGTGGAGGGAATCATGACCGCGGCGGCACCGACCGCCAGCCACGCGGTGAGGTCCTGGGAGCGGGAGAGCTGGCCCTTGGAGCGGACCTCCCGCATGCGTTTGTCGGTGGCCTGTTCGGTCTTTTCCTGTGAATCCGACATCAGCCCACCCCCAGCACGGTCTTGGCAGCCTGCCCGGCGAGGGTGGAGACGATCCTGGGCAGCGCGAGGAAGAGGAACCCGGCCAGTGAGAGGGTCAGCATGATCTTCAGCGGGAAGCCCAGCGAGAAGGCGTTCAGCGCGGGGGCCACGCGGGTCAGCAGGCCCAGTCCGACGTCGGCGAGGAAGAGCACCACGAGCAGCGGCCCGGCGATCTGGACGGCGGCGAGGAACATGCCGGTCACCGCGGACGTCATGGCCTGGACCGGCTGGGCGAGGTCAAGGCCGCCGGCCAGCGGCAGCGCGGTGAAGCTGCCGGTCAGGCCGCCGATGACGAGCTGGTAGCCGTCCGAGGAAAACAACAGGGCCAGCGCGGCCATCTGCAGCAGCCGGGTGAACTGCGCGCCGTTGACCATCATCTGGGGGTCGAAGGCCTGGGCCATCTGGAAGCCGCTGAAGAGGTCCACCAGGGAGCCAGCGGACTGGACCGCGGCGAAGACCAGCATGACCAGGAAGCCCAGGACCAGGCCGGTGACGAGTTCCAGGACCACCCCGGTGAGGAATCCCGCCGTGTCGCGCGCGACGTAGCCGGCGGAAAGCCGCTGCGACACGGCCAGGCCCAGGCCCACGCCCAGCATGGCCTTAATCCGTCCGGGAAACGCCTGGTGCGCGAAAGGCGGCGCCACAATCAGGAAAGCCGTCATCCGGACGGTGGCCAGCAGGAGGACTTCCAGCCACGTCTGGTCGATCGGGATGCCCACTTCACAGGCCCCCGAGCAGGGACGGAATCTTGGCGAACAGGTCGTTGGTGAAAGCGACCATCTCCGTGATCATCCAGTGACCGCAGATCACCAGGGCCACCGCTACGGCGGCGAGTTTGGGCACGAAGGAGAGGGTGGCTTCCTGGAGCTGGGTGATGGACTGCAGGAGGGAGATGGCCAGGCCCACCACCAGCGCCGTCACGAGCACCGGGGCGGAGAGTTTGGCAGCCACGATCATGGCCTGGAGGCAGATGTCCAGGACGGCGTTGGCGTTCATCCCGTGCCCGCATAACTCTGGATCAGCGAGGTGATGATCAGGCCCCAGCCGTCCACGAGGATGAAGAGCAGGATTTTGAACGGCAGCGAGATCATGACCGGCGGGAGCATCATCATGCCCATGGACATCAGGGCCGCGGAGACGACAAGGTCGATCACGAGGAACGGGATGAAGATGACGAAGCCGATGATGAAGGCCGCGCGGAGTTCGGAGATCATGAACGCCGGGATCAGTGTCTGCAGCGGCACCGACTCCGGGGTCGCCGGGTTCTCCATGCCGGCGGCGCGGGTCATCAGGGCGATGTCTTCCTCGCGGGTGTGCGCCAGCATGAAGTGCTGCAGCGGCCCCGAGCCGGCGCTGAGCGCGCCGTTGAAGTCGAGGGTGCCGTTGAGGTAGGGCTGCACGCCGATGGTGTTCATCTCGTTGATGACCGGCCACATGACGAAGATCGACAGGAACAGGGCCAGTCCCGCGAGTACCTGGTTGGGCGGGATGGAGGGCAGCGAGAGCGCGTTGCGGGTCATGGCGAGGACCACGAAGATCTTAGTGAACGAGGTCATCATCAGCAGCAGCGCCGGCGCCACGGACAGCAGGGTGATCCCGATCAGGGTCAGGACCGCTGTTGAGGGCTTCCCGTCCATGCCGTTGATCTCAATGTTGACGCTGCCGGTGTCCGGGCTGGCCGGCGGGGTGGGCGGAACCGGCGGGACGGGGGCGGCGTGCCCGGCGGACGCGTTGAGCCACAGCACCAGGACGGCGAGGAGCAAGGCGGCCAGCCCGAGGGCCAGGATTCGGCCGGCACGGCCCGCGGCGCCGGCCGAAACGGCGCCGGCCGAAACTGCGCCGGTCGAAACTGCGCTCGTCGCGGTTGCGCCGGTGGAAGGGGCGGGGGCGGTACGGGTGTTGATGGAGCAGATCAATTGCGGCGTCCGCTCCTGAGAGCGGCAGCGGCCTGCTTCCAGGTGGAACCGGCGAGGATCGATCCGGCCAGACGTGACCCCTGCAGCGGCGGGTGCGCTGCGGCGCTGGGCAGCCCGGACCGCCCCGGGCCGGTCCGGGCATGGGAATCGCGGTGGATTGAACTGCGGCGGGACAGCGGCAGCTCCGGCGTCGTGCCGATCGTGGGCTGGCCCCCGGCCGGCAGCGGGGCCTCGGCGTCGTTCCGGGGTGCGGCGGCGGCGCCCGCGAGGATCTGGGCGAAGGCGCCGGCTGCCCCGCCGCGGCGGGGCTCCGGGGCGAGATCTTCGACGGCTTCTTCCGGGATGTCGCCGGTGTGGAGGACGTTGACGGCGTGGTCGGTGACGCCGAGCAGGAAACGGTGGCCGCCGGCGTCGACCACCACGACGGAGGCTCGCTGGCCGAGGCTTTGGCGGCTGACGACGCTCAGCGCGGCGTCAGCGCGGCGTCGTCCCGGGCCTTTGCCGAGACGGCGTTGCAGCAACCAGATCAGGCCAAGCACCGCGCCCAGGGCTACGGCTACCCGCAGCCCGAGGATCAGCGAGTCCATTCAGCTGAGCCCCTCGGCCACGTCGAGGATCCGGGTGATCCGCACGGCGTAGTCCTGGTCCAGGACGACGACCTCGCCGTGCGCGATCAGCCGCCCGTTGAGGAGCACGTCGGCCGGGGCGCCCGCGGAGCGGTCGAGTTCAATGATCTTGCCGGGTTCGAGCGAGAGCACGTCGCGGACGGACATGCGGGTGCGGCCGATCTCCACGGTCAGGGCCATCTCGATGTTGTTGATGCGGCCCAGCCGGCCGGCCACCGTGTCGCCGCCGCCGAAGAGGTCGCCGGCGCGGTCCTGGCCGGTGCCGTGTTCGCGCAGCCGGACGGCGAACCAGGCCGCCGGGCTGGTGCCGTCGGAGAGTTCGAAGACGGCGGTGTCCGGGTCCGAGAGCAATCCGGAGGCGTCGGATTCGCGCAGGTCGGACAGCACGCCGGCGCCGAAGACGGAGCTGGCGCTTTCCATCGCCGGGCGGAGCACGTCGGTGACGGAGACGACGCCGAGCTGGCCGCCGGCCATGCCGCCGGCCGCTTCGTCCAGGAAGGTGCGGTCGCTGAGCATGAGGGCCAGGTCGGCGGTCACCGATCCGACAAAGGTCGCTGTGACGGCCTGCCGGGTGTAGGGGGCCGCGGCGCGGGCGGGGACCAGGGCAACAACCTTCAGCGCCACCGGGCTCGGCAGCTCCTCAACGAGCCGTTCCGCCGACGATTCGTGCTTGGTCAGGGTGATGCTCATTGGTTGTTCTCCTCGATTGTGACAATGACGGCCGCGGCCCGGGACCCGTTGCGGGCCGGGGCGGCGGTGGCCAGCCTCGTGCCGTCCAGGGTGAGGTCAAAGGGCCGGTTTTCCAGGTGCGGGAGGGTCAGGACGTCCCCGACCGCGAGGCCCAGGACCTGGCTGGGGGTGACGTACGACGTCGAGAGCCGCACCGAGAGTTCCACCGGGACGCGCTCCAGTTGCGCACTGACGCGGGCCGCCGCGTTGCCGCGGTCGTCCGTCGGATTGACCTTCTTCAGCCGGCCCAGCAGGATCCCCGCCGGCACCGCCAGGGTGGCCGGGGCACTGATGTTGCCGACGTTGATGGTGAAGGCGGCGACAATCATGAGTTCGCTCGGTGCTGCGGCCTGGGCGAACTGGGAGTTGTACTGCACGGTGTCCACCCGGATGGTTTCGCTCAGCAGCGGCCCGAGCGAGTAGCCGAGGTCCTCGAGTGCCTCGTCCATGAGTCCCTTGACCAGGGCCTGTTCAATCTGGGTGAACTTCCGGTCCGGCATCACCGTGTCGTTCGAGGCGCCCAGCATCCGGTTGATCCAGCCCAGGGCCGAGGGGGCGGGGAACTGCACAACGAGCTTGGAATCGTGTGCTTCGACGGTGCACAGGACCATCGCCGTCACGGCCGGCAGGGAAGCGGCGTACTCGTCGTAGCTCTGCATGCCGACGTCTTCGAGCCGCACCACGGATTTCACCCGGACCTTGGCGGTCAGCTGGGTTCCCCACTGGCGGGCGAAGGTTTCGAAGGCGAGTTCCAGGACGCGGCTGTGCTCGCGCGCCAGCGTCGCGGGACGCCGGAAGTCATAGACGCTGACGGTCCGCTCCCGTGCCACTTCCCGCTCATCCAGAACACTCACGGTTGCCACTATCGGCAAGGGATCAGCCGCCGTAAGCCATCCGCCCGAGGCAATACCGGCCTATTTCTGGGTCAGCTTCATCGCCTCGGGAATGAGGGCGCGGACGACGTCGGGCTTGTCCGAAATCACCACAATGTCCACCCGCCGGTTCCGTTCCATCAGCTCCGGCGTCGAATCGTCGTTGACCTGCCGGGCGGAGCCGAACGCAACGGCCCCGATCCGTCCCGGGGGGATCCCGCCGCGGTCCACCATGTAGCGCAGCACGTTGACCGCCCGGGCCGAGGACAGTTCCCAGGTGGACGGGTAGGACGTGATGCCGTTGGCCGCGTGGCCCTCCACCATAATTTCCAGGGCGGCCGGGCCGAGGATCGGCGAGATAATGTGCAGCACCTGGGAGGCCCGGTCCGTGAGTTCGGGCCGGTCCGCGGCGAAAAAGGCCTGGGAGCCGATCAGCTTGACCGTCAGGCCGCGCTGGTCGATCTGGAACTCGACGTTGTCAGTGAGCCCGGCAGCGGCGAGGCCGGCCTTCATTTTGGCTTCCAGGGCGCGCAGCCGGTCTACTTCTTTCTTAGCTTCCTCGAGGGCTGCCTGCGACGCCGCGGGGCCTGGAGAGGGGACGGCGGAGAAGGCTTCGAGGTTCTTGTCCACGAATTCGGGGGGCACCACCGTTCCGGAGGCCGTGTCCACTGTTTCCGAGGCCACCGCGCCGAAGCCGGTGGCAAGCGAGTTGCGCAGCTTTTCGAACTTGTTCGCGTCGACGGTGGACATGGCGTACAGGACGATGAACAGGCACATGAGCACGGTGACCATGTCCATGTAGGAGGCCATCCAGCGTTCATCGACGTGGTGCGCCTCGGGTTTCTTGCGCGGCCGGCGGCGGCCGCTCACGCGGCCGCGTCCATCGGCTCTGCAGAGTCGACCCCGCTGGGCGCCTTCCGGCCCTTGTCGGCGCCCTTGAGCTGGTGTTCGGGGACCATGGAGCGGAGCCGTTCGGCCAGCAGCAGCGGCTGGGCGCCGGACTGCACGGCGAGCATGCCCTCCATCACCAGCGTCATGCGTTCGATGTCCAGCTCGGAGAGCCTGGCCAGGCGCGAACTGAACGGCAGCCAGATGAAGTTGGCAGAGAGCAGGCCCCACAGGGTCGCGACGAACGCGGCGGCGATCATGTGCCCCAGCTCGTCCGGCTTCGAAAGGTTTTCCAGGACGTGGGTCAGGGAGACGACAGTTCCGACAATGCCGATGGTCGGGGCGTAGCCGCCGAGGCTGGCGAAGAACTTTGAGGAGGCGTGGTCGCTGCGGGACTTTGTGTCGATCTCGTCCTCCATCTGCATCCGGAGGTCCTCGGCGTCGGTGCCGTCGGCGATGTTTTGCAGGGCGCGGGCGAGGAAGGGGTCCTTGACGCTCGTCGCCTCCTCCTCGAGGGAGAGCAGACCCTCGGCGCGCGCCTTTTCAGCAAAGCGGACCATCTGGTCGATGCTTTCCTGCGGCTTCGATGTTTTGCCCATGAACATTCCCGGCACGGACTTGAACGCCTGGAGCACGTCCTTGAGGGTGTTGCCGGCCAGCCCGACGGCCAGGGTTGCGCCGAAGACCAGGACCAGGGGCCCGGGCAGCAGCAGGGCGGTGATGCTGCCGCCTTCAATGAGCACCATCGTGATGACGGACCCAAAGGCCAGGAGCAGTCCAATGATTGTTGCGGGATCCATGGCTTACTTCCTAGGTGGTTCAGGTGCAGGGGCGCCGGACTCGTCGTCCGGTCCGGCCGGCGGGACCAGGCTCAACGGGTACCCGGTGACCGCGGGAAAGTCCCGCGCCTTGCTCAGCACATAGGCGCGGTAGTCGGCGATCAGCTCGACCACCTCGGCGAGGCTTTCGAGCACCACGTACGCGGCGCCGTCGAGCGTGACCAGGTGGGTGTCCGGGCTCTCGTGGATCCGTTCGATCAGGTCCGGATTGACCGCGAAGCGCGTTCCGTTGAGGCGTGTGACAACGATCATGGGCCGATTCTGCTTTGGGGACTGCTCGGCTGGGCGGCCAAGCGGCGGGGATGAGTGTTCTCCCCTTACTGTCGGCCGCCGGCGCGCTTTCGTTAGGCACCTGGCAGGGAGCCGCCCGCCGCCGCGTGGCCGGAGGCCAGGATCAGCTGAATTTCGCCGTTCCCGGTGCGGCCGCGGCTGCACGGGACTAGGGTGGAAGCCAACGGGGCCGCGCGGCCCGCCCCGTTAAACCCCTGGCCCGACACGGTTGGATGATCGTTGGTCCACGGGCGCCGCATAGAGCCACAAACACGGCCGCCCGCCCCAAGAGGAGGGCCAGCCATGGTGTCATTTCCGGCTCTTGAGCAGCCGCTGAACCCGTTTCCGCACTACGAAGCGATGCGCCGCAGTGATCCGGTTTTCCAGGATCCGGAGAGCGGGGTCTGGCACGCCTTCGGCTATGCGGACGTGCAGCGTGTCCTGTCCGACCACGCCGCGTTTTCTTCCCGGTTCAGCGGTGACAGTCCCTCCGAGACGGGCCAGCTCTTCGCAGCGAGCCTGATCAACACGGATCCGCCGCGGCACCGCCAGCTGCGTTCGCTGGTGACTCAGGCGTTCACGCCGCGGGCCGTGGAGGCGCTCGCCCCGCGCATCGCGGCGCTCACGGAGGGCTTGCTGGAACCAGTGGTTCCCGCCGGCAGCACCGATCTGATCGAGCAGCTGGCGTATCCGCTCCCGGTGATCGTGATCGCGGAGCTGATGGGCATCCCTGCCGCGGACCGGGACCGGTTCAAGCTCTGGTCCGACGTGATCGTGAGCCAACGCCCGGACGGCGACGAGGACCGGTCCCCCGGCAACCAGGACATGGTCGAGTACTTTTTGGGGATGATCGAGGAACGGCGGCACCGGCCGGGCCAGGACTTGATCAGCAGCCTCCTCATGGCGGAGATCGACGGGCAGAAACTCAGCGTCATGGAGCTGCTGGGATTCTGCGCCCTCCTGCTCGTCGCGGGCAACGAAACCACCACCAACCTGATTGGCAACGCCGTGCTGTGCTTCACCGAAGCGCCGGGCACGGCGGAGCGGCTGGCAGCCGAGCCGGAGCTGCTTCCCCAGGCGATCGAAGAGGTGCTCCGCTACCGCTCCCCCGTCCAGTCCATGTACCGGGTCGCCGCCGTAGACACCGAGCTGCACGGCCGGCCGATCCCGGCGGGCTCGCCGATCGTGGCCTGGATCGGCTCGGCAAACCGCGATGAGCACCAGTTCCCGCATCCGGACGTGTTCGACGTCGTCCGCTCGCCGAACCGCCACCTCGCCTTTGGGCAGGGCATCCACTTCTGCCTCGGGGCGCCGCTGGCCCGGCTCGAAGCAAAGATCGCGCTGCAGGCCGTGCTCTCCCGGTTGCCGGGGCTGGCAGTGGAACCTGGGGCGCGGCTGGAGCGGATGGACAGCACGATCGTCTTCGGGGTGAAACAGCTTCCGGTGCGCTGGCAGGCCGCCTGAGCACCGCCGACGCGCGGCCGTTGCCCGCACCCAACCCGTTGCCCTATCACGTATGGCTGCTTGGGCCTGCTTTTGGCAGCTATACGTGATAGGGCAACCCGGGGTGGTGCGCCGGAGATTAGCGCTTGAGCTGGGTCAGCTCCTGCAGGACCTCGTCGGAGGTGGTGATGATGCGGGCATTGGCCTGGAAACCGCGCTGGGCGACGATCAGGTTAGTGAACTCCTGGGAGAGGTCCACGTTGGACATTTCCAGCGAGCCGCCGGCCAGGGTGCCGATGCCCGGGTCGCCGGCCGCGCCCAGCTGGACGTTGCCGGAGTTGGCGGTGGCGACGTAGGACGAGCCGCCGGCTTTCTCCAGGCCGGCCGGGTTGGTGAACTTCGCCAGCGCGATCTTGGCCAGCACCTGCTTGGTGCCGTTGCTGAAGGACCCGATCAGGGAGCCGTCGTTGCCGAGGGTGAAGGATTCGAGCTTGCCGACGGCCGCGCCGTTCTGGCCGGCGACCGTGAGGGAGTTCATCGTGGCGTAGCCGGAGACCTTCGACAGGTCCACCGTGATGGCAGATGCACCCGCACCGAGCTGGAAGGGGCCGCTGGGCGTCAGGGTGCCGTCGGGGTTCTGGTTGAGCGTGACACTGGCCGTAGCGCCGTTGGCGTCGCTCCCTGCCGCACTCCATCCCGTTGCGGTCTTGGAGAAGGTGAGGGTTACGTCGCGCGCGGCGCCCGTGGCGTCGTACACCTTGACGACGCGCTGCAGGTCGGGGCTGCCGACGGCGGCGTCACTGGGCAGGTTTCCGTCCAGCGTGACCTTGCTCGTGGCGTTGGCGATCATGGTGTTGGGGTTGAGCGTGATGTTGCCGATGGCGCCGCCCTGGTTCACGACGCCGGTCTGGTCGGCGGTCCAGCCCTGGAGGATGCCGCCGTCGGGGCTGACCAGCTGGCTGTTAGCGTCGAAGGTCATGGACCCGGCGCGGGTGAACAGCTGCTGTCCGCCTTTGCTGGTGACGAAGAAGCCGTCGCCGGAGATCATCATGTCGGTGGCGCGGCCGGTGCTCTGCGAGGAGCCCTGGGCGAAGTTGGTGCTGACGCCGGCGACCCGGACGCCGAGGCCGATCTGCGCCGGGTTGCTGCCGCCGGATTCGCCCTGCGGCGCGGAGGCCCCCTGGGTCATCTGCGAGAGGGTGTCCTGGAACTGGGTGGTCGAAGACTTGAAGCCGGCGGTGTTGACGTTGGCAATGTTGTTGCCGGTGACATCCAGCATGGTCTGGTGGGCACGGAGGCCGGAGATTCCGGAGTACAGCGAGCGGAGCATGGGAACTGCCTTTCTACGGGTGAAGCACTGATTAGGAGGCGGCGGGCGCCGTAATGCCGGAAATCGAGTCGAGCGGGATGGAAAGGGTACCGACCTTGACGGCCGGAACTGCGCCGGCAAAAGTCACCGAAGAGGCGAGTCCGCTGCCGGTGGTGCCGTCGCTGAGCGTGTAGTCGACGTTGTGGCCCACCAGTTGCGCGGCGGCCGACCGCATCTGGAGGGAGAACGCCTCCTTGCTGTTGGTGGTCATCTCGGTGGTCTTTTCCATCATGGAGAGCTGGATGGTCTGGCTCATCATCTGGTTGGTGTCCATCGGAGCGCTGGGGTTCTGGTTTTTCATCTGCGCCACCAACAGCGTCATGAACACATTGGCGTCCATGCTCTGAACGGGCGAGCGTACGGCCGACGCCGGCGCGGAGGCGGTGCCCCCGACAAGCTGCGGCGTGACCGGCTGGGGAGCGATCGGCTGTGATGCGATCGGTTGAATCGTCATATGTCGCGTTCCTTTGTGTCAGACGAGAATGTCGAGGGTGGTCTGGGGGCCATTCAAGATCCTGGCGGTGCGCAGCGCGGATTCATCGGCCAGGGCGTCCCAGCGGTGACCCGGACGCGGGTCTCCGTGGAGGCCGCCGCGGCCGGGGCCGTTGCCGCCCGAACCGGTTCCGAAACCGTTCCGGCCCGGGTCCTGGCCGGCGTCCTGCCAGGGCTCCTGTCCCTGACCGGGGGGTCCGTTCTGGTCCGAAAGGTCCAGGCTTGCACCAAACCCGGAGTCCGCAAGTTCCTTGCGCAGCTCCGGGAGGATCGCCCGCAGCGCTTCCCGGCCGGAATCTCCCGGGGCGAACAGTTCGATCCGTACTCCGGTTCCGTCGATGTGGGCGCGCACGGTCAGCGGTCCCAGGTCTTCCGGGGTGACCTTCAGGGTCATAATGTGCTGGCCGTGCGGTGCCCCGGCGAGGGTGAAGAGCGGCTTGGCCAGCTGCGGCTGGAGGGCAGGCTGCGGGGCCGATGCCGGGGCGGCGGGCTGGGGAGCGGCGGCCGACGGCACCGGTCCGGGCGTCGGCGCCGGTACCGCGGAACCCGCGACGCCGGCGGCGGCCAGGCCGTCGACGGGTGCGGCCGCGGTCGCTGCGGGGAGGCTGTCCGCGGGGGCTGCCGGTGCGAGGCCGGAAAGCGGACCGGCGGCGGCGGCGCCCGCCGCGCCGGGTGCCGGTGCGGCCGCAGGAGCAGCTCCCGCGGCTCCCGTCGCTGCGGGAAGAGCAGGCGCCGGGGACAGGCCCTGTCCTGCTGCCAGGGGAGCAACCTGCTGTCCCGGGGCGGCGGCAGCCGAGCCCGGGGCGGTCTGGTCGGATGCGCGGCCGCCGGCGCCTTGGCCACTCGCTCCGCTTTGGCCAGCGGCCGTTGGGAGGACGACGGCGCCCGAAAGCTGGGTGTCCGGCATCGACGCCGTGAGGCCGCCGGCTGCGCTGGTTCCCGATTCGCGGGAGGCCGCGACAGCGCCGGGGACGGAGAACGCAGCTGCCGCGGCCGCTGCGCCGCTGCCGGGGGCCGTCGCGGCGGACGGGACGGCAGACGGGACGGCGGCCTGGGATGCCGCGACCTGGAGTGCCGGGCCGGACGCAACGGGCGCAGCGGATCCGGCCGCGGCCGGGGCAGCGAGTCGTGGGTCGGCAAGCGCCTGGGCGGAAGCTGCGATGACCTGGCCGCCAGCCGGCACGGCGGCCTGCTGCCCCGCCGTCATGGGCGTGTTTTCGGCCGTGTCCGCAGCGGGCTGAATTCCGGCCGCGAACAGGGCCGAGGCGGCGAGGATGCCGGCGTCGGCGGCCGGAGCAGGGCCGGCCGGAGCGGAAGCTGCGGTGTCCGGCCCGGTGGCCTCGGCCGCGTCGCGCTTTGTCGAGGCGTCGGCGGGAGTCTGGCCGGCCTGGCCCGCCGCGGTGGCCGCCTCGTGGGTCACGGCGTCGTTCAGTACCGTTCCGAAGCCGCCGGCTGCTCCGGCCTCGGAGCGGCCACGGCTCCCCTGCTGGGGGCCGCGGGTCTGCGCGGGGGCCGCGGCGAGCGCCGAAGCCAGGTCCGCCGAAGCCATGCCTTTCATGAGGCGCCTCCTGCCGGAACGATCCGCCGGATGGAGGTCAGGTTGGACTGCTGCTCCCAGGCGTCGCGGATCTGGATGGTCTTGCCCGGCACGGGCGCGTCGATGGCTTTGCCGTTGCCGAGGTAGATGGAAATGTGGTTCCCGCCGAAACTGATCAGCAGGTCCCCGGGCTTGGCCTGCGCGAGGGACGCCACGGGAGTTCCCTGCTTCATCTGGTCGCTGACCACCCGGGGAAGCTCGATGCCCAGGTCCTTGAACACCCGCTGGGTGAAGCCGGAGCAGTCCATGCCGGTGGCCGGGTTGGTGCCGCCCCAGACGTAGGGCACGCCGATGTATTTCTTGGCCATGGCGACCACGTCCGTGCCGGTGGCGGTGCCGGCCGGCAACGACGAGGGGCCGAGGGAGGCCGGCGGGGTGAGCCCGGTCAGCGCGCCGAGCCCGGTGGTTCCTCCCAGCCCCAGGCCCTTGGCCAGCGAGGAGACGTCCGTGCCGGACGCCAGGCCGCTCCCGCCGAGCGCCGCGGTGAGGGCGTCGGTGAACGAGGCGGCGTCGCCGGTTCCCGTGCCGGTGGCGAGGGAGGTCGCGGCGCCGGACTTCAGGGCCGCGGCTGTGCTTTCGGTCTGGGCCGGGCGGCTCAGTTCCGCGATCATCGACTGGATGCCCTGCATGCGGCCCAGCGCCTCGGTCATGCTCATGAGCGCACCTGCTGCTCGTCCCGGTGCCAGATCGTCGAGGAGATCTCGTCCAGGGTGGACTGTTCGGCCCGCAGCTCGGCGGTGGTGACCTCGGCGTGGTGCCGGGCCTGCAGCTTCTCCAGGCCGACGGAGCGGGTGCGGGCGGCGATGAATTCCTCGCGGGCCGTGGCCTCGTCGGTCTCGGCGATGCGGGCGAGGTTTTGCAGGTCCGCGAGCATGCTGTGCGAGGCCGACCGGGCGGCGGCCACGGCGCGCAGCGACGCCGAGCTGACGACTTCCTCGTCGGCGGCGGTCAGTTGCCGGCGCGCCGAGGCTTCCCGGGCGCGGACTGAGCTGGACCGGGACCGGGCCCGGGCCAGCCCGGAGGCGGCCTGGTCCTGCTGGATCTGGCGGAGGCGCAACAGCCCCGCCAGTGAAAATTGCCGGCTCATGCCGCGGCTCCCAGGATCGAAGTGAGGTGGTCCAGCTGGCGCCAGGACTCGGGATGGGGGGTGGACTCGTCCATCGGCTGCTGCAGGAACCCGCTGATGGCGTGCTCGTGCGCCAGGGCGGCGTCCACCAGCGGGTTGGTCCCGGCCTGGTAGGCGCCGACGTCGATCAGGTCCTGGGCGGACTTGCGGGCCGCGAGGACCCGGCGCAGTGTGGAGGCGGCCTCCAGATGGGGCCGGGCGTTGACCTTCGAGGCCACGCGGGAGACCGACCCGAGCACGTCCACGGAGGGGAAATGCCCTGTCACGGCGAGTTTCCGGTCCAGCACCACGTGGCCGTCGAGGATCGACCGGGCGGCGTCGGCGATGGGTTCGTTGTGGTCGTCGCCGTCCACCAGCACGGTGTAGATGCCGGTGACGGAGCCGGTTTCGGCGGTGCCGGCGCGCTCGAGCAGCCGCGCGAGGATGGAGAAGGTCGACGGCGGGTAGCCGCGGGTGGCGGGCGGTTCGCCGGCAGAGAGGCCGATCTCGCGCTGGGCCATGGCCACACGGGTGAGGGAGTCCATCATCAGGACGACATCCCGGCCCTGGTCGCGGAAGGACTCGGCGATGCGGGTGGCCGTGAACGCGGCGCGCATGCGCATCAAGGCCGGCTCGTCGGAGGTGGCGACCACCACCACGGAGCGGGCCAGCCCGGCAGGGCCCAAGTCGTCCTCGAGGAATTCGCGGACTTCGCGGCCGCGCTCCCCCACGAGGGCGATGACGGACACTTCGGCGTCGGTGCCGCGGGCGATCATGGACAGCAGCGAGGACTTGCCGACGCCGGAGCCGGCGAAGAGGCCCATGCGCTGGCCCTTGCCCAGAGTGGTCATGGTGTCCAGCACCCGGACGCCGGTCTGCAGCGCGGTATTGATCCGGGCGCGTTTCATGGCGTTCGGCGCCTCGTTGTCGATCGGGACCCGCGGGCCGCTGAGCAGCGGGCCCTTGCCGTCGATCGGCCGGCCGAGGCCGTCGAGAACGCGGCCGAAGAGCCCGGCGCCGGTGGGGACCAGCACGGTGCCGCCCTTGGCGCGGACGGGGTCGCCGGCGGCGACGCCGGCGAGGCGTCCCAGCGGCATGCAGCGCACGGCGCCGTCGAGGGCAGCCACGACTTCGGCGTCGAGCCCGGGGTGCTCCCCCACGGTGAGGAGGTCGCCGAGCGCGCAGTCCAGGCCGGACACCTCAAGGCCCAGGCCCATCACGGAAGTGACGGTGCCGACCCGCTGCGGCGAGGCGGCGGCGAGGGCGGTCGCGAAGTCGTCCCCCTTGGGGCGCCACTGGGCGATCATGGCTGGCCGCCCTGGTAGTCATCGGCCGCACTCGGGGACCACGGCTGGTCCCCCAGCAGGGCCGCCTTGGCGCGGGCCAGCGCGCTGCCGAGGCTGGCGTCGAGCCAGCCCTGCTGGTACTCCACCTTGGCGTCGCCGCGCTGCAGCGACGCATCCGCGAGCAGCGGCAGGCCGGCCGGGTGGTCCTGGCCTTCCTTGGCGAGGACTTCGATGTCGGCCGGGTGCAGGCGGATGGCCAGCACGGTTGCGGCGTCGTTGCCGGAGAGGGCACGGTCCAGGGCGGCGCGGGCGGTCCGGGTCCCCTCGGCCAGTTCGTAGCCCAGGATCGCCTCGGCGAGTTCCAGCGCGGTGCGGGCCAGGACCTCCTCCGCGTCGTGCAGTGCCTGGACGTTGCGGTGCGCAAAGTCGGTGCGGGCTACCGCGAGGGCGCGGACGGCACGGTCCAGGTCCTGCTGCCCCGCGGCGAGCGAGGCGGCCTGCTCGGCCGCCATCCGGTCGCGCCAGCGGCGCTGTTCCTTCGCGGCGGCACGCACTCCCGCGGCGTAGCCGGCGGCGTGGCCCTCGGTATAGCCGGCCTGCTCGCTGGCGGGTCCGCTGGAGCGCAGGGAGGGGAAGACGATGCGGGCCGGCGCGGCCCCCTCAGTAGACATAGTCTTCTTCGTCCCCGCGCTGGATCGTGATCTGGCCGTCGGCCTCGAGTTCGCGGATGGAGCGGACGACGGCGGCACGCGCCTCCTCGATCTGCGAGGCGCGCAACGGTCCCAGCGCAGCCATCTCGGATTCGAGGATTTCGAGGTTGCGTCCCGAAACGTTGGTGGTGATGGTCTCCAGGACCGGTTCCGTGGCACCCTTCATGGCCACGGCCAGCACAGAGGCGTCCAGGCCGCGGAGCACCAGCTGAACGTCGCGGCGTTCCAGCTTCACGATGTCCTCGAAAGTCACCATCTGGGCGCGGATCTCCACGGCGAGGTCCGGATCGAGCAGGTCCAGGCCGTCCAGGACTGACCGTTCGGTGCCGGCGTCGGTCCGGTTGATGATTTCGAGCAGCGGCTGGATGCCGCCGACCACCTTGGAGGCCTGCTGCGAGACGGCGGCGCCGCCACGCAGTTTCAGCGTGTCCGCCACGATGCCGATGGCTTCCGGAGCGCCGGAGCCCATCGTGGCGATGCTCAGCGCGACATCGGCCCGGAGCGAGCCGGGCAGGCCGGACATCACGGCCGAGGCCTTGCGCGGGCTCAGGTGGGCCAGGACCAGGGCGATGGTCTGTGGCAGTTCGCCGTCGATCAGGGCGAGGATCTGCACCGGTTCGATGTCTTCGAGGAACTCGAAGGACTTGCCGGCCATGTTCACCGTCAGCCGGTTGATCAGGCCGGCAGCCTTCTCGGAGCCGAACGACGCCTCGAGCAGGCCTTCGGCGAGCTCCCGGCCGCCGCGGGCCTGCCGCGGGCTGCTCAGGGCAGCCTCGTGGAAGTCCTTCATGATCTGCTCGGCGACCTCGGGGTCCACCTTGCGGAGCCGGACAATCTCGGCGGCGATTTCCTCCGCCTCGTTGTCGGTGAACTGGGCCATCACCCGCGCCGCGTTGGCGGGGCTCATCTGCATCAGGACGACGGCGGCACGCTGGGTCCCGGTGAGGGTCGATTCGGCAAGTTTCATGCGGGCTGCCTGTCATCCATCAGGCCGCGGAGGTAGTCGGCGGCCTTTTCCGGGTTGGCGGCGACCATGTTGTCGATTTCCTGCATCCGGCGCTCGGCCTCGAGTACTTCCATCGGCGGGGCCGGCAGCGGCTGCAGCGGCAGCGCGGTCAGCGGGATGGCCGAGGTCGCGGGCGCCGGGTCGAAGGCGGTCACGGCGGGCAGCGGCGGCAGCAGGTCCAGGCGTTCGCCGAGGTCCACCGGTTCACGCTTCTGCCGGCGGCGCAGGATGATGGTGACGATCAGGGCCAGGATCAGCAGCCCGAGCAGGATGCTTCCGGCGGTGACGAGGGTGCCGAAGAACGCCGCCTGCTTCTGCGCCTCGATTTCGGCCTTGGCCGCGTCGAGGGAGGCATTGGCCTGGTCCGCTGCGGCCGTGCTGAACGGGATCACCTCGACGGTGACGACGTCGCCGCGGGCCCGGTCGACGCCGGCCGCGGAGGTGACCAGCGCGGTCAGCGAGCCGAGGTTCAGCCCGCCGGCGGCGGACTGGCTGACAGCCACGGAGATGGTCTGGCGCTTGACGGCGCCCGGCGGGATGACCCGGTCCTCGGTGACCTTGTTGACGGCGTTGTTCTTGGTCGCCGTGGTGGAGTCGAAGTTGCCGTTGCCGCTGGTGCCACCGGGGACGGCGATGTTGTCCGGGCCCAGGACGCCGGCGGCCCCTCCCCCGGTTCCGCTGTACTTTTCGGTCTTGGAGGACTCACTCAGCGGCAGCGCGCCGGGGGTGTTGGAGAACGTTTCGCTCTTCTGCTGGGCGGATTCGCCGGTGACGTCCGCGGCGACCGCCACGGTTGAGTTGCCCGGGCCCACCACACGGTCCAGGACGGCGCGGACGGCGTCGCCGGTGCGCTGTTGGTAGTCGGCGGCCTGCTTGGAGGAGGAACCGGCGGCCCCGCCGCCCACGGCGGAGAGGACGTTGCCCTGCGAGTCGACCACGGAGACGTTGGCGGGTTTGAGGTTCTCGATCGCGGCGGAGGTGAGGTGCACAATGGCCTGGACCTTGTCGCCGGAGAGCGTGACGCCGGGGGCGGTCTCGATGAAGACCGAGGCCGTGGTGTCCGGGGTTTTGGAGACGAAGACGGTCTTTTCCGGGATCGCCAGCCGGACGGCGGCGGTCTTCACGCCTTCCATGGCGGAAATGGTGCTGGCCAGTTCGCCTTCGAGCGCGCGTTTGTAGGTGACGGACTGCTGGAACTCCGAGGACGTGACGCCCATCTTGTCCAGCAGCGAGTACCCGGTGGCTGCGGCGGTGGGGAGGCCTGCGGCCGCGGCCTTGAGACGCTCGTCGTAGACCTTGTCCTGCGGGACGAGGATGGTGGCGCCGCCGTCGCTGAGTTCGTAGGGCACGTTGTCCTTGCGCAGCTGCTCCACGATGCCGTTCGCGTCGGTGTTCTTGAGGCCGGAGAACAGCGGCGTCATGGTGGGCTTGGACAGCCACGCTGACAGCGCGATGATGCCCACCACGAGCAGGGCGCCGCCGAGGACGGCCAGCGTGCGCTGGCCGGTGGTGAAGCCCTTGAGGCCCGCGCCGAAGCGCTGGAAGAAGACGGTAATCTGCGGAGGCATCAGGCCTGCATCCTCATGATCTCGTTGAACGCGTCAACGCCCTTGTTGCGCATGGATGCCACGAGCTCCAGGGTTACCTGTGCCCGGGTGGCCGCGATGGTGGCGTCCTGGATGTCGTTGAGGTTGCCGGTGACGGCCGAGACGGCGAGCTGGTTCGACGTCGACTGCAGCTGCTGGAGGTTATCCACGGCCCCGGCGAGGGATGCCGCGAAGCCGGATCCGCCCGTGCTGGGCACGGCCGAGGCGCCGGAGAGGTAGTCCGTGGGAACGACACCCTGGACCGGCGCGATGGGGGAAACAGGCATCAGGATCTTCCAATCTCAAGGGCGGCGAGGTAGGTTTCGCGGGCGCGGTCCACGACCTGGGCATTGGCCTGGTAGCCGCGCTGGGCAATGATCAGTGCACCCATCTGCTCGGCCATGTCGATGTCCGGGTACTTCACGTTGCCGTTGGCGTCGGCCAGCGGGTGGTCCGGTTGGTAGACGATGCGTCCCGCACCGTCGCCCAGCTGCGTGCTCTTGACGTACACGCCGGTACCCCCGGCGCCCTCGGCGGCCTCGACGTACTTGGCGCGGAACGCCGGGCCCGACGTGGCCGAGGCGTTGTTCATGTTGGCCAGGTTGTCCGAGACGGCGTCGAGCCACTTGCGGTGCACGGTGAGGGCAGAGCCGGCGATGCCGATGGCGTCGAAGGTCATTAGTTGGTCCTCATTGCTGCGCGGACGGCACTGAACTCATAGCCAACAGCGCGGGAGGCGAACTGAAAGCGCAGCACGGTATCGATGTTGGAGAGAGTTTCCGTGTCCAGGTTGACGTTGTTGCCGTTGAGCTGGGTGGGTTCCAGGGAGGACGCTGTGGTGGCCTGGACGTGGCCGTCGCCGGACTGTACCGATTGGGCCAGTGCATCTTCGAAGCTGACGCGCTGGGCATGGTAGTTCGGCGTGTTGACGTTCGCGATGTTGTTCGCGATCGTGCGCTGGCGCAGGGACAGCCCGTTCAGGGCGCTGGCCAGAGCGGCGGAAGTCACGGATTCGAGCACAGAGTCCTGCCTGGGGAATTGTGGGGTGGCCGATCCGTGGCCGGTAAATGAGCGATCCGTGCTCTTACTGTGGTTATCGGCACAGTTCAGCGCCGCGTTAGCAAAATATGTGAAACGTTTATGCGGGTTCTTTTGAGCCGCGGCTCGGCGCCGGTTTTACCCGTTGACGTCGAGGTAAATCGCCCCGGACGGGTCGCCGACACCGGGCACCGAACTGACGGCGTGTAGCTGACGGACGACGTCGTGCTTGGCGGCCTCCAGCCGCCGGGCTACACGCTCCTGGGCCTCAGCCAACGCCAAGGCCCGCCGGCGCGCCTCGGGAGGCAGCGGGGCATTCAGAGACGGCGGGGACCAGCGTTCCGCGGGCAGCGCGGCCACCGGCTGATCCCGCGCAGAGAGTGGACCCAACGGGTCCTTGAGGGTCTTCTCCGCAGCGACAACGGCCATTTCCAGCACGTCCAGTACCAGGGACCACGCGGCGAGGGCGGGGTCCTTCTGGAATGGTTCGGCTGTTTGGTCCCCCCAATGGGCTTGCTCAGCCAAAGCCAAGGCTCCCACCGGCGGCACCCGGCTGCGAGGCCCAGGCACCGGCGGCTGCGAAGGCGGACGACGCCGGTCCGGCTTGTGTTGCGGCCGGGGCGGCAGCCGGCTGGGCCACGGGGATGGCCGCGGCGGCCTCGTGCCAGGCCTGGCGGAGGGGTTCCAGCAGTTCGATCGCTTCGCGTGTGAGGGCCGCGTCCCGCTGGATGTTGGCATTGACCAACGCGGTGAAGGCGTAGTTATAAAGCCCCAGCAGTCCGTCCGCGCCGTCCCAGGCATCCGTCTTGAGCGACGAAATGAGCTCTGCGATGATCGCCTGGCCGTGCAGCAGGTTCTCCGAGGCGACCGGCCAGTTGGCGGCCTGCTGTGCGGCCTCGGCGCGGCCCAGATCCAGCAGGAGCCGGTCGTAGAGCATGGTCAGGAGGCGCGCCGGCGGGGCCGAGAGGACGGAGTCCGCCAGGTACTGGTTCCGCTGGGCGGCGCCTCCGTTGCCCAGCGAGTTGCCGTAGCCGCCGAAGCCATTCCCAAAGGGGGCGCTGGTCATTACTTGGCGCTCCCGCCGGCAAGGCCAGCGAGCTGCGAGGACAGCCAGGTTTGCTGGGCCTTCATGTTGCTCAGTGCCACTTCGAGGGCCGAGTAGGTGCTTTTCAGCGTCGCCTGGCGGGCGGCGAGCCGGGTGTCCCAGTCGCTGATCCGGTCGGCGAGGTCCCGGACCTCGGACTGCTGCCCGGTGATCGTGGTGGTCAGGGTGCCGGTGTATTTGTCCGAGGCGGCTGTCGCAGCGGTGGCGATGCGCCCGGCAATTTCCTGCACCTTGGCGGCGGTGCCCGTGGGGTCCGCGGCGAGGGCCGCGCCGAACTTGGTGGCATCGAACTCCATCGTGCCCGACTTGGTGATGCTGATGCCGATTTCCGACGGCGACCGCGGCGGGGTCCCCACCGGCAGCGACGCGGCGGAGAGGATGTTCTGGTTCACGGAGCGGACCGTGCTGTCACCGGCGAAGACGCCCGCGGAGGTGGTGGTGCCGCCGCTGTTCGTGCTGGTGCTGACCGCGCTCTGGCGGGCGATAAGCGAGAAGATGCCGTTGACCCCGTCGACCAGGCCGGAGGCGACTTTCGTGATACCGGCGTCGTCGCGGGACACCGTCAGGGTCACGGGAGCCGCGGTCACGTCCTTGGCGGTGATGGAGACGCCGGGCAGGAGATCAGTGAACGTGTTCGTGGACGACGTCACCGTCTGCGCGGCGGCGGTGCCGGGCCAGAGCGAAATCGTGGCGTCCTGCGCGGTCTTGACGTCGGTGTAGGTGGTGCCTGGGTCCGTAATAGTGAACGCGCCGGCCGCACCGGACTTCGTCGCGGTGAACTGGATCCGGAAGTCGCCGCCGCCGACGTCGACCTTGCTGGCGGTGACACCGGCGCCCGCGGCGTTGACCGCAGAAACGACGTCGTCGAGGCTGTTGGAGGCGGGGGTGATCGTGTAATTCGCTCCGCCGCTGTTGATCGTCATCGTGGTGTACGGCCAGCCCGTCACCGCGTTCACCTTGGGCGTGACAGTGACCTGGGCCTGCGCCAACTGGGTGACCTGGAAGTCGAGGGAACCCGCCTTCGCGGCCGCGGTGGTCGTGGCGACGACCTTGTCACTGTTCGTGGTCGCGGCGTAGAGGTCCAGGGCGCCGGGTTTGGCGGCTGCCGTGGCCTGTGTTGCGAGCGCGGCAACCTTGCCGTTGAGTCCCTGGAGGGCGGAGACCATGGACTGGATGTCGTAGGACTTGTTCTTGAGCAGGGTTTGCGGGAGGGCTTCGGACTGCATGATTGAGCTGATAAGCGCGGTGGTGTCGAGCCCGCTGGCCAGTCCGTCGAGTGAGATTCCCATCGGTGCCTCTCCTTGGCAATAACTGTCAAAAAATGTTCGGTGATCTGAAGTCAGGGTTTTGCACGTAAGGGCCGGACGATGGTTTTGCCATCGTCCGGCCCTTCCGCAGCTGAATGATCGGGGGTGTCTCTTCGTCCGATCAGGGTGGCAGGCTGACCATTGACTGCCAGACTGCCGGGTTTGCCTAGCGCAGGAGCGAAAGAACGCCCTGGCTGGACTGGTTGGCCTGGGCCAGCATCGCGGTGCCGGCCTGGGACAGGATGTTGGCCTTGGTGAACTTGACCATTTCCGAAGCCATGTCGACGTCGGCGATGCGGGACTGGGCAGCCTGCAGGTTCTCACCGGCGATGTTCAGTGCCTTGACGGTGTGCTCGAGGCGGTTCTGGGTAGCACCCAGGCCAGCGCGGGCCGAGGAGACGGTGCCAATGGCCGTGTCGAGGGAAGTGATGGTGGTGGCCGCCACCGTGCTGCTGGCGAAACCGTCGGTGGTGATGATGCTGGTCTTCAGGTTCGTGGCAAGGGTCTTGATGTCCGCGCCCGAGAGGTCAACCTTGATCTGGTCACCGCTGCCGGCGCCGACCTGCATGGACATAACGCCCGCGGTGCCTGCGGACTTGTCCAGCAGCTTGATGCCGTTGAAGTTGGTCGAGGAGGACATGCGGTCCAGTTCGTCCACCAGGCTGGTGGCCTCCGCGGTGATGGCCTTGCGGGAATCCGTGTTGTTCGAGTCGTTACCGGCCTGAACAGCAAGGTCACGCACGCGCTGCAGGATGGAGTGGACCTCGGTCAGGGCGCCTTCAGTCGTCTGGATGACGCTGATGCCGTCCTGAGCGTTGCGGGCGGCCTGTGCCGAACCGGTGATCTGTGCCTTCAGGCCCTCGGAGATGGACAGGCCTGCTGCGTCGTCGCCGGCGCGGTTGATGCGCAGGCCGGTGGACAGCTTCTCCAGGGACTTGGAGAGGTCGCCCTGCGTGGCGTTGAGGTTGCGGTAAGACGTGTTAGCCGCGAGGTTGTTGTTAATAACGAAGCCCATGGTATTTCCTCCGTGATTTGGGACTGTGTGCGATGGCCCGTCCGTGGGCCTTCAGCAGTAGTTATCGCCATCCGGACTGCCGAGGTAAGGAGAATTCCAAAATTCTTTTCGGAATTTCCCTCCCGCCGAAATCCGCGTGTTATCAGCCTTATTCCTGCTAACGGGTGCGGCAATCCTGCCGATAGTTTGTACGAACCCTGCAGAAGGCCTCGTCGTCCGCACGACGATTTCCCGGCCTTCGCACCATTCGCACTCATGAGGGAGCCGTCCGGACCATGGCCATCCACGAACTTTCTGCCCTGCTGTGGCGGGAGCGTGAACTTCTGGACGTACTGACTTTTAAGCTGGAGGAAGAGCAGCTCCTGCTCACCGCCGGCAAGTCCCGCTGGCTTCCGCACGGGACCAGGGAGGTGGAGCAGGTGCTGGGCCACCTCTCCCAGGCGAGCCTGGCGCGCACCATCGAGGCCGCCGTCGTCGCCGAAATGTGGGGACTGCCCACCGACGCCACCCTGGGTGAACTCGCCGAGGCCGCTCCGGAAGGCGCCTGGGCCGAGGTCCTCAGCGCGCACCTCGCAGCCCTCACCCGCCAGACCGCCCTGATCAAGGAACTGCGCGACGCGAACGAACAGTATTTGCGCAGCGCCGTCCGCTCCACCCAGGAATCCCTCGCCGATCTGCGTCCGGCCAGCGCCGGCACCTACGACGCCCACGGCAAGACCGGGGAATCCGCCGGCTCCCGCATCTTCGACAAGCAATTCTAAGGAAGCGACCATGAGCACCTTCGGCGCCCTGAACACCGCCTACCGTGGGCTGACCGCAGCCCAGCAGGGCATGAACGTGGCCGGCCAGAACATCGCCAACGCCGCCACCGAGGGCTACACCCGCCAGCGCGTCCAGCAGTCCGCCATCGGCGCCCCGGCCCCGGGGATGTTCAGCAGCGGCACAGTCCAGACGGGCCAGGGTGTCTCGGTGGACGCCATCACACGGCTCGGGAGCAGTGTCCTCGACGCCAGCGTCCGCTCCGCGAGCGCGCAGGCAGGCTACGCCGGCGTCCGGTCCTCGGCCCTGCAGGGCATCGAAGGCATCCTGCAGGAACCCGGGGACAACGGTATCTCCACCGCGCTCCAAGGGTTCTGGTCCGCATGGCAGGGTGCAGCCAGGCAGCCGGCGGAGGACGGCCCCAAGGGCTTGCTGCTCAACGCGGCCAACTCGCTGACGGACAAGATCTCCTCCGCCTACCAGGCCCTCCAGGGGCAGTGGAGCAGCGTTCGGGCCCAGGCCGCCGACGCCGTTACCGCCGTCAACGCCGCCGCCAACCAGGTGGCTGCCTACAACGCCACCATCCGCTCCACCCTGAATGCCGGCGGATCCGCGAACGAGCTGATCGACGCCCGCGCCAAACTCACCGACACCATCTCGCGGCTGGCGGGCGGCACGGTGCGGGAACAGCCTGACGGCACCGTGGACGTCCACATCGGCGGCAACGCCCTCGTGATGGGCACGTCCGTCCGGGGCCTTCAGCTCTCCGGCAGCCAGTCCGCGGACACACTGGGATCCACCGTGCAGCTGCTCTGGACGGATCCGGCCGGCGTGGCCTCCGCCGACGGCGGCGAAATCGCCGGCGCCCTTTCCGTCCTGGCTCCGGCCGCCGGCGGCTCCGGCGGCGCCATCGCCGAGGCAGCCGAGAAGTACAACGGTTTCGCAAAAGAGTTGGCCAAGGCCGTGAACGACGTCCACCAGCTGGGCCAGCTTCCCAACGGCATGACGGCCCAGAACTTCTTCACCCTCGGCGCCGGACCGGCCGCGCTCGGCATCAAGGCCCCGTCCAGCACCGCGGACATCGCGCTCAAGCTGCCCAACCAGGGTGCCCTCGACACCAGCATCGCGGACACGATCTCCCAGCTCGGCACCGGGGCAACCTCCCCGGACAAGCTCTGGTCCGGCATCGTCACCGGAATTGGCGTGGAGTCCCGCGGCGCCCAGCAGCACGAGGCGCTCACGTCCGCGGCGCAGGCGTCCGCCGTGACCGGCCGCGCGTCGCAGGCGTCTGTGAGCCTGGATGAAGAGAACGTCAGCCTGCTCACCAACCAGCACGCCTACCAGGCGGCGGCCCGCGTGATGACCGCCGTCGACGAGGCCCTGGACGTCCTGATCAACCGCACCGGACTGGTAGGAAGATAGCCATGCTGAACCGGGTAACAAACCTGACCATGAGCGCCGCCGCGCAGCGGAGCCTGCAGACCCAGCAGGCAAAGCTGGCCGACTTGCAGGACAAGGCCACCTCGCTCAACAAGATCTCCCGGCCCTCGGACGATCCCGCCGCCACGGCCCAGGCCCTGGCGACCCGGTCCCTTCAAGCGGCCAACGCCCAGTACGGCCGGAACATCGACGACGGCAACACTTGGCTCACCGCTGCGGACACGGCCCTGGAACAGGCCACGAACGTGATGCGCCGGATCAAAGACCTCACTGTCATGGCCGGCAACGATTCCCTGCCGCAGTCGGGCAAGGACGCCATCGCCATCGAGCTGAAGTCGCTGAATAACGACCTCGTCTCCGTCGCTAACGCCAAGCATCTGGGCAGGAACATCTTTGCCGGGAACTCCGACGCCGTCGAAGCGTTCAGCGGCGCCGTTCCGCCGACCTTCAACGGGGCCGGCGCCAGCCCGGTGGAGCGGCGGATCAGCGCCACCCAGACGGTCCGGGTGGACGCCGACGGGCAAAAGATCTTCGGCAGCGGAGCCGGGTCGGTCTTCGACGCCGTCAAGTCGATCGCCGATACCTTAACTGCTGGCGGGTCCCCCTCCACCAGCCAGGCCAGCACCCTTGACGACGCCTTCAAGAGCATCGTCAACGGCCGTGCTGAAATTGGAACACGGCAGGCACAGCTGGAACGTGCTGGCAACGTCAACACCGAATTGGAGGCTTCCTTGGACGCCCAGCGGACCGGCATTGAAAAAGCTGACCTCGGCAGCGTGATCATGGACCTGAAGCTTCAGGAAACCAACTACCAGGTGGCCCTGGCCGCCACGGCGAAGGTCTTGCAGCCCACCCTGATGGATTTCCTGCGATGAACTCCGTCATGAGCAGCACGCCGGTGACCTTTACCGCCCCGATGCCGGGACTGGATAACATCCACGACTTCGCTCTGCGGAGCATCGATAGCGCCCCGGGCCTGTACGCCCTTGAGTCCGCTTCGGCTCCGGTGCGGCTGTTCCTCGCGGACGCGGCGGTCTTCGTTCCGGGCTACGCCCCGCCCCTCCCCGGCTCCGCGCTGGAGGACCTGGAAGTCGGCGACGGCGAGGCGCCCCAAGTGCTCGTGGTGGTCAACCACTCCCCCGCCGCCACCACGGTCAACTTGATGGCGCCGATCGTGTTCAACCCGGCCGCCCGGCGTTGCGCCCAGCTGGTGCTGGACGGCAAGGAGTACCCGCTGCGGGCGGAACTCGGCGCGCTCTAGGCGCTACCGCCGTCGGGGGTCACAGACTCACGGAAGCCGTTCACCAGAAGTGCGCCACGTCGACCACCAGGCGTGAGCCGGTGCCGGGTCCTGGCAGCGCGAAGACTCGGAAAGGCAGCCGAGCCCGGACGCCAACACCAAGGCTGGTGTAGCCCTCGAAGCTCCCGGCCCACGCCACCTGCCGGAGGGTCTGGTATCCGCCGACGTTGCTGACCTCCGATTTCGTGCCCGGTGTGTAGCTGGGCTGGCCGGCGTCGTCGTAGGCGGGGGCGTTGACGGTGAGCTGGAGGAAGGCCTGGCCCCGCAACGGGATTGGCAATCCGGACCCGTCCTGCGCGACCTGGGGGACGTACCGCACCGTGTAGCCGGCCACCGGGCCGCTGAGGTCGATGACGATCCGGTCGAAGCAATAGTGCTGACCGGTGCGGACGTTTACCACCTTCGCCTGGCTCATGTCGGCGTCGGTCCTGGCCAGCGACCCCCAGACGAATCCGCAGTACGGCTCGGCCGCGGCCGGCCCCGGCGCCAAGAGCCCCAGCCCTGCCGCCATCAGTACTGCCGCCAACCAGACGGTGAGTTTCTTCCCCAGCAATCGCATCACGCGGGCCGCCCCCTCAAGTCATTCAGACACCTCAAGCGTAGGATCGGGCGCCGTCGTTGACGAGGGCCAGGGCCGCATCGGCGTTCAACCGTTAGCGGGCAGCGGCACTGGTCACGAAAGCGACACGGTGTCCGGCTTCGGGGCCGGGGGATACAGCAAAGCGCCGGACCCTTGCGGGAGGCCGGCGCTTTGCTTTTATATCGAAATTCTTGGAACGGGCCCGCGGAGGACTCGCACGCTGGAAGGTTTTAGCCTTCGCAGTCGCGGCAATACTTCAGGCCGTTCTTCTCCTTGGCGACCTGGGACCGGTGGCGGACCAGGAAGCAGGAGGAACAGGTGAATTCATCGGACTGCTCGGGAACAACAATGACAGTCAGTTCTTCGCCGGAAAGGTCGGCGCCGGGAAGGTCGATGCCTTCAGCGGTGTCGTTCTCGTCGACGTCGATAACAGCAGTCTGGGCGCCGCCGCCACGGGACGCCTGGAGGGCCTCCAGCGATTCAGCGGGAGACTCTTCTTCTGTCTTGCGTGGGGCGTCGTAATCGGTAGCCATAGCGGGATTCACTTTCGTTGCTGCGCAGCGCCATTTCAGGCACCTCAGTGAAGCAGTTTAGGCCATCATGCCCGGAGTTGGAGAATACTGTGTTTAAAGCGACATTCCGCGTCGCCGGACAGGGTGAATCTGGAGGCAATGATGGCTACGAAACTCAACAAACAAGCGCTCTCCCACGCGCGCCGCCTGGTCAAGGACGGGAAGGTCCAGCGCGACACCCGGGACGACTGGAGCGAGCACGCACCGTCAGCCGAGGAGGAAAACACGTTCATCGAAAAGAACGGATTCGCGGAGTTCTCCCACTGGCATCTGGGGCTGGACCCGGACGCTTCCGAAGGCACCAAGGGCAGCGTGACGTTTCCCTTCGGCGACTTCAAGAAGGTCCACCGCTGCGCCGTCATTTCGCTCGAGAGCCGGGCCGCGCAACATGGTCATGACGACATCGCCGACGCAGCCAGGAAACTCCTCGAAGAGATCGACGCCGACTAGCGTCGGATGACATTCGGAATCAGGCGACCGGCCAGACGATAAGGGTCTTCCACACCGCCGGATCCGGCTCGGTGCCGGGGTCGCTGAGGTAGTACTCCCACATGCTGTCGCCCGGCGTCAGGCCCTCCGCCTCCATCCGCGCCATCACCTTGCCATACGTCTCCGGCAAGGTCTCGTACGGGCCCACGTGCAGCGCTTCCAGGGCGCGCCCGGCAGGAAGCACGCCGGCTGTCACACCGCCGTCGCCCCCGCCCGGGAAGGGGGCTGCGAGCGGGAAGCCCGCCTCGACGTCGACGACGTCGGTGGGCATGCCCCGGTACAGCGCAAACGGCGGTCCCGCCAGCTGGACGTGCTGCTGCTGGACGGCCGCCATCACCGCCGAGTAGGCGCGGCCGAAGAATTCCCGCAGGTCATTCATGGGCACGGTTTCACGCAGCACCGCGGTCGGCTGTTCCTTCAAATCGGCTGACTTGATGTCGGCAGAGTTGACGTCGGGCGAGTTAATGTCGGGCGTCGTATCCGGATTCGTATCGCTCATCTGAACAGCCTCCGCCGCCGCCCTCGGGCTGGTCAAGGGCCTAACGGCCCGGCAGCCCTTGCGTTTGTGCAGAATATGCACTGGTGCATAAGAGTGCGGCATGACTGCACGCGGTACGACACGACAGGGACCGGCAGCCGCCCAAGTCGTGCTAAGTGTGACGGCGATAATGGGCCACGAACGCCCCCTTCCGGCGGGATAAATGACGGCGTCGCGGCTACCGCGCGATGATGACGTCGAGGATGCGCGGGCCGTGGACCCCCTCGACGCGCTCGAGTTCAATGTCACTGGTGGCGCTCGGTCCGCTGATCATGGTGAGCGGCCGGGTGCCATCGATCCGCCGCAGCGCCTCGGGGAGGATGCCGGCGATATCGGCGGCGTTCACGACGCAGATATGGTAATCCGGAACGAGGCTGATGGCACGGCGGCCCTGGTTGGGACTGCCGTCGAGGATGATCGTCCCCGTTTCGGCGACGGCGACGGCGCTGCCGGTCACGACGGCGTCAACGCCGTCCAGTTCGGCAACGGTCAGCGGCGCAGACACGGAATCCACGCGGCGGCGGTCGCCGTCGGGAGCGAAGTGCGGGCCCGCGGTCCAGTCGGGGTCGAGCCCCGCCGGGATAACGTAGCTGCGGGCGTCCGCGAGCAGCTCGGCGATCCGTTCGGGCACCTCGGCCGCGTCCAGCACGCAGACCCTGGCTTTGTAGTCGACCAGGCGGTCCACCAGCAGATGGATCAGCGCGTCGTGGTCCAGCTCGGATGATGTGCGGTATGCCCGCGGAATCTGCGGTGCTACGGGTGCGTCCCGCAGCGCGGAGCGGATCCGGCCGAGGATATCTTCGCGTGCGCTCATGCTCCGTCTTCCTTGTCCTGGGCATTGAGGTGGGCATCCGCCCGGGCGGTGCCCCGGGCCGGAGCGTTGGTGCCGCCGGTTTCCGGCCCGTGGTGTTCCTTGGCCCACCAGTCCCGGAAGGATTTCTGCGGGGGCGCCGGGATGTCCCGGCTTTGGGTCCAGCCGGCGGCAATGCCGGGCAGCTTGGTGATCTTGTGATCCGGGCCGGCCGCCAGGCGCCCCAGGGGAAGACCCTTTTCGACCAGCCCGAGCCGCTTCCCGGAGGACAGCGCCCAGGATGCCGCCTTCATGCCGACGTCCATCTGGCTGGGCAGCTTCTTCTTTCCGCGCTTGCTGTCCACGTCGACGCTGCGCAGGTGCACCAGGATGTCCGGAATGTTGATTTTCACCGGGCAGGCGTCGTAGCAGGCCCCGCATAGCGAGGAGGCGTACGGCAACGAGCTGTTTTCCTCCGACTCGATGCCGGTCAGCAGCGGCGAAAGGATGGCGCCGATCGGGCCGGGATAGGTGGAGCCGTAGGCGTGGCCGCCGGTCCGCTCGTAGACCGGGCAGACGTTCATGCAGGCACTGCAGCGGATGCAGTGCAGCGCGGAGCGGCCCATCTCGTCCGCCAGGGCGGCGCTGCGTCCGTTGTCGAGCAGTACCAGGTGCACGTTTCGTGGCCCGTCGCCGTCCGTGACGCCAGTCCACAGCGAGGTGTAGGGGTTCATCCGTTCCCCGGTGGAGGAGCGCGGGAGCAGCTGCATAAACACCTCGAGGTCCTGCCAGGTCGGCAGCAGTTTTTCCACGCCCATCACGGTGATCAGGGTCTCCGGCAGGGTCAGGCACATCCGGCCGTTGCCTTCGGATTCGACGACGGCCAGGGTGCCGGAATCGGCGAGCGCGAAGTTGGCCCCGGACACGGCCACCTTCGCCGTGAGGAACTTGCGGCGCAGGTGCGCGCGGGCCGCCATGGCCAGCACCGCGGGGTTGTCGGTCAGCGCCGGGTCCGCGCCGGGCATCTCGCGCAGGAAGATGTCCCGGATTTCGGTGCGGTTCTTGTGGATGGCGGGAACCAGGATGTGGCTGGGCTTGTCGTGGTCCAGCTGCACGATCAGCTCGGCCAGGTCCGTTTCGAAGGCCGTAATCCCCTGCTCTTCGAGGTACTCGTTGAGCCCGATTTCCTGGGTGGCCATGGACTTGACCTTGACCACCTCGGTTTCGCCGGTGTCCCGGATCAGTCCCGCGACGATGTCGTTGGCCTCGCCGGCGTCGCGCGCCCAGTGGATGACTCCGCCGCGGGCGGTGAAGTTCTGCTCGAACTGTTCGAGGAGTTCGGGGAGCCGGGCCATCACGGATTCCTTGATGGCGGACCCGGCGTCGCGCAGCTGTTCCCAATCGGGCAGTTCGGAGACCACCTGGAGGCGCTTGTCGCGGATCGTGTGGGTGGCGTGGCCGAGGTTGGCGCGCAGTTGTGCGTTGCCCAGCTCGCGGTGCGCCGCCGTCGGGAACGATTCGGCGGCGTGCAGGTTGCCCGTGCCGAAGACGGGAAGGGAGGGCATGCCCAGGAAGGTGCTCATCGTGTTGCCTTTCCGGTGGCGACGCGTATCTCGCCGGTGACGGACGCCGGCGCTTCCGCGGTGCTGGCGAGAATTTCGGCCAGGTGCAGGGTGGTCACGTCGCTGCCTTGGCGGGACAGGCCGCCGCCGATGTGCATCAGGCAGGAGGCGTCCCCGCCCGTACACAACGCGGCGCCGGTGGAGCGTATGTTCGCCGTCTTGTCCTCAAGCATGGCCGAGGACACGTCGGCGTTTTTCATCGAGAAGGTGCCGCCGAAGCCGCAGCACTGGTCCGCTTCCGGGAGTTCGGCCAGCTCGATTCCATGGACGCTGCGCAGCAGCCGGGCCTGGCGGTCGCCGAGGCGGAGCAGGCGCATGCCGTGGCAGCTGGGGTGGTACGTGACCCGGTGCGGGAAGTAGGAGCCCAGCTGGGCGCCGGCGTCGGTCACGCCCAGCACGTCCACCAGCAGCTCGGACAGCTCATACGTCCTGGCACCGACGGCGGCGGCCCGGGCTTCCAGCGCTGTGTCGCCGCAGGAGCGGGCCACCATCGGGTGCTGGTGCTTCACGGAGGCGACGCAGGACCCGGACGGCGCGACGGCGACGTCGTAGTCCTTGGTGTCAAAGGCGTGCACATGGTTGGCGACGACCGGGACGGCTTCCTTGAGGTAGCCGCTGTTGACGTGCATCTGCCCGCAGCAGGCCTGGCCGGACGGGAACACGACCTCGTGCCCCAGCCGCTCCAGGATGCTCACGGTGGCCTGCGCGGTGCGCGGATACATCGCATCCACGATGCAGGTGGCGAACAAAGCGATTCTCATAACAGCCTTTCGGGCAACGCCGTAGTTATGTGGTCTGACCATAGTAAAGCACGTGATGGCCGCCACTTCCACTGCCGGACGAAAAGTGAACCCCCTCACACACTGCATGAGATCTGCGCTACACTCGCATGGTCCGACCACAGTGGTCTGACCAAAGAACTCGTCGTCTCTCAACGCAGAGGAACTTCCGTGGACCACTTCACCCCCACCACCGACCCGGTGCTGAACAGCGTGGCCTGGTCGGCCATCGTCGGCCTGCTGCCGCTGCTCACCTTCTTCATCCTGCTGGCCGTCGTGAAGACCAAGGCCCACGTGGCCGGGGCCTTCGCCCTGCTGGTCGCCCTCGTGGTCGGCATCGCCGCCTTCCACATGCCGGCTGGGCTGGCGGTCCTGTCCGCAACCCAGGGCGGGGTCTTCGGCGCCTTCCCCGTGCTCTGGATCGTCGTGATGGCCGTCTGGCTCTACCAGGTGACCGTCCTCAGCGGCAGGTTCGAGGACCTGCGCCGGGTCTTCGACGTGATCGGCGGCGGCGACGTACGCCTGCAGGCCGTTCTGGTGGCCTTCTGCTTCGGCGGGCTGCTGGAGGCCCTGGCCGGCTTCGGCGCCCCGGTGGCCATTACCGCCACCATGCTGCTGGCCTTGGGACTCCCGCCGCTGCGCGCGGCCGCCGCCGTGCTGGTGGCCAACACCGCACCGGTCGCGTTCGGCGCCATGGCCATCCCGATCACCACGGCCGCCGGCCTGACCGGACTGCACGCGACGGACATCGCCTCCATCGTGGGCCGCCAGGCTCCCCTGCTTGCCACCTTCGTGCCGCTGATCCTGCTCTACATCATCGACGGCCGCCGCGGCCTGAAGGACTGCTGGCCCGCAGCGCTGGTGGTCGGCGGCTCCTTCGCCGTCGCCCAGTTCCTGTGCTCCAACTTCTTCTCCTACGAACTCACCGACATTCTGGCCTCGCTGGTCGGCCTCGGCGCCGCCGTCGTGTTCTTCCGGATGTGGAAGCCGAAGGGCAGCGCCGCCGCCCGCGAGCGCCTCGGCGTGGCCACTGACGCTGTTGCCGGCGGCACCGCCGCACAGAGCCGGGGCTCGCAGGATGCCGGCAAGGCCGGCGTCGTGACCGCCGAAAAGGCCACCGACGGCGGCCTCACGCCGACGCGCACGTGGCTGGCCCTCTTTCCGTACTTCCTCGTGATCGTCGTGTTCGGCATCGCCAAGCTGTGGAAGCTCGGGGTCGACCTGCCCGCGTTCCTCGCCGCCACGGACATCAAGATCCCCTGGCCGATCCTGCACGACGCCCTCGTCAGCGCCGACGGCAAGCCCGTCTCCTCCACCGTGTACACCTTCCAGTGGCTGTCCAGCCCGGGCACGCTGCTGCTAATCACCGGGTTGCTGGTCGCGTTGGTGTACTCCAAGTACGACGACGGCGGCCGCTTCCGCCTCTCCTTCGGCGACGCGGTCCAGGAGATCGGACGGACCATCTTCAAGATGCGCTGGGCAGGACTCACCATCATCACGGTGCTCGCCCTGGCCTACGTCATGAACAACTCGGGGCAGACGGTCTCGATCGGCACCTGGCTGGCCGGCACCGGCAGCTTCTTCGCCTTCCTTTCGCCCGTGCTCGGCTGGCTGGGCACTGCCGTGACCGGCTCGGACACCTCCGCCAATGCGCTGTTCGCCAAGCTGCAGCAGACGGCGGGCCTGAAGGCCGGCATCGATCCGAACCTGCTGGTGGCCGCCAACACCTCCGGCGGCGTCGTGGGCAAGCTGATCAGTCCGCAGAACCTCGCCATCGCGGCGACCGCCGTCAACCTTGACGGCCAGGAGTCGGTGATCCTGCGTAAGGTGGTCGGGTGGAGCGTGGCTCTCCTGCTGGTCCTGTGCACCCTCGCCTTCCTGCAGTCCACCCCCGTCCTGGGCTGGATGCTGCCTTAGCCGCCAGCCTTCACGCCATCAAGAGTGCGGGCCGCACACCGCGGCCCGCACTCCCGCCCGGAAGGAAACGCCCGTGACAACCGCCGAAGCAGGAGCAGGCCCCCGCCGTCGAACCTATGACGCGCTCCTGCAGGACATTGAGGCCGATCTGCGCTCCGGCAAGATCAAGCTCGGCGACCGTCTCCCGGGCGAACGGACCCTGGCGGAAAGCTACGGGATCTCCCGCGCCTCGGTCCGCGAAGCCATCCGGATCCTGGACGCAATGGGCGTGTTGCGCAGTTCCGTCGGCTCCGGGCCCACTTCCGGGGCCATCGTCATCTCGGATCCCTCCGCCGGCCTCTCCTCCGCCCTGCGCCTGCATGTGGCCAGCAGCCGGTTGCCCGTCGAGGACATCGTGCAGACCCGCATCCTGCTCGAGACCTGGTCCGCCCAGGCCGGGGCTGCCCGCGGCGGCACGGAGGAAGAGCTGAAGCAGGCCGCCGCGCTGCTGGACGCGATGGACAACCCCGGAATTGACCGGGCCACCTTCCACGAACTCGATGCGCGGTTCCATGTCGCGCTGAGCTCGCTCGCCGGGAACGCCGTCGTCGCCACCATGATGGAGTCCCTAAGCGGGGCGATCGTCGGCTACGTCAAGGGCGCCATGGACGCGATGGAGTCCTGGCCGGATGTCCTGTGCGAACTGCGGAGCCAGCACCACGGCATCTTTGATGCCGTCCAGGCGCACGACGGCGAGCTTGCGGCCCGCCTGCTGCGCGAACACATCGAATGGTTCTACGTTCGGGCGCAGGAAGCCACCCCGCCGCAATCCCCTCCCACCCCGTAACCCTCTGGAGCACCGCATGACCTCCACGGCCGCCGCCGCACCCCTGATCGACCAGCTTGACCTCGATACAGTCAGTACAAGGGACCTGGACCGCCGGGCCATGGCGCACGACGCGTCCCACTACCTGCTGATCCCCCAGGCCGTCGCCACCCCGCGCAACGCCGACGACGTCGGGCAGCTGCTGCGCCGCAGCCGCGAGCTCAAGCTGCCCGCCACCTTCCGTTCCGGCGGCACGAGCCTCTCCGGCCAGGCGCTCAGCGACAGCCTGCTCATCAACACCCGCCAGCACTTCCGCGGCATCGAGGTCCTCGACGGCGGCGCCCGCGTCCGCGTCCAACCCGGCGCCACCATCCGCAGCGTCAACGCCCGGCTGGCAGCGTTCGGCCGCAAACTCGGCCCCGACCCGGCGAGCGAGATCGCCTGCACCGTGGGCGGCGTGATCGCGAACAATTCCTCCGGGATGGCCTGCGGCACGGAGTTCAACACCTACCGCACCCTGGAATCCATGGTCCTGGTACTGCCCTCGGGCACGGTCATCGACACCGCCGACGCCGATGCGGACGCTCGCCTGCGGCAGCTGGAGCCGGACCTCCACGAGGGCCTGCTGCGGCTGCGGCGGCGGGTAGCCGGGAACGCGGAGTCGGTGCGCACCATCACCTCGCTGTTCTCGATGAAGAACACGATGGGCTACGGGGTGAACTCGTTCCTGGACTACGAACGTGCCGTCGACATCCTGATGCACCTCATGATCGGCAGCGAAGGCACCCTCGGCTTCGTGGCGGAGGCAGTCTTCCGCACCGTGGAGGTCAAGCCCGCCGTCGCCACCGGGCTGTTGGTCTTCAACACGCTCGCCGCGGCCACGGCCGCCCTGCCCGAGCTGGTGGCCTCCGGCCTGGCGACCATTGAACTGATGGACGCCGCCGCGTTGAAGGTCGCGCAGCTCGCTGCCGACGCGCCCGCGGCCATCCGTTCGCTCCCGGTCCAGGGACACACCGCACTGCTGGTGGAACACCAGGGCGCCGACGCCGCGGAGCTGACCGACAAGCGGCAAAACTCGCAGCCGCTCTTCGCGTCCCTGGAGCTGGCCTCGCCGTTCGCGCTGACCACGGACCCGAAGGACCGCGCGGCACTCTGGCACGTGCGCAAGGGCCTCTACACCACGGTGGCCGGCGCCCGCCCCTCCGGCACCAACGCGCTGCTGGAAGACATTGTGGTTCCGGTGCCAGCCCTGGCGGACACCTGTGGCGAACTGACCCGGCTCTTTGCCGAACACCGCTACGAGGAATCGGTCATCTTCGGGCACGCGAAGGACGGCAACGTCCACTTCATGCTCAACGAGCGCTTCGACGACCCCGCGCAGCTCCTCCGCTACCAGGCGTTTACGGACGACATGGTGGATCTGGTCCTCGGCGCGGGCGGCTCGCTCAAGGCCGAGCACGGCACCGGGCGCATCATGGCCCCGTTCGTCCGCCGCCAGTACGGTGACGAGCTCTACGAAGTCATGCAGGAGATCAAACGGCTGATCGACCCCGCCAACCTCCTCAACCCGGGGGTGCTGCTCGCGGAGGATCCGCTGTCCTACGTGCAGAACCTCAAGGTGGCGCCGACGGTGGAGGAAGAGGTGGACCGCTGCGTCGAGTGCGGCTACTGCGAACCGGTCTGCCCGAGCAAAGACATCACCCTCACGCCCCGCCAGCGCATCGTGCTGCGGCGCGAGATGGCCGCCGCGGAACAGCGCGGCGACGACGCCCTGGCCGCCCGGCTGCGCAAGGACTACGAGTACGACGGCGTGCAGACCTGCGCGGCCGACGGCATGTGCGTCACCGCCTGCCCGGTGCTGATCAACACCGGGGACCTGGTGCGGCGGCTGCGGACGGAAAACGCGAACGCCGTCGCGGAGGCCGGCTGGAGCGCCGCCGCGGATCGTTGGGGCGCCGTCACCGCCGGCGGCGGCCTGGCCATGACGGTGGCGAAGGCGATGCCCGCGCCGCTGGCCAAGGCGGCGACCGCCATCGGCCGGGCCGTGCTGGGCGCGGAGACCGTTCCCGCCTACGACTCCGTGTTGCCGGGCGGCGGCTCCAAGCGCCGGCCGCGCCGGGACCCGGACAGCGTCGCCGTGTTCTTCCCGGCCTGCATCGGCACCATGTTCGGCCCCGCGGACGCGCCGGGTGACGCCAAAGGCTCGGCCCAGGCCTTCCTGGAACTCTGCGAGCGCGCCGGCGTGGGGCTGACCGTCCCGGAGGAGATCGGCGGCCTGTGCTGCGGCACCCCGTGGAAATCCAAGGGCTTCTCGCAGGGCTACGCGGCGATGTCCGCGAAGGTTCTGGACGGGCTCTACCAGGCAAGCGGCCAGGGCCGGCTGCCGGTGGTGTGCGACGCCGCCTCCTGCACCGAGGGCCTGGAGACGATGAAGCGGCTCGCCGCCGAGGGCGGGGAACGCTACGCCGGGCTGCGGTTCGTGGACTCAGTGGAGTTCGTGCACCAGCACGTGCTCGGGCAGCTGACCGTCACCGCCCCGGTGGGTTCCATGGCCCTGCACCCCACCTGCTCCTCCACGCAGCTGGGGACCAACGACGCGCTGATGGACATCGCCCTGGCCGTGACCGGAGACGTGTTCGTGCCGCTGAACTGGGGCTGCTGCGCATTCGCCGGTGACCGCGGCCTGCTCCACCCGGAACTGACCGACTCCGCCACGGACAAGCAGGCCCGGGAAATCAACGAGCGCGAATTCGACGCCTACGCCTCAACGAACCGCACCTGCGAACTGGGCATGTCCAAGGCCACCGGCCACTCCTACCGGCACCTGCTGGAAATCCTCGAGGAGGCCACCCGGCCGGCGGGGTGAGGAGTGCCGGGCAACGTTCCTGACCGACCCACCGCGCCGTTTCGACGGTTCCGTGCCCACTCGATGCCGGGAAGCGTCGTGTGGGCACGGAACCGTCGAAACGGCGGACCAGACAGACCCCCGAGCTCTCACCCGCCTGCTGCACTCTTATGGCTTGCCGATCGTCACTGCCAGCGATGAGACCTTTGTAGCCGCTATGTAGGCGTCATCGAGTGAGAGCGTGCCTGTCACGACGGCGTCCTGGAGCGTGACATGGGCGGCGGTATGCGCCACGAACTGTCCGGGCTGCACGTCCCGCGTGGCGGTGGCATCGCGCTCCGCAGTTCCAGTGCCGTGCCACGTGAGGTCCAGGTAGATCCGGGTTCCGTCAGAGAGCGGGACTGTGGCGATGGCGTGCACCGAAGTGTGATTGAAGGTGAAGACCTGGGTCGGACCACTGCCGTGGACGGAGTAGCTCTGCGCCGTGCACCTGTCGTAGGTGCTGGAAGAGTAGTACATGGTGCTGCCGCCGTCGCCCTGGGATGACGTTCCGGCGCTGGCGGCCGTGGAGGTGGACCTGCACCCGTCGGACGATGTGGTGTTTGTGAAGCCCCCTGTGGACACGGATTTGTAGTTCTCCCTGGAGACGGTGGTGGCGGCCGATGCCGGCGATGCCACCACGAATGCGCTTCCCAAGGCCGTCAGCAGGCCCGCCACGAGCGCTGCGATGCGGGTCCTAAGACGCGGGTTTCTGAAATACATGGACTGGCCTCTGCTTTCATGTGGTCCGGTTCGCCCCGACAAGGCCGATTCCCGCATTGTCCGTGCCGCGTGTGGAGCGGGCTAGGGTCTTTCGGCGGGCCCGGCGACCGAGGGACTGGCCCGGGCAACGTTCCTGACCGACCCACGGCGCCGTTTCGACGGTTCCGCGCCCACTCGATGCCTGGAAGCGTCGTGTGGGCACGGAACCGTCGAACCGGCGGACCCGCCAGGCCCCGGGCACGGAAAAACCCCTCCGTCCCGGGCAGAATCGCCGGAACGGAGGGGTTCGTGGAGCCCCCTGTCGGATTCGAACCGACGACCCCCGCTTTACAAGAGCGGTGCTCTGGCCAACTGAGCTAAGGAGGCAGTTTCGCCGTCGTCGCCGGGCCGCTCAAGGGGCCTGACGCTAAGCGCTAGATAAGGGTAGCCCACGGAGGCCTGCCGGTAAAAAATGCGGCACCCTGCCGAAAGAGAGACAGCCCGGCCCGGACGAATCCGGGGCCGGGCTGCATCCGATGCGCGGCGGCTACTTCTTGGCGTCCACCGCTGCCTGGAGGTACTGGTCGAACGGAGTCTGGGCGCTGTCGCCCTTGCCCCACTGCTTGCCCTCGACAAAGACGGTAGGCGTTCCGGTGACCCCGATGGCCGCAGCCTGCTGGGTCGTATATTTCACGTACGGGCGGTAGGTCTTGTCATCAACGCACTTGTCGATGCTCTTGGCCCCGGTGTCGGTGGCCAGCTTCTTCAAGTCCGAGTCGGAGAGGCCCGCGCTGCCCTCGGCCGGCTGCTTGGCGAACAGCGCGTCGACGAAGTCCGAGTACTTCTCCGGGGACTCATTGACCACGCAGGCCGCGGCGTTGGCTGCCCGCGAGGAGTAGTTCGTGCTGGAGCGGCTGTCCAGGAAGCCCAGCGGCCGGTACTCGACGGTGATCTTGCCGTCGTTGCGGAGCTTGGTGAGGGTCTGGTTGTACCGGGATTCGAAGTCCTTGCACACCGGGCAGATGAAGTCGATGTAGAGGACCACCTTGACCGGCTTGCCGGCCTCGGCGTCGGCTCCGGGCGCCTTGATCTCTGCCGGCGGCGTGGCGGGGGCAGACGGCACGTCCGCGAGCTTGACGGTGGCCGGGGCCGACTTCGCCACCTCGGTGTTGGCCAGCAGGGTCACGCCGCCGTTGACGTTGCCGTTTGCCGGCGTCGGACCGGAATCGGCGATCGGTGCGTTCTTTTGGATGTTCGAGGTGACCACCAGGGCGACAATCACGATGATGGCAACGACGGCGGCCACGATGCCCCAGCCGATCAGCAGCTTGTTCCGCTTTTCCTTCTTCAGCTGCGCCTCGCGGATCTCACGGGCTTTCTCGCGCGCCGCGGCGGTGCGCTCCGCTTTGGACTGACGGGGTTCGTTTGCGGGGCTCATTAGTTCCTCGTGTCGATCGGCCTGGGATGGTCCACTGGGTGGCAACTCCATCATTTTAGGGGAGAAACCCGGGAGCTTGCGCCTTCAAGTTTCCCTCCGTGTGCCTAACGGGCGAATAGCACAGAAGATTCCGCCCGGCTAGGGTGGATCAGAGCCACAAGCAACCCCAGGGGGCACCAATGCAAGCAAGCCAGAGCGCCGAACGCGCCGAGCACCACACTGCACAGACAGCCGACGGGGAGCAGGACGCCCCGTCGGCGGCGGACAAGCACCCCGGTGTTTCGGAAGCAGCCGACACGTTCGATTTCATGGTCGTGTCCAACCGCCTGCCCGTGGACCGCTGCTCCCCGGATGAGCCCGGCTGCGAGGACGGCTGGCGCCGCTCCCCCGGCGGCCTCGTGACGGCGCTGGCCCCCATGATGACCAAGACCGACGGCGCCTGGGTGGGCTGGCACGGCGCCCCGGACGAGCACCTCGAGCCCTTCAGCCACCGCGGCATCGACCTCATCCCCGTCCAGCTCAGCACCCGGGACATCGAGCTGTTCTACGAAGGCTTCTCCAACGCCACGCTCTGGCCGCTCTACCACGACGTGATTGCGCCGCCGGAGTTCCACCGCGCCTGGTGGGACTCGTACCGTAAGGTCAACAAGCGGTTCGCGGACGCCGTCGTCCGCCACGCGGCGCAGGGCGCCACGGTCTGGGTCCAGGACTACCAGCTTCAGTTGGTGCCCAAGATGCTCCGCGAGGCGCGCCCGGACCTCAAGATCGGCTTCTTCAACCACATCCCCTTCCCGCCGCCGGAGATCTTCGCGCAGCTGCCGTGGCGCCGCGCGATCATCGACGGACTGCTCGGCGCGGACCTGGTGGGCTTCCAGCGCAGCAGCGACGCCGGAAACTTCATGCGCTCCGCCCGCCGCTTCCTCGGCGCCAGCGTCAAGCAGCAGCAGGTCCACGTCAAGGGCGCCGACGGCGAAACCACCCACATTGCCCGCGCCCAGGCTTTCCCGATCTCCATCGATGTCAAACAGATCACCGAACTGGCCCACAAGCCGGAGATCATCGAGCGTGCCCGGCAGATCCGGCGCGACCTCGGCAACCCCAAGACGATCCTGCTCGGCGTCGACCGGTTGGACTACACCAAGGGCATCCGGCACCGGCTCAAGGCCTACGAGGAACTCCTGGAGGACGGCAAAGTCACGGTGGAGGACGCGTCCCTGATCCAGGTGGCCAGCCCCAGCCGCGAGCGCGTCGAACAGTACCGCCTGCTGCGCGAGGAAGTCGAGGGCACCGTCGGCCACATCAACGGCACCTACGACACGATGCAGAACACCGCCGTCCGGTATCTGCACCACAGCTACCCGATCGAGGAAATGGTCGCGCTGTACCTGGCCGCCGACGTCATGCTCGTCACCGCCCTGCGCGACGGCATGAACCTGGTCGCCAAGGAATATGTCACGGCCCGGACAAACAACGACGGCGCCCTGGTGCTCAGCGAATTCGCCGGCGCCGCGGACCAGCTCAAGCAGGCCCTCCTGATGAACCCGCACGACATCGACGGGCTCAAGGACACCATCATGCGCGCGGTCAACATGCAGCCCGCCGAGGCCGCACGACGGATGCGCGCCATGCGGAAGCAGATCCTGACCAACGACGTCGACCTCTGGTCCGCTGACTTCCTTCGCGCGCTGCAGGAAAAGGTGGTCCGCGATGACTCCTGACGCCGACCCCGCCAAGACCTCGCTCTCGCTCTCCCCCGAACTGCTGGAGGCCGTGCACCGCGTGGCCGGCACCGAGGAACTGCTGGTCGCGATGGATTTCGACGGCACCATGGCCCCGCTGGTGGACCATGCGGAGGACTCTCGGGCACTTCCCCGTTCCGCCGCGGCCTTCGCCGCCCTGGCTGAGCTTCCGCGGACGACGACGGCGCTCATCTCCGGCCGCGCTCTGGACAGCCTGCGGGCCGTCGCCTCGCCCCCGGAGCAGACGCTGCTGATCGGCAGCCACGGCGCCGAGGTCTGGATGGGCCCCGGTTCAACCGAGCTCGTGCTGGAAGACGCCCAGCGGGAGCTGCTCGCCGACGTGCGCCGGATCCTGGCGGAGATCGTGGAGCAGGCGCCCGGAACCCTGCTCGAGGACAAGCCAGCCGGCGTCGTGCTGCACACCCGGCTGGCCGCCAACGACGTCGCCGAGGACGCCGTTGCGGCGGCCAAGGCCGCCCTGCAGGACCGGCCGGGGGTCTTCCTCAAGACTGGAAACCGCGTGCTGGAGACCTCCGTTGTCCACGCCTCCAAAGGCGAAGGGATCTCCTTCCTCCGCCAGGCCACCGGGGCCACCGCCGTCGTGTTCGCCGGCGATGACACCACGGACGAGGACGCCCTGGGCAGCCTCATCCGAGGGGACCTGGGCGTCAAGGTGGGCCTGGACTTCACCCAGGCAGAGTTCCGGGTGGAGGCTCCCACGCACGTCTCCGATTTTCTGGAGGCGCTGCTGCGCGAACGGCGGAAGGCCGTCGGCGGCTAAGCGCCAGATCGCGGCCGCCCTTGTCGGTTCCGGGGACGGGTGGCGTGCCCCCATCCGACCGACCAGGCGAAAAGCCCTGAAGTTCGGGGTCGGCGTCGCTAAACTGGAAGTGCGCCGCACATGACGCAGATTTCGTTTCGGGAAGGGAACGATCATGAGTGACAACAGCGGCAAGAACACCCCAGATGCAGCCGGCTCGGAGGTTGGCCCCGAGGAAGAGGACCTGCGGGGGCGATACGTCGAGGGCAACTTCGGCAAGGCCGGCTCCGAACGTGGCCGCCATGCAGATGACGAAGAAGGCCGGTACATCGAAGGCGACTACGGTGAAGCCGGGAGCGAAGGCGGCATCCCCGAGCCGCTCGGCGACAAGGCCCAGGAATCAGGGCGGTACGTCAAGGCCAATTACGGCCAGGCAGGATCGGCGCCCGGACGCACCGCGGAATCTGAGATCGGACGCTACTCCGAGGGCAACTATGGGGCGGACGGAACCGTGGACCCGACGCGCAAACCACGCACCAGCAGTGACACGAAACCAACACCAACTGACTCGCAGTAGGCCGACTTCAGCCCTCAAAACGGCAACGAACGCGACCCAGTTGGGTCAGGACTCATGTTCGTAGCCAATGAGCCAATGCAGTCCGTGACGGTCCACGACCTGGCCATCCGACGCGCCCCAGGGCTTCGGGGCGAGGGGGTCGATCACGCTGCCCTCAACGGCGAGCTTGTCGAACCACTCGTGCAGCACTGCGGGCTCGGCGGTCCCGAGCAGCGAGAGCATCAGGCCTTCGAAACGGACACTTTTCTCGCCCGCCGCCGCATCCGAGCCTGCAAGGGCGACCGCGCCGGTCAGCTGGCCGTGGGCGATGGCATCCGGCGGTCCGTCGGTGCGGTTGAACTGCTCATACGTGAACATGGCCAGCTCGCCGCCGAAAACGTCCGCATAGAAGCCAAGGGCTTCCCGCGCCGTGCCGGGGAAACTGACATAGATCTGGAGGGCCGTCATGCGCAGAGTATACACAGCCGGCTCGGACGCTCCGTGACCGAGCCCACCTGTGAGATCCGTAACCTTTTAGCCCCAAAACCAAAAATCTGACATACTCTGTATGTGATGTGGCGCACAACTACCGTGCGGCGTCATTGGATGCTCCTCGGCTTCGGCCGGGGAGCATGCGCATCCACCTCCGGATGCCACAACTGAATAAAAAGAACCATTCACTACGGATCGTCCGGCACGTACCTGCCGGTGAAGGGATTGATAACTGTGGCTACAGTTACTTTTGATAACGCTACGCGTCTGTACCCGGGCACAGAGAAGCCCGCTGTTGACAAGCTCAACATTGAAATCGCCGACGGCGAGTTCCTGGTCCTCGTTGGACCCTCCGGCTGCGGAAAGTCCACCTCCCTGCGTATGCTCGCGGGCCTGGAAGACGTCAACTCCGGCCGGATCCTGATTGGCGACCGCGATGTCACCGACGTCCCGCCGAAGGACCGTGACATCGCCATGGTCTTCCAGAACTACGCCCTCTACCCGCACATGACGGTGGCGGACAACATGGGCTTCGCGCTGAAGATCGCCGGCGTCAGCAAGGAAGAGCGCGCCGAGCGTGTCCGTGAGGCCGCCAAGCTGCTGGACCTCGAGCCGTACCTCGACCGCAAGCCGAAGGCCCTCTCCGGCGGCCAGCGCCAGCGTGTCGCCATGGGCCGCGCGATCGTGCGTAACCCGCAGGTCTTCCTGATGGACGAGCCGCTGTCCAACCTTGATGCCAAGCTCCGCGTGCAGACCCGCACGCAGATCGCGTCGCTGACCCGCCGCCTCGGCGTCACCACCGTCTACGTGACCCACGACCAGGTCGAAGCCATGACCATGGGCGACCGGGTCGCCGTGCTCAAAGACGGCGTGCTGATGCAGGTGGACACCCCGCGCAACCTCTACGACAAGCCGAAGAACGTCTTCGTGGCCGGCTTTATCGGCTCCCCCGCGATGAACCTGCTGGAGCTTCCCGTCGTCGACGGCGGCGTGCAGTTCGGCGGCACTATCTACCCGGTCCCGCACGATGTCCTCGAAGAGGCCAGTGGCAAGACCGTCACGCTGGGCAGCCGTCCGGAGGACCTTGAGACCGCCCCTGAGGGCGAAGGCCTCCAGGTGGAGGTCGACGTCGTCGAGGAACTCGGCGCCGACGCCTACGTCTACGGCCACACCACCCTCGACGGCAAGGACCACGACATCGTGGCCCGCGTCGACGGCCGCCGTCCCCCGATGAAGGGCGAGACCGTCTGGGTCCGCCCCCAGTCGGGCCACGTGCACCTGTTCGACACCAAGACGGGCCTGCGCCTCGGCGACTGACGGTCCGGCTTAGAGACCGACGGCGGTCCTCCTCCGGGAGGGCCGCCGTCGGCCGTTAAGCGGCAGATTTTAGGCGCGGTACCCCCGCGTACGGGAGAATTGGCTCATGAGCGAGGACAACGGTGCCCAGTGGCACGACGAACCCACTGACTACGGGCAGATCGGCAAGCTGCCTCGGTACGAGGCTGCTAGCGCCAACGACGACAAGGCCGTCTCCAGTTCGCTGAGCATCACGGCCGCCGCCACGGAGCCCGAGCTGCTGGACCTGCCCTGGCACATCGCGCTGGAGGACTGGCCGGCGGAGTACCTCGCCGCGCTCCCCCGCGGCATCTCCCGGCACATCGTGCGGTTCGCCCACCTCGGCGGATCCGTGATCGCCATCAAGGAGACCTCGGAGCACATCGCCCGGCACGAGTACCACATGCTCCGCAAGCTCGCCCGTCTGGACGTCCCCTGCGTGGAGCCGGTGGCGGTCATCACCGGCCGCACCACCCCCGAGGGCCGGCCGCTGAACCCCGTGCTGGTCACCCGGCACCTGAAGTTCTCCATGCCCTACCGCGCACTGTTTTCCCAGATGCTGCGCAAGGACACCCTGACGCGCCTGATCGACGCGCAGGCCCTGTTGCTGGTCCGGCTCCACCTCATCGGCTTCTACTGGGGCGATGTGTCCCTCTCCAACACCTTGTTCCGCCGCGACGCCGGCGCCTTCGCCGCCTACCTCGTGGACGCCGAAACCGGCGAGCTGTACCCGGACCTGTCCACTGGCCAGCGCGAGTACGACCTGGAAATTGCCCGGGTGAACATCGCCGGCGAACTGATGGACCTGCTCGACGGCGGCCTGATCGAGGAGAAGGTCGATCCCGTTGCCACCAGCGAGCTGATCATGGAGAGCTACCGGCGGCTCTGGACCGAGCTGACCGAGAAGGAGTCCTTCGAGATCGGCGAACGCTGGCGCGTGGCCGCCCGCATCCGGCGGCTCAATGAACTCGGCTTCGACGTCGAGGAGTACGCCATCAAGACCACCCAGAACGGCTCCACCATCCAGCTGCAGCCCAAAGTGGTCGACGCCGGGCACCACCAGCGGCGCCTGCTGCGCCTGACCGGCCTGGACGCCCAGGAAAACCAGGCCCGGCGGCTGCTCAACGACATGGACTCCTTCCGGGCGGACAACAACCCGGGCATGGACGAGGAATACAGCGCGCACCTCTGGGTAAGCCAGATCTTCGAGCCGATCGTCCGCTCAATCCCACGGGACCTGTCCGGGAAGCTGGAGCCGGCGGAAGCCGTGCACGAGATTCTGGAGCACCGCTGGTACATGTCCGAGAAGGAGAACCGGCACATCCCGCTGGCCGAGGCCGTGCAGTCCTACATCGATTCCGAGCTCCGGCACCGCCGGGACGAAGCCGCGATCATGCTTAATCCGGACACCGAGCTGCTGAAGATCCTCGAAGTGGAAACCGAGGAGTCCCGCTACGGCGACGACGAGTCGGCCGAAGAGTACCCCGACGCCGACGACTGAACACCCCCTCCCCGGCCCAACTATTGCGAGTCAGTTGGGTGACGGGCGCGAAGAAGCACGGCCGGGCTAAATCGCCTTGCCGGGGTTCAGGATGCCGGCCGGGTCGAAGAGCTCCTTGATCCGGCGCTGCAATTCCCGTACCGGTTCCTTCTGCTCCAGGCCCAGCCAGCGCAGCTTGTACTGGCCCACGCCGTGCTCCCCCGTGATGGTGCCGCCCATCGCCAGGGCCACCGTGACGGAATCGTCCAGGGCGGCGCCGAGCCGCTCCATGGCCGCGGCATCCACCGCGTCGCCGGTCCGGTCTACCCAGAAGGTGGGGTGCAGGTTGCCGTCGCCGGCGTGCGCCACCACCTTGAGCTTGACCTCGTGCCGCACGGCCATGGCCTCGAGCTCTTCGACGTAGTCCACCAGCCGCGAGCGCGGCACGGCGACGTCCTCGCCCACCCGGTATTCGTCGTCGACCTCCACGCCACGGCTGTTGCGGCGCAATTCCACGAGCTGCTCCGCTTCCGCGTTCGCCTCCATGGTCACCACGGCCCCGCCAGCGGCCAGCAGCGGCCGGATCGCGGCCGCCTCCGCTTCGGCGCCGAAACCGTCGGTCTGGATCAGCAGCAGCGAGGCGCCCCGGGAGGCCAGGTCCGAGCCGTGGACCGCATCGAGCCGGGCGAGGGTGCCGCCGTCGAGCAGTTCCATGATGGCCGGCTGGACCCGTGCGCGGCCCACCGCAAGGACCCCGGCCGCGGCGCTGCGGAAGTCCGGGTAGAAGGCCGCGATGGTGTGGACCTCCCGCGGCAGGTACTTCAGCCGCACCGTGACCCCGACGACGATCCCGAGGGTCCCCTCCGACCCCACGAACAGCCCGGTGAGGTCGTAGCCTGCCACGCCCTTGAAGGTCTGGTGCCCGGTGTGGATGAGCGAACCGTCCGCGAGCACGACGTCGAGCGCCAGCACCGAATCCCGGGTCACCCCGTACTTTGCGCAGCGCAGCCCGCCGGCGTTGGTGGCGACGTTGCCGCCGATGGTGGAGATTTTGTAGCTCGCGGGATCGGGGGCGTACATCAGGCCGTGCACCGCGGCGGCGGCGTTGAGGTCCGCGTTGATGACGCCGGGTTCGACGACGGCGGTCTCGTCGTCCGGGTTGAGCTCCAGGATGCGGTTCATCCGTTCCAGGCTCAGCACCACGCAGCCCTCGCTGGCGTGGGCGCCACCGGACACCCCGGTACCGGCACCGCGGGCCACCAACGGCACCCGGCGGGCGGCGCAGGCCCGGACGGCAGCCTGGACGTCGGCCACGGATTCGGCGAGGACCACGGCCTGCGGGAGCTGGTAGTCCAGCACGGGGGCCTGGTCCACGGCATAACCGGCCAGGGACGCCTCATCCACCGCGATTTTCTCCGCGCCCAGGGCGGACGTCAGCTCCTCAACAATGCTGCGCATGGGTCTCCAGTTCTCCGTCGAATCCGGCCGTCAGTTGTGGCCTTCAGTCTAGGGTGCCGGCACCGTGACGCCGGGCAGTACCCAGGCGGCGGCCGCGGGGCCGCCGGCACGGAGGCGTGCCCCGGCCGCAGCAATGTCTCCGACGGCGAAGGCCGGCGGCCGGGAGAGCGCATCGAGCTGGCCGTCGGAGAGCAGCCCCGCTGCGAGGTGCACGTTTGCGGCGGCCCGGGCCACCGCCACCAGCACCGCACTGTCCGGGGTTTCCCGGACAAAGGCCAGCGCATCCCCCTGCGCGTGCAGCCAGCGGATTCCGCCGCCGGTGAGCGCCTGCTGGTCCCGGCGCAGCGCGGTGAGTGCGGCGTAGGTGCCGCGGAGGTCGGTCAGGATCCGGCCGGGGTCGGTCCAGGGCATGGGGGTCCGGGAGAACTCCCCGTTATCGCCCTTGAGTCCGAACTCGTCGCCCGCAAACAGCACCGGCACGCCGGGGAGGGTGAACATCAATACGGCGCCCAGCCGCTGGCCGCCGTCGATCATCACCGTGGCCGCTCGGGCGGTGTCGTGGCTGTTCAGGGCGTTCATGTTCTGCTGCCGGACGTCCCAGCTGAACGCGGCGGCCAGGTCCTGGTGCGTGGCGAGGAAATCCTCCGCTTCCATCCGGTTCGGCCCCGGCAGCGGCGTGCCGAAGAAGTTGACGTGCCCGGCATCGCCGCTAAGCCAGGCCCACAGCGGCCGGGTGAAGTTGGAGTACGTCATGGCCCCGTGCCAGTGCTCGCCGCTGAAGTCGGGGGCGGCGTCGTTGGTTGCCTCGGCCAGCAGCGCCGCGTCCGGATTGATTTCCCGGACCCGGTCTGCGATCAGCCGGGCGACCTCCTGGTTGAGGTCCGTTGCCCCCAGCCGCCCGGTCATGTTGCCGACGTCGATCCGCCATCCGTCGAGGTTGAACGGCGGACGGAGCCAGCGGGCCACCGGGGAATCGTCGGCCAGGACGAATTTGTCCCGCAGGCCAGCCGAAGCCCAGTTCAGCTTGGGCAGCGAGGGGACGCCGTACCAGGCCTCGTAGCTGGTGTGGTCCGCGTTGAAGTAGTAGTAGCCCGCTTCCTCGGAGCCGGGGTCGGCGAGGGCCCGCTGGAACCATTCGTGCGCGTCGCCGGAGTGGTTGGCGGTGAGGTCGCCCATCACCTTCAGGCCGCGGGCGTGGGCCGCCTCCACGAGCTCCACCAGGGCCTCATCGCCGCCGAGCAGCGGGTCCACCGTGGCAAAGGTGGAGGCGTCGTAGCGGTGGTTGGAGCGCGCCGGGAAGAACGGCGTCAGGTAGATGATGTCCGTCCCGAGCGCCTGGATGTGGTCCAGGTGCTCGGTGATGCCGTGCAGGTCCCCGCCGTAGAACTGCACGGGCGTCTCCGGGGAGGCGCCCTGCACCTCGGTGGTGTCCCAGTCGCAGGGCACGGCCCAGTCCGGGGCCGGGTGCGCCGCGGCCGGGTTTTTTCCGGCGGACGAGCGGGCGAAGCGGTCCGGGAAGACCTGGTACATCGTGCCCTGGCGCAGCCACCGCGGGGCGGCCGGGAAGGTCGTCAGCCGGAAGTCGGCGTAGTCGGAGACGTCCCGGCTGAAGAGACCCTGGGCATTGAGGCTCCAGTACCGCTGACCGGCCTCAATCAGGAAGCGGTAGCGGGCCACCGGGTTGGTGACGGCCAGCTCCGCTTCCCACCAGGCCCAGCCATCCGCCACGCCGAGGCTGGCGGCGGCCGTGTACCGGGGTTCGCCGTCGTGCACGGAGCGGAGCCAGACCCGGCTCGCGTGGCCCCACACCTCAGGGATGCGGAGCCGGAGCCGGGCCGCCTCCCCGAGTGCCGCCTTCTGCGGGGCGTGCAGCCCCGAGCCGTCGTGGTGCGGAAGCGGCCCCGGCGTGTGCGCCGCCGGCATGCCTAGCCCTTCACCGAGCCCGCCGTCAGCCCGCTGACGATGTAGCGCTGCAGGAACAGGAACAGCGCCATCACCGGCAGGGCGGAGATCACGGCGCCGGCCGCGAACACGCCCCAGTTCTCGGAACGCTGTTGCGCCACGAAAGAGTACAGGCCGACGGCCAGGGTCTGGCTGTCCGGGTCGGTGAGCACCACGGACGCAATCACGAATTCACCGGAGATGGCGATGTAGGTCAGCAGTCCCACGACCGCCAGGATCGGGGTGACCAGGCGCATGATGATGCCGAAGAAGATCTGGGTATGGCTGGCGCCGTCGATCTTGGCTGCCTCGTCCAGGGACTTCGGCACGGTGTTGAAGAAGCCGTACATCAGGTAGGTGTTCACGCCCAGGGCGCCGCCCAGGTAGACCATGATCAGGCCCAGCTGGCTGCCCAGGCCCAGTGCCGGGATGACCTCGGAGATGCCGCTGAGCAGCAGGAAGATGGCGACGACCGCCAGCAGCTGCGGGAACATCTGGAGCAGGAGCAGGCTCAGCAGGCCCACGCGGCGGCCGGTGAAGCGCATCCGGGAGAACGCGTAGGCGGCCATCGCGCCGAGGAACACCGTGGCGGCGGAGGTTACGCCGCCCACCACCAAGGTGTTGAGGAACCAGCGGGCAAAGGGCCGGGAGGGGATGTTGAACAGCGCCGCGAAGTTTCCGAAGTCGATCTTGCTGAACAGGGCGTTGGATCCCACCAGGGTGCCGGTGGAGTTGAGGGCCGCCGAGAGCACGTAGAGCAGCGGGAAGACGGCGAAGATGGTGACGACAATGCCGACCAGGTGGCGCCAGCCCTTGTCCTTGAACCAGGCCCCGAACGGGCGCCGGCGGTGCAGCGACTTGAGGTAGTCGACGTCGGTGGCGCCCCCCGCGGCGGTCGGGTGGTCCGTGGTGGGTGCCGCCGGAGCGGTGCGCGGTGCTGACCCGTTCATGAGTTCACGTCCTCGAGTGCCTTGGTCTGCTTGAAGCTGATGGCCGATACGGTGGCCACGATGATGAAGATAATGATGGCCAGTGCACTGGCCAGGCCGTAGTCACGGCCGGTTCCCTGCCCGAACGCCACCTTGTACACCAAGGTGATCAGGATGTCGGTGGCGCCGATGTCCCGGTTGGTGTCCGCAAAGCGCGGACCGCCGCCGGTGAGCATGAAGATCACGTTGAAGTTGTTGAAGTTGAAGGCGAAGGACGAGATCAGCAGCGGCGCGATCGAGACCAGCAGCAGCGGCAGCTTGATCGAACGGAACACCCGCCACGGGCCGGCGCCGTCCATCCGGGCTGCCTCGTCCAGCTCGCTGGGAACCGACTGCAGGGCGCCGGTGCAGACGAGGAACATGTAGGGATAGCCCAGCCAGAGGTTGACCACTAGCACGCTGATCTTGGCCAGCACCGGGTTGGTAAGCCAGCCGATGGAGGCGCCGCCGAGCAGGGTCTGGTTGAGCCAGCCGAACTCCGGGTTCAGGATGCCGGACCAGACGAGGCCGGTGAGGAAGGCGGGGAAGGCGTAGGGGAGGATCATCAGGATCCGGTAGACCTTCTTGCCCTTGAGGTCCTCGCGGTTGAACGTGATGGCCAGGAAGAGGCCCAGGGCGAAGGTCAGCGCGACCGAGGCGAGAGCGAAGGTGAACGTCCAGAGAATCACGCCCAAGAGCGGACCGCGCAGGCTCGGGTCGGTGAACGCGCGGGCGAAGTTTTCCATGCCGACGTCGATCTTCCAGCCGGTGGACAGCGTCTCGCCGCTGTCCGCGGCGAAGGCGCCCTTGCCGTTGTCGCGGTAGACGGCGCCGGTGTCGGTGTCGGTGAAGGTGTCCGCGGCGGCGTCGTACTTCAGGGCCGGTTTGAACTGGTAGGCGTTGCTGCCGTCGGCGGTGCGCAGCGTGCCGTCGGCCGGGTCGGAGGAGACCGGGACGGTGATGCCCAGGATCTGCTGCTGGTTGGCCACGATTTCCTGGAAGTTCAGGGTCCGGTAGCCGTCCAGGGCGTTGGCCTTGCCGGTCGAGTCCTTGCCGGCGGCGTCGACGCTTTTCAGCGGGGTGTCGGTGCTGCCGAGCGAGACCTTGCCGTCCGGGGCGGTGAAGAGCAGGTAGAACGAGTTGTCTTTGGCGAGCACGGCGGCCTTGTAGGCCGGCGAGTCGGGCACGCGCTTCTGGGCGGTGAGCTGGATGGCCGCGATCGCGTCATCCTTGGTGCTGTTGTGGCCATCGCCGTAGTTGGTGAAGGCGATGTAGCCGCTGAACAAGACCACAAAGACCTGGAAGACCAACAGGAACAGCACGCCGGGCGCGAGGTACTTCGCGGGCAGGCCGCCCTTGCGCAGGTAGATCCAGTTGATGGCCAGCACGACGACGGCGGAGACGGCCAGGACCGTCCAGGAGTGGCTGAAGAACAGCATCATCAGGACGTAGACGGCCACGGCATCCACGAGGCCCAGCAGGACGATTTTGGCGATCGTCCCCTTGGTGCCGTCCGGGCCGAAACGTCGGCGGGAGGTGCCGCGCTGCCTTCCGGGGACGGAGGGGCCGGCGGTCTTGGCTGCCGGCGCGGCGTCGGGGCCGGGGCCCTCGCGGAGTTCAGTTTCTGGCATAGCTGTCTTCAGTCCTTGGGGGAAGCTGGGGTGATGCAGGAACGGGCCGGGCGGTTTGATCCGCCCGGCCCGGTGCTGGCCGGTTCCTGGCGCTGCTCGCAGGTCTCGAGGCGTCAGGAACCGGCGCGGGGGCTAGCCCCCGATTTTGGTTTTGATGCTGGCTGCCATCTTGGCCCAGTCAGCGGCGGGGTCGCCCTGGCCCTTGATGAGGGAGAGCTCGGTGGCTCCCCAGTCAGCCCAGACGGCGCTCATTTCCGGGATGGCCGGCATCGGAACGCCGGTGGCGCCGATCTTGCCGAACGCCGCGACAACCGGGTCGCTTGCAGCCTTCTCGAAGGAGGACTTCAGTGCCGGCGGGCGGCCGCCTGCCTTGTACATGGAGTCCTGGGCCGCCTCGGAGGTGAGGTAGTTGGTCACGAACTCGTTGGTGGCCAGCGCGTTGGCGCTCTTGGCACTGATGAAGAAGCCGTTGACACCGATGAACGGCTGCGCCGGCTGGCTGCCCGTGGTGGGCAGTGCGTCGACGGCGAACTTGATGCCCTTCTTCTGCACGTCCGGGACATTCCACGGGCCGGTCAGGAAGTACGGGGACTCGCCGGCCAGGAACTTCTCCTTGGCGATGTCACCGGTGATGTTGGAGTTGATGATCTTCTCGCCGGCGTCGCCCCAGGCGGCCAGCTTCTTGGCGAACTCAACGCCGGCGGCATCGCCGATGAGGAGCTGCTTCGGATCGTAGCCGCCGTCGGAAGCCTTGCCGAAGACCTGCGAGCCCATCGAGGACTGCAACGGATACAGGTGGTAGGGGTCGCCCTGCTTCGGGTCCATACCGACGAGGAACGGGAACTTGGCCTTGCCATCGGCGACGGCCTTCTTGCCGTTGGCGATGACCTCGTCCATGGTCTTGGCCGCGTCGGACACGATCGCGGTGTTGCGCAGCAGCGCGATGTTCTCGATCGCGTAGGGAACGCCGTAGACCGAACCGTTGTAGGTCATGGCCTTGATGGAGGAATCCTGGAAGGCGGCCTTCTTGTCGCCGAGTTCGACGGGGGCGATCACGCCGTTCTGGACGAACTTGCCTACCCAGTCGTGCGGGCCGACGATGAGGTCCGGGCCCTTGCCGGTGGGGACCTGGGTGATGAAGTCGTCGCGGACTGCCGCGAAGTCCTTGACCACGAGCTTTACTTCGATTCCGGTGTCAGCCTGGAACTTGGCGGTGATGTCCTTCAGCGCGGGCGAGCGCTCGGCGTCGACCCACATGGTGATCGTGGCTGCGCCGGCGGACTTGAGATCCGGCTTCGCGGTGGCCGTGGCCGGGGCGGTGGCTGCCGCGCCGCCGCAGGCACTCAGTGCCAGCGCCGCGGCCACGGAGAGCGCGCCGGCCGTGAAGACCCGGCGGCTGGTCCCGGTTGTGAGGGTGTTCTGCACCTTCATTGGTGTCCCTTTCATGAAATCCTGCATCCACGCGTTGGGCCCGATCGGTTGGATTCGGGCCCGGTGGCATCGTCGGTGATGTGGCTCACAGCTGCAAGCGCTTCCAAGCTACACGGTGATGCACGCTTTGGAAAGTCATTCTAGCGGGGCGTGTCGCCCCCTGCCGACCACGACCGCGTTCCCAAAGATTCCGAGAACCCGCGCAGACAGGGACCGGATGCCGTCTTTGGCCGGGGATTCGGCGGGGAGCGTGAATTCGGCACGGCGGCGCGCGGCAACTGGAAGCGTTTTCAATTTCGGCGTGCGGGCCTTACGATTACCGGCATGTCCGTTGATTCAGTCCTCTCCGCCCTGGCCAGCCCCTTGACCCTGGTGCATGCCGCAGACCACACCCCCGGGTGGTGGCGTTCCGCCGTCATTTACCAGGTGTACCCGCGTTCGTTCCGGGACCTGAACGGCGACGGCGTCGGCGACCTTGCCGGCATCACCGCCGAACTGCCCCAGCTCGCGGAGCTGGACATCGACGCCGTCTGGCTCTCGCCGTTCTACCGCTCCCCGCAGCGCGACGCCGGCTACGACGTCAGCGACTACTGCGACGTCGATCCGCTGTTTGGCACCCTGGCCGACTTCGACGCGATGATGGCCGAGGCCACCCGCCTCGGCCTGCGGCTGATCGTGGACCTGGTGCCCAACCACTGCTCGGACCAGCACACCGCGTTCCAGGCGGCGCTGGCCGCCCCCGCGGGCAGCCCGGAACGGGACATGTTCATCTTCCGTGACGGCCGCGGCGAGTCCGGCGACGAGCCGCCGAACAACTGGCAGTCACACTTCGGCGGACCGGCCTGGACCCGGATCACCGAACCGGACGGAACCCCCGGCCAGTGGTACCTGCACCTGTTCGACACCTCCCAGCCGGACTTCAACTGGGACAACGACGCCGTCCACGCCGAGTTCGAGCGCGTCCTGCGTTTCTGGCTGGACCGCGGGGTCTCCGGCTTCCGCGTCGACGTGGCGCACGCGCTCGTCAAGGCCCCGGGCCTGCCGGAGTGGGGCGGGCGCGCCGACGGCAACAGCTCGCACGGCTTCCCCGGGCACGAGGCCCCGATGTTCGGCCAGCCGGCGCTGCACGACATCTACCGCACCTGGCGCCGGATCCTGGCCGAATACGGCCCCGACCGGATCCTCTGCGCCGAGGCCAACGTGGACCCGCTCCCCCGGCTGGCCGACTGGGTCCGCCCGGACGAGATGCACCAGGCCTTCAACTTCCCGTACCTGCACGCCGGCCTGGACGCGCACCGCATGCGCGGAGTCATCACGGACTCGCTGACCGCCCTGGACGCCGTCGGAGCCCCCAGCACCTGGGTGCTGTCCAACCACGACGTCGTCCGCCACGCCACCCGTTTCGGCTACGACGGTCCGGCGCCCCGCGACGGCGACGGCATCGGCCCGGCCGATGTGCAGCCGGACGAGGAGCTCGGTCGCTCCCGCGCGGCCGCAGCCTCGATGTTCATGCTGGGCCTGCCCGGCGGCGCCTACCTGTACCAGGGCGAGGAGCTCGGGCTGCCCGACGGCATCGACATCCCCGACCACCAGCGCCAGGACCCTACCTTCGGGCGCACCGACGGCGAGCGGCTGGGCCGGGACGGCTGCCGGGTTCCGCTGCCGTGGCGTTCCGCCGAAGCCCACGCGGGTTTCGGCGCCGGAGCCGACCCCTGGCTGCCCCAGCCCGCGAGCTTCGCGGCGCTGGCCCGCGACGCGCAGGCCGCGTCGCCGGCGTCGCACCTGAACCTGTACCGGCGGATGCTGGGACTCCGGCGCGAGCTCGGCCTGGGCGAGGGCTCCCTCGCCTGGCTCGAAGACTGGTGCACGGACACGTCGCTGGCCTACCTGAACGGCACCACTGCGGTGCTGATGAACGTCGGGCCGGATTCCGTCGAACTGCCCGCCGGCGAGGTGCTGCTGCGCAGCGCAGCGTCGTCCGAACCTGACGGGGCTACCCATCGGTTAAGCTCAGGTGAAACTGTTTGGCTGGATATCTACATCGAGGACACGGAGAGCTGAAAATGCCCGGCATCAAGGACGTCGCGGAACGGGCCGGCCTCTCCATCGCCACCGTTTCGCGCGCCTTGAGCGGCAAGGGCAACGTCTCAACCCAGAGCCGCGAGCGTGCCCAGGCAGCCGCGGCCGAACTGGGGTTTGTGCTCTCCTACCACGCCTCCAGCCTGGCGTCCGGGCGGAACCACAACGTTGGCGTCGTGGTTCCCTCCGTGCACCGCTGGTTCTTCTCCTCGGTAGTGGAAGGCGTCTCCGCCACCCTGCTGGACGCCGGCTACGACCTCACGCTCTACAACGTCAGTGAGGGCGAGGAGCGCCGGCACAGCGTCCTCAACGACTTCCTGCTGCGCAAGCGCGTGGACGCGGTCATCGCCGTGTCTTTGGAGCTCAGCGAGGCCGAGATCCAGCAACTGCTTGCCATCCACCGGCCCATCGTCGGGATCGGCGGGCCCCTGCCGGGGGCCTCGACGATCCGGATCAACGATTCAGGCATCGCCGAAGCCGCGGCCCGGCACCTGATCCAGCTCGGCCACAGCAGGATCGCGCATATGACCGGCGATGCGGCGTACGAGAAGGACTTCCGGCTGCCGGGCACCCGCCAGGGTGGTTTCACCAAGGCCATGCGGGACGCCGGCCTGCCCATCCGTCCGGAATGGCTGGTCTCCGCCGACTTCACCATCCAGGGCGCCTACGCCAGTGCGCGGCAGCTGCTGGGCAGTTCCCCGGAGCGGCCCACCGCGGTGTTCGCCGCGTCCGACGAGATGGCGATCGGCACCATCCTCGCCGCCCGCGACTTCGGCCTCCGCGTTCCCTACGACCTGTCGGTCATCGGCATCGACGGCCACGAACTGGGTGAGCTGTTCGGCCTGACGACCATCGACCAGGATCCCCGGGGCCAGGGCGCCATGGCGGTCCGACGGCTACTGGCAGGGCTCGACGGCGGCACGGACACCGCGGCGGCCGACACCGAGTATCCGACCAGTTTCGTGATCCGCTCCAGCACTGCCGTTCCCCCGGTCGACGCCGCTCCGCTGCGCTAGCTGTACTGCAGTTCCAGGCTTCCAGGACGGCGGGCAATGCCGTTCCAGACCGGTTGCCCCTTCGCCGGGTGGTTCCGGCCGCCCGCAAACGGCCTAAACTCAGCTGACCGTCGGGGCCCGGTAAGCTTCAGCCGCTACGAACCGGGCTGGAGCGCCGCGTTACAGGAGTTCCGGCGCCTGTCCGCCCATGAAACGGACGAACCTCTGCAGCACGCCGGGCCAGCGGGCCTGGTACTCCGCACGCGCGGCTGCCGGGTCCTGGGCGCCCTCCCAGCCACTCTGTACCAAACGCAGCTCCGTGCCACCCTCCACGGCCCGGAAGGCGACGCGCAGCTCGGTGGACCACAGGGCCTGTGTGCCGGGGTGCCAGCTGGCGTGGAAGGACAGCGGGGGCTGCCAGTCATCGATCGTGCCCCAGATGGCGGTCCGGCCGTCTTCCGCCGTTTCAAGAATCAGGTTCTCCTCGAACTCCACGTAGGAGCCCGTTCCGTACACACTGTGGTCCTCGAGCGGCCACCAGAGATGTGTGTGCTCGGTAAACCCGACAAAGGCCCTCGCGACCGCGCCGGGGACGACGACGGTGCACACCACCGGCTCCAGGCCCCCTGCCGGCTCGGGTTCCGGGGTTGCCGCGGCGTGACTGAAGAGGTTTTCCATGGGAACCAACTCTACAAGGCCCGGCGCTCCGCCCTGGATGCCAGTGCCGCTCCCGACGCTCCGTGGGCTCGGACGGGATGGTGTTTTGGTGGTTAAAGGGGGAGAGCCTCCAACCTGGTGGTTGGAGGCTCTCGACCTAATGTATGTCCGGCGGTGACCTACTCTCCCACACCCTCCCGGGTGCAGTACCATCGGCGCTGTGGGTCTTAGCTTCCGGGTTCGGAATGGGACCGGGCGTTTCCCCCACGCTATGACCGCCGTAACCCTGTGTCCGCACCCGCGGGCCCCCGTGACGGGGGTTTCCCTGGGTGGGAAATCTGTGGTTACAACATTTGTGGTGTTGTTATTTTGTTGTCGGTTCCTGTGCAACGTTTCGTCTGGTGACGGGTTTGTTGTTTGGGAACCACATAGTGGACGCAAGCAGTCTTGTTTCTTTGTCCCCTCTTCCATGGTGTGAACGTCTTTTGAATCCGTTCACGGAAGGGGGTGTGTGGTGTAAGTTATCGGCCTATTAGTACCGGTCAGCTTCACGAGTCGTTAGTCCTCGCTTCCACATCCGGCCTATCAACCCAGTGGTCTGGCTGGGGGCCTCTCACACACAAGGTGTATGGAAATCTCATCTCGAAGCGAGCTTCCCGCTTAGATGCTTTCAGCGGTTATCCCATCCGAACGTAGCTAATCAGCGGTGCACTTGGCAGTACAACTGACACACCAGAGGTTCGTCCGTCCCGGTCCTCTCGTACTAAGGACAGCCCTTCTCAAATTTCCTGCGCGCGCAGCGGATAGGGACCGAACTGTCTCACGACGTTCTAAACCCAGCTCGCGTACCGCTTTAATGGGCGAACAGCCCAACCCTTGGGACCTACTCCAGCCCCAGGATGCGACGAGCCGACATCGAGGTGCCAAACCATGCCGTCGATATGGACTCTTGGGCAAGATCAGCCTGTTATCCCCGAGGTACCTTTTATCCGTTGAGCGACGGCCATTCCACAATGTACCGCCGGATCACTAGTCCCGACTTTCGTCCCTGCTCGAGATGTCTCTCTCACAGTCAAGCTCCCTTGTGCACTTACACTCGACACCTGATTGCCAACCAGGCTGAGGGAACCTTTGGGCGCCTCCGTTACTTTTTAGGAGGCAACCGCCCCAGTTAAACTACCCATCAGGCACTGTCCCTGACCCGGATTACGGGCCGAAGTTAGATGTCCAAAGTGACCAGAGTGGTATTTCAACGATGACTCCACCCGAACTGGCGTCCGGGCTTCAACGTCTCCCACCTATCCTACACAAGCCACTCCGAACACCAATACCAAACTATAGTAAAGGTCTCGGGGTCTTTCCGTCCTGCTGCGCGTAACGAGCATCTTTACTCGTACTGCAATTTCGCCGAGTTTATGGTTGAGACAGCGGGGAAGTCGTTACTCCATTCGTGCAGGTCGGAACTTACCCGACAAGGAATTTCGCTACCTTAGGATGGTTATAGTTACCACCGCCGTTTACTGGGGCTTAAATTCTCAGCTTCGCCTTGCGGCTAACCGGTCCTCTTAACCTTCCAGCACCGGGCAGGAGTCAGTCCGTATACATCGTCTTGCGACTTCGCACGGACCTGTGTTTTTAGTAAACAGTCGCTTCCCCCTGGTCTCTGCGGCCCCTGCACGCTCCGGACAGCTAGTGTCCATCACGATAGGGGCCCCCCTTCTCCCGAAGTTACGGGGGCATTTTGCCGAGTTCCTTAACCATAATTCTCTCGATCGCCTTAGTATTCTCTACCTGATCACCTGTGTCGGTTTGGGGTACGGGCGGCTAAAACCTCGCGTCGATGCTTTTCTAGGCAGCATAGGATCACCGAATCCCCCCATACGGGGGTCCCGTCGGGTCTCAGGCATCATGAACGGCGGATTTGCCTACCGTTCGCCCTACATCCTTAGACCGGGACAACCATCGCCCGGCTCGGCTACCTTCCTGCGTCACACCTGTTAATACGCTTGCCTCCCAGGATCAGGTCCCGCGCTCCACCAAAACCCTCACACCACAAGGGTGATCGGGCAGGTCTCGGGCGGTTAGTATCCCCTGTTCAGCATGGGCGGTTTTTCGCCGGTACGGGAATATCAACCCGTTGTCCATCGACTACGCCTGTCGGCCTCGCCTTAGGTCCCGACTTACCCAGGGCAGATTAGCTTGACCCTGGAACCCTTGATCATTCGGCGGACGGGTTTCTCACCCGTCTTTCGCTACTCATGCCTGCATTCTCACTCGTGTAGGCTCCACCGCTGGTTTCCACCGCGACTTCACTGCCCACACGACGCTCCCCTACCCATCCAGACGCCTGAACCACAAGGGCTTAGCTAATATCTGAATGCCACAACTTCGGCGGTGTACTTGAGCCCCGCTACATTGTCGGCGCGGAATCACTTGACCAGTGAGCTATTACGCACTCTTTTAAGGATGGCTGCTTCTAAGCCAACCTCCTGGTTGTCTTCGCAACTCCACATCCTTTCCCACTTAGCACACGCTTAGGGGCCTTAGTTGGTGGTCTGGGCTGTTTCCCTCTCGACTATGAAGCTTATCCCCCACAGTCTCACTGCTGCGCTCTCACTTACCGGCATTCGGAGTTTGGCTGACGTCAGTAACCTTGTAGGGCCCATTAGCCATCCAGTAGCTCTACCTCCGGTAAGAAACACGCAACGCTGCACCTAAATGCATTTCGGGGAGAACCAGCTATCACGAAGTTTGATTGGCCTTTCACCCCTACCCACAGCTCATCCCCTCCATTTTCAACTGAAGTGGGTTCGGTCCTCCACGACGTCTTACCGTCGCTTCAACCTGGCCATGGGTAGATCACTTCGCTTCGGGTCTAGATCACGCCACTGCAACGCCCTGTTCAGACTCGCTTTCGCTACGGCTTCCCCACACGGGTTAACCTCGCGACGTAACACTAACTCGCAGGCTCATTCTTCAAAAGGCACGCCGTCACAACTACAAGGCTGCTCCGACGGATTGTAAGCACACGGTTTCAGGTACTGTTTCACTCCCCTCCCGGGGTACTTTTCACCTTTCCCTCACGGTACTGGTCCGCTATCGGTCATTAGGGAGTATTTAGGCTTATCAGGTGGTCCTGACAGATTCGCACGGGATTTCTCGGGCCCCGTGCTACTTGGGATACTTCCCAGGCGGCACACTACATTTCGGTTACGGGGCTCACACCCTCTCTGGCCGGCCTTTCAAGACCGTTCACCTATGCACATGCTCTCACCCCACTGTCCCGGCAGAGACAGAACGGAAAGTCCCACAACCCCGACCATGCAACGCCCGCCGGCTATCACACATGGAACGGTTTAGCCTGATCCGCGTTCGCTCGCCACTACTGACGGAATCACTATTGTTTTCTCTTCCTGCGGGTACTGAGATGTTTCACTTCCCCGCGTTCCCTCCACGCACCCTATGTGTTCAGATGCGGGTCACCAGATCACTCGCGCGTCTGGCGGGGTTTCCCCATTCGGACACCCTGGGATCACAGTCCGGTTATCGACTCCCCCAGGCTTATCGCAGATTCCTACGTCCTTCTTCGGCTCCTAATGCCAAGGCATCCACCGTGTGCTCTTAAAAACTTGACCACAAAAGATCAAGGAGTAATTTCGAGAGAACCATGAAAACCACCCCCACACCCAAAGGCGCAAGGACAGATCCAGGTTCATATTCTTGGAAATTGCTTCTTATAAAAGATGCTCGCGTCCACTATGTAGTTCTCAAACAACAACCCCGTACCACACACCCCACACGCACCCACAAAAGGGCAAACCGTGTGCTCGCTGCAGCCGGGAAACCAGAAACACAAGTCCCGGGGAAAACCCCGGTCCTGTTGTCTCAGGACCCAACAGTGTGCCAAACACTAAACCGCTTATCCCCCGTCCGCACCGTTCCAGGACACGCCCCCTCAAGAGGGAACAGCATCCGTACTGGGTGCCGGCAGGAAACCGGCGGCCGCTATTTGTTGATATTCCACCCGTGAGCACCCGCCGCAGAACAATCGTCTGCGCAACGGGCGTACTCCTGACAACACCACCACACCCGCATACACGGGGTGAGGTTGTTGTAGGTGCTCCTTAGAAAGGAGGTGATCCAGCCGCACCTTCCGGTACGGCTACCTTGTTACGACTTAGTCCCAATCGCCAGTCCCACCTTCGACAGCTCCCTCCCACAAGGGGTTAGGCCACCGGCTTCGGGTGTTACCAACTTTCGTGACTTGACGGGCGGTGTGTACAAGGCCCGGGAACGTATTCACCGCAGCGTTGCTGATCTGCGATTACTAGCGACTCCGACTTCATGGGGTCGAGTTGCAGACCCCAATCCGAACTGAGACCGGCTTTTTGGGATTAGCTCCACCTCACAGTATCGCAACCCTTTGTACCGGCCATTGTAGCATGCGTGAAGCCCAAGACATAAGGGGCATGATGATTTGACGTCGTCCCCACCTTCCTCCGAGTTGACCCCGGCAGTCTCCCATGAGTCCCCGCCATTACGCGCTGGCAACATGGAACGAGGGTTGCGCTCGTTGCGGGACTTAACCCAACATCTCACGACACGAGCTGACGACAACCATGCACCACCTGTGAACCGGCCCCAAAGGGGAAGGACTGTTTCCAGCCCGGTCCGGCCCATGTCAAGCCTTGGTAAGGTTCTTCGCGTTGCATCGAATTAATCCGCATGCTCCGCCGCTTGTGCGGGCCCCCGTCAATTCCTTTGAGTTTTAGCCTTGCGGCCGTACTCCCCAGGCGGGGCACTTAATGCGTTAGCTACGGCGCGGAAAACGTGGAATGTCCCCCACACCTAGTGCCCAACGTTTACGGCATGGACTACCAGGGTATCTAATCCTGTTCGCTCCCCATGCTTTCGCTCCTCAGCGTCAGTTAATGCCCAGAGACCTGCCTTCGCCATCGGTGTTCCTCCTGATATCTGCGCATTTCACCGCTACACCAGGAATTCCAGTCTCCCCTACATCACTCTAGTCTGCCCGTACCCACCGCAGATCCGGAGTTGAGCCCCGGACTTTCACGGCAGACGCGACAAACCGCCTACGAGCTCTTTACGCCCAATAATTCCGGATAACGCTTGCGCCCTACGTATTACCGCGGCTGCTGGCACGTAGTTAGCCGGCGCTTCTTCTGCAGGTACCGTCACTTTCGCTTCTTCCCTACTGAAAGAGGTTTACAACCCGAAGGCCGTCATCCCTCACGCGGCGTCGCTGCATCAGGCTTGCGCCCATTGTGCAATATTCCCCACTGCTGCCTCCCGTAGGAGTCTGGGCCGTGTCTCAGTCCCAGTGTGGCCGGTCACCCTCTCAGGCCGGCTACCCGTCGTCGCCTTGGTGAGCCATTACCTCACCAACAAGCTGATAGGCCGCGAGTCCATCCAAAACCACAATAAAGCTTTCCACCCCCCACCATGCGATGAGGAGTCATATCCGGTATTAGACCCAGTTTCCCAGGCTTATCCCAGAGTTAAGGGCAGGTTACTCACGTGTTACTCACCCGTTCGCCACTAATCCCCGGTGCAAGCACCGGATCATCGTTCGACTTGCATGTGTTAAGCACGCCGCCAGCGTTCATCCTGAGCCAGGATCAAACTCTCCGTTGAAGTAAAACAGACACACCATGCGCCCCCGGGAAAACGGGATGCACACAATGCACAAAATTTGAAACCAGCTAAAAACACCGGACCCATCCACGGGGTGGCGGATCCGGCACAATCAACCAATTCAATACAATAAATTGGTATCAACAAACTTGGCACACTATTGAGTTCTCAAACAACAGACACACCCGGCACCACCACAACCACAAAACCAGTCGAGGATCGCTCCGGAGCAACTTTTCAAACTTACCGGGCCGCTTCACCCTAGTCAAATCAGCGTTCCGACTCAGTCTTGCCATAGGCTTCTTGGTCTTCTTAGCGGATCAACTCCGGGGAGCAGCGCGGAAATAAACTCTACCACCACTTGGGCCAGCTGACAAAGCCGCTCCAGAGCACCCTCCTCTCCCCCTCAACCGGGGCTCCCCGGAGGGCAAGGAAAAGCCCGGAATCCCAAGGACTCCGGGCTCTTCCCCGACTCCAGCCCGGGCGCTCTCTTGCCGGGAGTGCCAGCCGCGCTCGTCCCGGGAAGCTCCTAGCCCAGCGCCCTGAAGTACGCGGCGCCCAGCGGCGGCAGCGTCACGGCGAGGGTGGCCGGCTGCCCGTCGATGCCGTCGGCGGATGCCGTCAGCGCGCCTTCGTTCAGGACCCCCGAACCGCCGTAGGAAGCGGCGTCGGTGTTCAAGACTTCCTCCCACTGGCCCGCGGCCGGGACACCCAAGCGGAAGTCCTGGTGCGGGGCACCGGAGAAGTTCATGGCGCAGACCAGCGGATTGCCGGCGGCGTCCCGGCGGATGAACGTCAGCACGTTCCGGTCGGCGTCGCCGCCGTTGATCCACTGGAAGCCGTCGGGATCGTTGTCCCGTTGGTACAGGGCCGGCGTCGAGCTGTAGAGCTCGTTGAGGTCCTTGGTCAGGAGCTGCACACCGCGGTGCGCGGGGATGTCCGCCAGCCACCAGTCGAGGCCGTGCTGTTCGGACCATTCCGCTTCCTGGCCAAACTCGGTGCCCATGAAGATCAGCTGCTTGCCGGGGTGCGCCCACTGGTAGGCCAGGAAGGCCCGCAGGTTGGCAAGCTGCTGCCAGCGGTCGCCGGGCATCTTGCGCAGCATCGAGCCCTTGCCGTGCACCACCTCGTCGTGGCTGATGGGGAGCAGGAAGTTCTCCGTGTAGGCGTAGACCATCGAGAAGGTGATGGTGCCGTGGTGCCATTTGCGGTTGTACGGGTCCTCAGCCATGTACTTGAGCGAGTCGTGCATCCAGCCCATGTTCCATTTGATCCCGAAGCCCAAGCCGCCCTGGCTGGTGGGGGCGGTGACGCCGGGGAACGCGGTGGACTCCTCGGCGATCATGACCGCGCCCGGGTGCGTTTTGTAGACCGTGGCGTTGACCTCCTGCAGGAAGGAGATCGCCTCAAGGTTTTCGCGGCCGCCGAAGCGGTTCGGCTGCCACTGGCCCTCCTCGCGGGAGTAGTCGAGGTACAGCATCGAGGCCACGGCGTCGACGCGGAGGCCGTCGATGTGGAATTCGTCCAGCCAGTAGAGCGCGTTGGCGACCAGGAAGTTGCGGACCTCGCTGCGGCCGAAGTCGAAGATCAGGGTGCCCCAGTCGGGGTGTTCACCCAGGTTCGGGTCCGAGTGCTCGTACAGCGGATCCCCGTCGAAGCGGGCAAGCGCCCACTCGTCCTTGGGGAAGTGGGCCGGGACCCAGTCCAGCAGCACGCCGATACCTGCCTGGTGCAGTTCGTCCACGAGGTGCCGGAACTCGTCCGGGTGCCCGAAACGCGAGGTCGGCGCGAAGTAGGACGTGACCTGGTAGCCCCAGGACCCGCCGAAGGGGTGCTCGGCGACCGGCATGAATTCAACGTGGGTAAAGCCAAGCCACTTCACGTATTCGACCAGGTCCTTGGCCAGCTGGCGGTAGTCCAGCCCCACCCGCCAGGATCCCAGGTGCACTTCGTAGACGCTCATCGGGGCGTTGTGCGGATCCCGGGCCGCGCGGGCCTTCATCCACTCGTCGTCCTTGAAGGCGTAGGAGGGCTCCACGACGCGGGACGCCGTCAGCGGCGGGATTTCCGTGCCGAAGGCCAGCGGATCGGCCTTTTCCACCCAGTGGCCGTGCTTGGTCTTGATTTCAAACTTGTAGCACGCCCCTGCCACGACGCCGGGAATGAACAGCTCCCAGATGCCTGAGGACCCGAGCGAGCGCATGGAAAATTCGCGGCCGTCCCAGCCGTTGAAGTCGCCCTTCACCCGCACGGCCTGGGCGTTCGGGGCCCACACCGCGAAGGACACGCCGTCGACGTCGCCGAGGGCGGACTTGTAGTGCCGCACGTGGGCGCCCAGTACATCCCAGAGGCGCTCGTGGCGGCCCTCACCGATCAGGTGCAGGTCGATTTCCCCCACGGTCGGAAGGTAGCGGTAGGGCTCGTCCGCCGTCTGCGGTTCCCGGCCCTCGTAGCTGACTTCGAGCCGGTAGTCCGGCACATGCCCCTCGTCGACGGGTTCCAGCACGGCTACCCACACGCCACCGGATTCATGCGACATCGGGAAGCTGCCGGCCGAGGTCACCACGGAGACGGCTTCCGCCAGGTGCTTCACGGTGCGGATGGTGACGTGGCCGTAGTCGTCGAGGTGGGCGCCGAGGACTGAGTGCGGCGCATGGTGCTCGCCGGCTGCGATCCTCGCAAGGGTCTCGGCGTCCACGGGGAGTGGTACGCCGGGTCGTTCGGTACGTGCTGGACCTGTCATTTTGATACCTTCCGCTGCGGCTTCGGCGGGAGCGCCGGAGCCTGTACTGCCGAGGAGACGACGGGATGCGTTCACCGGGATGGCGAGCCAGTCGGGCCTGTTCCGAAGTTCGTAGACCACTTCGTAAAGTGCTTTGTCGAGCCACAACGCCACGAACAAGGGCGAGTCGCGGTCGATGGTGCCGGGCGTGACTTCCGCGTAGCCGGCCAGGAAGGCCTCGGCGCAGTCATCCACCCAGTCGGCGGGGACAATGGCATCGTCGTACTCGCGGACCGCTGCGCCGGCGGCGTAGTCAAAGGACCGCAGCATGCCGACGACGTCGCGCAGCGGCACGTCCGGAAAATTGCGTTCGGAGATCGGCCGCAGCGGCTCACCCTCGAAGTCCAGGATCGCCCAGCGCGCCGGCATTCCCGCCGCGCCGGGGACCTGCAGGATCTGGCCAAGGTGCAGGTCGCCGTGGATCCGCTGCAAGGGGCCAGCGCTGCTGCCTTCGAGCCGCGCCAGCAGGGCTTCCAGTTGGTCGTCGAAGGGTCCGACGGCGGCGCCGGCTTCCGCCCAGGACTGCCTGACCCGCTGCGCGACGCCGGGCGCGATGTCCCCGCCAGGCACTCCCTCGGCGGCGGTACCCAGCGCCTCGGCCAGGCGGCGGTGCACCGTGGCCGTGGCGACGCCGAGGGCGCGGGCCTCAGCGGTGAAGTCGGTTCCGGTGCTGGCCGCATCGACGGCGAGACGCCAGGCGTCCAGGCCGCCGGCGAGGAATTCGTGGGCGACGGCGAGCTCGCCGCGGGCAGTGCGCCCTCCGCCGTCCGGGCCGGTGCCCTCCGTGGCGCCGACGAAGCCGTCGCCCGGGATTTCCCATTCGCCGGTGACCCAGCCCAGGGTGGCCGGAACCTCCGCTGTACGGCCAGCGGTCAGCGCCGCGCCGATCTCGACCTCGGGGTTCTGCCCCTCGGACAGCACTCGGAAGAACTTAAGGATCGCCGCAGAGTCGCCGTCGTCGACGATCACCGAACTGTTGGACTGCTCGCCGGAGAGCACCCGGACCTTGCCGGTGGCGAAGGGCAGCCGGTGGCCCGACTCCACAAGGTGGCCGGCGGCCGTGCCGTCAGGCGTGGCCGCGCGGGCCCGCATCAGGTCCAGCCAAGCTGCGACGAACGCCGGGTCGTGGACGCCGTCGTAGATCCAGCCGCGGTCCGGGCCCGCGCCGGCCCCGGGGATCTCTCCCAGCAGGGCGGCTCCGGCGCCGGCCAGCGGCAGCGCACGGAAACTGAGCGGAACCTGGACGACGTCGGTGCGGTTGCCGTCCGCCGTCGGATACGTCACGGCGAGCAGCAGAACTTCAAGCTCCGCGCCGTCCTCCGGCTGTCCGGCATCCGCGCCGCCGCTGAGGCGCACGCGGCCTGCCGGTTCGAAGCTGAAGTGCGCGCTTTTGACGGGGAACCAGCGCTGGCGCGGCAGCCAGCTGCGGAGCAGCGCGTCGAGCGCGGTGGACAGAGTGGGTCGGGTCATTTCAGCCTTCGATGGACAGGATAGGCATCGCCTGGGTGTGCGGCGAGGCCGGGTTGGACGCGGACGAGCGGATCCGCAGCCAGAAGAAATCGTGGCTGCCCAGGGTAAGGGTCAGCGTTCCGTCGTCGGAGATGGCGGGGAACGCCTGGCCGCCAAAGACGTCGCGGAGGCCTCGTCCGGCGTACTGCGGCACCTTCAGCGTGGTCGCCACCGGGTGCTGGGACAGGTTGAAGGCGCAGAGGATGGTTTCCGGGTCCTCGCCGGCGGCGTTGCCCGCCGGGAGCTCGCGCAGGTAGGACAGGACGACGTCGTGGTCCGCCTCGACGTGCTGGAACGAGCCGAGCCCGAAGGCGGGGTGGTTCTTGCGGACGCTCAGGATCTGCCGGGTCCAGCGCAACAACGAACCCGAGTGCGCCGCCTCCGCTTCCACATTGGCCATGCTGTAGTTATAGACCAGCGACTGGATCACCGGGAGGTAGAGCTTGCCCGGGTCCGCATGCGAGAACCCGGCGTTGCGGTCCGGGTTCCACTGCATCGGGGTGCGGACCGCGTCGCGGTCCTCGAGCCAGATGTTGTCGCCCATGCCGATCTCGTCGCCGTAGTACAGGAACGGGCTCCCCGGCAGCGAGAGCAGCAGGGCGTTGATGAGTTCGATTTCGGAGCGGGAGTTATCCAGCAGCGGGGCAAGCCGGCGGCGGATGCCGATGTTGGCTCGCATGCGCGGATCCGGTGCGTACCAGCCGAGCATTGCGGCGCGTTCGTCCGCGGTGACCATTTCCAGGGTCAGCTCG